>CAXSEG010000170.1:0-9962 GCA_964235545.1 uncultured Acetobacteraceae bacterium
CGCGCTGGCGGCCGCCGGGGCAGATGTCGCGAGCAATGGGCTGAACGAGGAAGCAGCGGCAGAGGCGGTTGCAGCGGAGGTGGCGCGCGCCGGGGGCCGGGCGATACTCGTCCAGGGCAGCGTCGCCGGATCCGGCGCGGGCGCTCGCATGGTGGACGCCATGATGCGCCAGTGGGGCCGGCTGGACATCCTGGTGAACAACGCCGGCATCTTCCCGCGCATGCCGTTCCTCGACCTGACGGAGGCGGTGTGGGACAGCGTCCATGCCGTGAACCTCAAGGGCGCCGCGTTCTGCGGGCAAGCGGCGGCCAGGGCCATGATCGCCGGCGGGGCAGGCGGCGTGATCATCAACATGTCCTCCCAGGCCGTCCGCGGCTCCCCCCGCGGCGCGCATTACAGCGCCAGCAAGTCGGGATTGATCGGGCTGACCCGGTCCATGGCGCTCGAACTCGCCCCCCACCGCATCCGCGTCAACGCGGTCGCACCCGGCCTGGTTGACACCGCCCAGCCGCGGGACGGGCATGACGAGACGGAACTCGCCATCATGGGCGGCGCACTCCCCCTGGGCCGCATCGGCCAACCCGCCGACATCGCGGAGGCCGTGGTATTCCTGGCGTCCGACCGGTCCGCTTTCATGACGGGCGAGGTGATGCAGATCAACGGCGGCGGCTACATGGCCTGAGGTGTCGCCTAAGCAGTTGAATGCGGGCGAGGGTGAGTGGCCCCGCCCCACCGGCTGACCGTGGCCACCCGGCATGACAGCGCCCGCGCAGAGCCGCGCGGGGAAGGAAGCAGAACGCACCGTGACGTCAAGGAACTGCAGAACTCGGCGTCGCCTCGCCCGACGGCGCTCGAGTTTTGCCTTCCAGGTCTACGTCTCGTCGCCGCCTCCTTGAGCATCGTGCTTATCTTGCCCGGCGACTCGGTTTCCAACCCGCGAGCTGCCCCGGTAAAACGGCTGATGCGCCCCCGGGTCCATATACCCCCGGTAAAACGCCTTCACATGCGGCAACAACGCCGCCGACAACGTCCGGCGCTGCACCTCGTCCGCCGACAGCGCATGCGCCAACTCATCATGCAGCGCCATCAGCGCCCCCACCTGATCGACCTTGGTGAATCGCCCACCCTCGTAGATCACCTCGCCCGCGCACATCACCGCACGCACGCCACCGGTCTTCGCGCGTTGCACCACTGCATCCAGCAGCGGCACTGACTCGTCCAGATACGGCGCGCTGATCTGCTCCCAATCCAGCAGCACCAGGTCCGCGGCCGTCCCCACCGCGAGCGTCCCGAGCCGGTCGCCGAACGCCGTCGTGCGCGCCCCGCCCGCTGTTGCCATCTCGAACACCTGGCCCGGCGTCGGCACGTCGTCCGCCATGCCGGGGACACGGTGCGCACGCAGCACCAGCCGCATCTCCTGCAGCATGTCGCGGTCGTCGTTGATCCCCGCCTCATCCAGCCCGATCGCCACGTTCACCCCCGCCGCGGCGAACCGGTTCAGCGGCGCCACCCCGGAGCGCAGGCGGAAGTTGGAGGAGCAGTTGTGGCAGATGCACGTGCCAGTCTGCGCTACCCGGTCGATGTCCCGCTCGTTCAGCCACACGCCGTGGCCCAGCGTCATCCGCTTGTTCAGCAGGCCGAACCGGTCCAGGTACTCCACCGCCGTGCCGCCGCCACGGCGCTCGGCATAGGCCTTCTGGTACGCCGTCTCCACCAAGTGCATGTGCAGCGGCACGTCATACCGCTCGGACGCATCCGCCAGCCGCCCAAGCGCCGCGTCCGAGCACCAATGCAGGTTGGCCGGGGCGAGCTGGATCTTCACCCTCTCCTTGCCGGCATGGGCGGAGTGCAGGCTGCCGAACAGGTCCATGCATCCGTCCAACGTCATCTGGAAGCGGTCGAACCACCCCTGCATCGGCCCGCGCAGCTCGGCCGGCAGCGAGGCCACGAACGCCGCGTCGTCCTGATATACCAGCCGGTTCTGGTCGCGCACCGCGTAGCAGTAGGACACGCGCATGCCGATATCCTCGTAGGCGCGGATCACCTCGTTCGATTTCTGCTGCACCTCCGCCATCGTGCCCGGCAGCCAGCCATGGATGTGCTGCACCGTGGTGATGCCGGACCCCACCATCTCGAACGCTGAGTACAGCGTGTCCAGGTAGGGACTCACGGCGCGGGCGACCATGCGCGTGATGAACCACAGCTCCAGCGGCATGTCCGCCGAGCCCAGCTGCAACGGTGTGAGCCCGACATGGTGGTGCCCGTTGACGAAGGCCGGGATCAGGATCTCCTTACCCGTGCCGAGCACGGGCGCATCCCGGTAGCGGCGCTGCAGATCCTCGAACGCACCCACGGCAACGATAACGCCATCCTCCTGCAGCACGGCGCCGTCCGGAACGATGTCTGTGGTGGTGCGCGTGGCCTTGGTGATGGCCGCGCGGCTTCGAATCAGGGTGGCGGGCATTGGATGCTCCTAAGAAGGAAGCCTGGGGCGCTGCCCCAAACCCTGCCAGAGGACAGTCGTCCTCTGGACACCTGTCAAGCGGGCAGCGCCTCCTGCTCTGCGAACGCCCGGTCCACCTCGTCCTGCAACAACCCCGTCAGATGGCGGCGCAACTGCTCCGCCGCCGGGCTGAACGGATCGCGCGGCCGGGGCATGTCGACTGGCACGATGCTCTTGATCCGGCCCGGCCGGGACGTGAACACCGCCACCCGGTCCGCCAGCGCCACCGCTTCGTCGATATGGTGCGTGACGAACAGCACGGACGCGCCCGAATCCCGCCAGACATCCAGCAGGAAATCCTGCATCTTCGCCCTTGTCTGCACGTCCAGCGCCGCGAACGGCTCGTCCATCAGCAGCACCTTCGGCCGCATCGTCAGCGCCCGCGCCACCGCCACGCGCTGCCGCATCCCGCCCGAGAGTTCGTCCGGCCGCTTGTCGATCGCCTGCACCAACCCAACTCGGGTCAACGCCTCCCGCGCCGCCGCCCGCCGTGCCTCCGTCCCATCGCCGCGCACCGACAGCCCGAACGCCACGTTCTGCCCGACCGTCAGCCACGGGAACAAGGACGTTTCCTGGAAGATCAGGCTCCGGTCCGGAGACGGCCCCGCCACGATCTCCCCGAACGACGACAGCGCGCCGGACGTTCCATCCTCCAGCCCAGCGATCATATACAGCAGCGTGCTCTTGCCGCAGCCGGACGGGCCCAGCAGCACCACGAACTCCCCGGGCGCCACATCCAGCTCCACCCCCCGCAGCGCCTCATGCGCCCGCGGCGTCCCAGGCGACCAGGTCTTCCCCACCGCCCGGCAAGTAACCGCAGCGCCCACGCTCATCCGAACACCTCCGTCCCGTAGGGTGGGATGCGCTTTGGCATCTCATCAACCCACGCACGAAAGCCGGAACTCACATGAGAGGACACGCTAAATCCCACGAAGCGCCTCAGCCCCCTTCGGCACCCAGTACAGGATCCGCGCCTGCAACATCCGCAGCCCGTAATCGAACAAGAACCCCAATAGCCCGATCAGCGCGATGGTGAAGAACACCAGAGACGGATTGAAGGTGTTGCGCGCCAGCATGATCACCTGCCCCAGTCCGTAGCCAACGCCCGTGCTCTCCGCGATCAACACCACCATCCAGGCGGCGAACAGGTTCATACGCAGCACGATCAAAAGACCCGGCAGGATGGCGGGGATAATCACCCGCACGTAGATCTGCCGCTTGCTCGCCCCCATGGTGCGGGCGACGTTGATCAGGTTGCGGTTCACCCCGTCGATCTGCGCGATGGTGGACAGCGTCATGTGGAACAGCAGCGCCACCACCACCATGAAGATCGCCGGCCGGTTGCCAATGCCGAACATGAAGATCGCCACCGGCAGCCAGGCGATCGGCGACACCGGCGCCAGCAGCGTGATAGTCGGCAGCATCAGCCGCTCCAGCAGCTTGCAGTAGCGCAGCGTGACCCCGATGGAGATCGACAGCATCGTCGCGATCACCAGCCCCGCCATCACCCGCCCGATCGTCGACCCGGCGGTGTACACCACCGCCATCGCCGGGCTCGGGCCGCTGTCCATCCCAACGCCGACCTGCCACCGGCTAACCGTGTTGAAGAACTTCGCTTGCCCGGCGATCCCGCCGAGAAACACGTGCGGCGGCGGCAGCAGGCGCGGATCTGCCCAACCGACCAGCCACAGCACCTCCCAAACTGTGCAGAACAGCCCGACGCTCAGCAGCGCCCAGAGCACCCGCACAACGAACGCCGGCAGCGCCGGCTTCCGCCACCGTGCCGCCGCCGGCTGGCCGAGAACGGCGGACACGCTACGCCGATTTCAGCTTGAGCTTACCGTACAGGTCGGGATTCTCCGCGATCACCTGCTCCAGCAGCGTCCAGTCAATTGAATCACGGCCCGGTTTCTTCTTGATGTAGCCCATCGCCATGATCGACTCCACGCGGTCCAGGATAAATTGCGTCTGGTTGCGGGCATCCACTACCGACGGCTGCTTGTCTTTGGCGATCCGGGCGTTCTCCATGCTGGTTTTGTAGTAACGGCCGACCAGGATATCGAGCACCTTCTGCGGCTCCTGCTCGGACATCAGCTGGGCCTTCATCATCCCCTTGATCAGCGCCTTCAAACCCGTCGGGTTCTGCGTGATCAGGTCCGACCGCACGGCGAGCACGCAATCGGTGTAGCCGGGGCCGTAGATGTCCAACCCGTCCGACAGCTTCACCGAGCCCTTCACGTCGTTCAGCAGGGCCGTGCCGTACGGCTCGATGGTGCAGATCATGTCCAGCGCGCCAGCACGGAACGCCTCCACCGCCTCGGGCGTGTTACCCATGTAGCGGACGGTGATGTCCTTGTAGGCGACGCCGTTCTTCCTGAACCAGTCGTACGGCAGCACCTCGAGCGTATCCAGCTGAAACGTGCCGAGCGTCTTGCCCTTAAGCTTCTCCGGGCTGTCCAGGCCAGGCTGCGCCACCAGCACGCAGCCCTCGATACCACCCCCCGCGACCACCTTCACCGGCGCACCGGCGTCATACAGCGCCACGAAGCTGGTATAGGGCATCAGCCCCGCATCCACCTGCCCGGCGCCCAGGAACGTCACTTGCTCGGCGAAGGTCGGGGACGGGATGAAGTCCAGGATCAGCCCGTCCTCCTGCGCCGTCTGCAACGCGTTGGTCAGGTAGAAATTGAGGTTGCAGAACCCGTTGCCATAGGTGGACTTGATGTGGCTCTCGGCCGCACGGGCAACGCCGCCGCAGCCCATCAGCGTGATGGCACCCACGCCGCCCCGCAGCATGTTCCGCCGGCTGACTACGGGACGCGATGGGGAGGCGGTCCAGGGAAGGCTATCGAACATCGCGGCTGCTCCAGGCTGACGGCGAATGTGCCACGGCAAGCGATGCATCTCCCATGCCATGGCCCGGTCCTTAACCGGGGATGAACCGATCGAGCTCGGTATCCCGCCTCGCCACCCGCCGGTTCGCCTCCAGCAGCCACGGCACCGCCGCCTTGCTGCGCTCCGCTTGCGCCTGATAGTCGGCCAGAAAACCGGGCATCACCGCCTCTGCTTCCTGCCGCAGCGCCGCCTCGTCCACCGTGGTCACCCGGCCGGCATCCACCACCACGGCGCCACCCACGATCACGCTGTGCACGGCCCGCCCGGCCTCCGCATACACGACCTGGCGCGCCGCGCTGTTGAACGGAACGTAGGCGATGTCGGACGTGTCCAGCAGCACCAGGTCCGCCAGCATGCCCGCGCGCATCGCTCCCACCTCGCCGGCCAGCCCCACGGCCCGGGCACCCCCCAGCGTCGCGGCGCGCAGGGCGGTGGCGGCGTGCACGCCCGTCGGGTTCGGGTCGCTCGCCGCCGCCAGCAGGCACAGCAGCTTCATCGCACCGAACATGCTCTGGCAGTCGCCGCAGCTACAGTTGTCGCAGCCCAGCGCCACGTTCACCCCCGCATCGATCACCCGCCGCATCGGTGCCACGCCGCTCTTGAGCTTCAGGTTGCTGACCGGGTTGTGCGCCAGCCCCGCCCCCGCGGCGGCCAGCATTCCCACTTCCTCGCCCCGCAGCCACACGCCGTGCGCGATCGTCAGCCGCTCGTTCAGCAGCCCGACCTCGCCCAGGTAGCGCAGCATGGAGCCCCCCTGCGCGCCATAGATCTCCCGCGCCTTCGCCGCCTGCGCCCGCGTCTCGTAGGCATGGGTCAGCACCGGCAATCCGTAGCGGCGGGACAGCTCCGCCACCCCCTCCAGCAGCGTGCGCGAGGAGCGTTGCGGGCCGGAGGGGCTGAGCGCCCAGCGCAGCCGCGGCGGCAATGGGTCCAGCCGGCGGATCTGCGCCTCCGCAAAGGCCAGCTGGGCGTGCGGGTCGGCCGGGCTGCCCTCCACCAAGGCCCGCACCGCCGCGGGTGCCTCGGCCGGCAGGAACGGCGCGATGTCCAGCGCCGCCAGGTCCCGCAGCGCCGCGGAGAACACCACACGGATGCCGCTCTCGTCATAGGCGGCGAGGATCGTGTCCAGCGTCGGCTCGTTCATCGGCACCAGGCTGTTCATGTCCTGCACCGTGGTGATGCCGTTGCGCAGGCATTCCACCGCACCGATCAGCGTGCGCAGCCGCAGCTCCCGCGCGCTGCGCGGCCCAAGATAGGCCGGCTGCGAATGCAGCGCCCACACGTCGAACGGCATGTCCTCCAGCATGCCCTTCTGCAGCACGTCGTAGGAGTGGTAGTGCGCGTTGACGAAGCCCGGCAGCACCAGTTTGCCCGCCGCCTCGATCACCCGGGCCGTGCGCCGCGCCGCCGCCTTGGCCTCTCCCTCGTCCGCCGGCGCCGTGACCGAGACGATCCGCCCGCCGGAGACGAACACGTCGCGCACCGGCGGCTGGTGGATATCTCCGTCATGGTCGTAGACGCGGCCACCGGCGATCAGCAGGTCGGGAGGGTGTTGCATCCCGGCAGGCTAGCCTCCGCACCCCGCCCGTCGCTAGGCTCGCCGCATGATGTTCCTCGAGACGCAAGGCGCCCCCGTGCTGGCGATCAGCCAGCCCGCCCACGCCTGGGTCGCCGGCCAGCTGCTGCGCGCCTGGCCCGGCGGCCTCGATCCCCAGCTGCTGCTCGCCGCCGAGCAGCACGACGTCGCCTGGCTAGACTGGGAGACGCGGCCGGTGTTCGACCCGGCCACCGGCTGCCCGAAACTGTTCCGCGATATCGGCGCCGCCGAGCACGCGCCGGTCTGGTCGGACGCGGTCCGGCGCGCCTACTTCGCCTGGGGCGCCCGCGTGGCGCTGATGATCTCGCGCCACGGCGGCGTGATCTACACCCGCTTCACCGATCGTCACCGCGTCGGCAAGACGGATGCGGCGGCGGCCACCGCTTATCTCGACCGGCAGGCGCCGTTGGAAGCGGCGTGGGCGCACTCCCTGGGCCTGGCGCCGGACCAGCTGGACCGCGAGACCAACCTAATCGCCTTCGCCGACACGCTGTCGCTCGGCCTGTGCGGCGGCATCACGCTGCCGCTCGATATCCCGGACCCGGCGGGCGGACCGGTCAGCTACCGGATGCAACGGCGCACCGGCCTCGGCCACGCATGCACCCTCTCCCCCTGGCCATTCACCACACCCCGCTTCGACATCAAACTCGACGCAAGACCGATTCCAGACGGCCGATTCGCCAACGAGGCGGCCATGCGCGCCTGGCTGAAAGGCGACGCCCGTAGCAGCATCACTCTTGGCTTGACACCGCCGGACGGGTTTGAAACTCAGACCTAACAACCCGTCATGCCAGGCCCTGAGCCTGGTATCCACGGCATCAGGCGTCTGACGTGGATCGGCGGTGGGCCGTGTCGTGAACACCCGTTCGGGCCAATGTGCGCGGGGCGCCGTGGATGCCAGGATCAAGCCCGGGCAGCGACGCCGCTCAAAACTCCAGCAAATTATCGCGAAACTGCCGATGCGTATAACTCTGCCGCACCAACCCGCGCTGCTGCAGCGCCGGCACCAGCCCGTCCGTCACCTCCGCCACCGTCTTGCGGCTGACGTTCGGCAGCACCAGCAGGAACCCGTCGCCCCCTGCTTCCTGCATCGCCTCGTCCATCTGCGCCGCCACGCTGTCCGGCGTGCCGACCAGGTCCACGCTGCCGCCCTGGCTGGTATAGGCGATGATCGCCTCCCGCAGCGTCCGCCCCCCGGCCTTGGCCAGGAAGCTGCTCAGGCTGGACTGGTGGCCGTTCGTGGTCAGCTCGGCCACCGGCGCATCCAGGTCATAGCCCGAGAAATCGATGTTCGTGCTCCAGCCCATCTGCGCCAGCCGCCGCTGCACGTCCTCCGTGGAGGCCTGGCTGCGCTTCGCCGCCCGGGCCTGCGCCTCCTCCTCCGTGCTCGCCAGGATCGGGTTGGCCATGAACAGCACCTTGCAGCTGTCCGGATCCCGCCCGGCCAGCGCCATGCCCGTGCGCACCTCGTCGCGATACGCCTTCATCGCCGCCACCCCCTTGGGATGCGCCACGACGGTGTCGGCATAGCGCGCCGCAATCGCCCGCCCCTTGGCCGATCCGCCGGCCTGGGCGATCACCGGCCGTCCCTGCGGGCACGGACCAGAATTGAGCGGCCCGCGGCTCGCGTAATACTCGCCCCGGAAATCGATCGTATGCACCTTCTCCGGATCGATCAGCACGCCGCTCTTGCGGTCCGCCACGATGGCACCCGGCTCCCACGAATCCCACAGCCGCGTCACCACATCGATATACTCGGCAGCCATCTCGTAGCGCCTGTCGTGCTCCGGCAGCCCGTCCAGCCCGAAATTCTGCGCCGAGTAGTCCGAGCTGCCGGTCACCATGTTCCAGCCCGCGCGCCCGCCGGACACCTGATCCAGCGTGCCCACGATCCGGGCGGTCAGGTAGGGATGGTAGGCAAAGGTGGACAGCGTCGGCACGATGCCGAGGCGGGACGTCGCCGCCATCATCAGCGACGCCACCACCGAAGGCTCCTGCCGCGGCACGGACATGCCGTTTTTCAGGAACATGTCGCGCTGGTCCTGCCAATTCTGCCCGATGTAGATGGAGTCCTCGATCAGCAGGTAGTCGAAGCAGGCCCGCTCGATCGACCGGGCCAGGTCGAGGAACATGCCGGCATCCATCCACTCCTCGCTGATATTGCCGCTCCACGGCTCGCCCCAGGCCTGGATGCTGGAGCCTTGAAGGAACCAGGCTAGATGGAACGGCTTTGCACCCATACGACGCGATCCTCGGCAATGATGGCCCGGCGAAGCCCGCCCGTGCGGGCCTTCCCTCAAAGCATACCCTATGCCACCGGTGCCAGCACCCAATGGCACGATGTTTGCTGCAACTGGTCCAGTTTAACTGCATGGGGCGATCGAATGAACGTGCGAGCTTGGCTGCTGACAGCCTGCATCCTAGCCTGTCCCGTGCTCGCGCGGGCCGATGCCGTCGCCGACATCAAGCAGCGCGGCGAAATGGTGGTGGGCTTGGAAGCCGCCTACGTGCCCTACGAGTATTTCGACGCCGGGCAGATCGTTGGCTACGACTGCGACCTGGCCCGTGCCGTCGCCACCAAGCTCGGCGTCAAGGTCCGCTTCGTGGACACCGCCTGGGACGGCATCATTCCCGCCCTCTACGCCAACAAGTTCGACACCATCATGTCTGCCATGACCATCACCAAGGCCCGAACCGAGCGTGTGCTGTTCTCCATGCCTTACGGGGACGCCTCCAACGCCATCCTGCTGCGCACCGCCGGCAACCCGATCACCACGGTCGAGGACCTGGCCGGCCACGGCGTCGGCGCCCAGCTCGGCAGCGCCGGGGCGGTGGTGGCGCAGGAGTTCGAGGCCAAGCTGAAAGCGGCCGGCAAGCCCGGCTACACCGAACTCAAGCTCTACGACCACTATCCCGAGGCCTACCTCGACCTGCAAAACCGCCGTATCGACGCCGTGGTCAACTCCA
>CAXSEG010000171.1:0-9918 GCA_964235545.1 uncultured Acetobacteraceae bacterium
CGGCTGGGTCGCGGTCGCGGTGATGGTGACGCCGCTGCTGGCGCTGCCGGTGGCACTGGCACGCCCCGGGCTGCCAGCGGTGCCGGTGCAGCGGGCCGGCTTCTTCGGCGTGGTGGGCAAGATGTGGCCGCCGGGCCTGGGCCTGGTGCTGGCTTCCGGCGGGTTTGGCACGATCGCGGCCTTCCTGGCCCTGCGCTACGCCACCATGGGCTGGGGTGGCGCGGGGCTGGCGCTGACCGGGTTCGGGGCGGTGTACATCGTCTCCCGCCTGCTGTTCGCGGGGCTGCCGGACCAGTTGGGCGGCATCCGGGTGGCCATGATGTGCCTGGCAATGGAGGCAGGCGGGCTGCTGCTGATCGGCCTGGCCGGCTCACCGTCAATGGCCTTCCTGGGGACGGCGCTGACGGGCCTCGGCTACTCGATGGTGTTCCCCTCCCTCGGGGTGGAGGTGGTGCGCCGGGTGCCCGCGGAGAGCCGGGGCGTGGCACTGGCCGCCTATCTCGCCTGTTTCGACCTGGGCCTGGGCGCGGCGGGTCCGATGATGGGCGTGCTGGCGGCGGGACACGGCTTGCCGGCGGCGTTCTTCGGGGCGGCGGTCGCGTGCGTGGTGTCGTTGGGGCTGGTCTATGGCACGCGGGTTCGGTTGGATACCATCGCGTCCAATGGCGATACCTGACTGCTGAGTTCGCACCCGACCAGGGCGGCACGTTCATCGACCTGCCCCGATGCGGCAATCGTGATCCAGGGTGTCACGCCCAGCCAGCTCACGGCGGCGAACTTCATGCTGCGGCCGGCATCGGCGGGGGATTGCCCTGCCGGCCCGCACGGGCCAGGACTGCCCATCATGCGCAGCGCGCCCCGGCACCCACGCGGTTTCGCCTTGTTGATCGTGCTCTGGTCGGTGGTGCTGCTGTCCCTGCTGGCCACGGGCATCACCTCGGCCGGACGCACCGAGGTGCAGCTCGCCAGCAACATTCGCCGCGCCGCCGCGGCTCAGGCGGCGGCGGATGCGGGGGTTGCCGCCGCGGTGTTCCACGCGACCGACGCACCGGGACAGGCCTGGCCGGCGGATGGCCGCCCGCACCAGATGCCGTTCGGTGCCTACACGGTCACCATCCGCATCGCCGACGAGGATCGCAAGGTGAACCCGAACCTGGCCCCGCCCGACCTGATGGCGGCGCTGCTCGGCGCCTCGGGTGTGGACCCGTCGGCCGCCGCCTCCCTGGCCCAGTCCATCGCCGCCTGGCACATGTCCAGCGGGCACGAGCAGCTGGACGCGCAATACCAGGCCGCGGGCCGCACCGCCGGGCCGAGCGGCGTGCCGTTCCGCAGCGTGGACGACCTCGGCCTGGTGATCGGCATGACGCCGCAGGTGCTGGCCCGGCTCCGTCCCTTCCTCTCGGTCTATGCCGCGACGCCGCTCGACGGCGACCAGGCCGACCCGGTGGTGCGTGACGCGCTCCGCAGCCTGGGCACGGTGGCCACGGCCGCCCCCAGCCCCCCGACGGTGATCGAGATCACCAGCGACGCGCAAGCTCGCGACGGCAGCCGGTTCATCCGGCGGGCGGTCGTGCAGCTCGGGCAGGACGAGGTGGGGCGGCCGTTCCGTACGCTGGCGTGGGAGGCTCAGGCGGGACCTTGAGCGCCTTGGGGCTTTGCCCCAAACCCCACCAGAGGACAGTCGTCCTCTGGACACCTGTTGATGAGGGTTCGGGCAGCTTCCTGCGGCTAGACCGCCTCGCCATACTGCGCCGCGTGCAGTCGCCGATACACCCCGCCCGCCTGTAGCAGGTCGCCGTGCCGTCCCTGCTCCGCCACGCCCGAACCGTCCACGACCACGATGCGGTCGGCGTTGCGGATGGTGGCCAGGCGGTGGGCGATCACCAGCGTGGTGCGCCCGGCGGCGAGGTCGGTCAGGGCGCGCTGCACCGCCCGCTCGGTCTCGGTGTCCAGCGCGCTGGTGGCCTCGTCCAGGATCAGGATCGGCGGGTTCTTCAGGAACATGCGCGCGATCGCCAGCCGCTGCTTCTGCCCGCCCGACAGCTTCACGCCGCGCTCGCCCACCACCGTGTCCAGCCCGTTCGGCAGCGCCGCGATCACCGCCTCCAGCTGGGCACGCCGGGCAGCGGCGACGATGTCCGCCTCCGGCGCGTCCAGCCGGCCATAGGCGATGTTCTCCCGCACCGTGCCGCCGAACAGGAACACGTCCTGCTGCACGATGCCGATCTGGCTGCGCAGCGAGGCCAGGGTCATGGCGCGGATATCCACCCCGTCGATCGTGATGCGGCCGGACGCGGGCTCGTAGAACCGCGGCAGCAGGGAGCACAGCGTCGTCTTGCCGGCGCCGGAGGGGCCGACGAAGGCCACCGTCTCCCCAGCCGCGACCGACAGGTCGATGTTCCGCAGCACGGTCCGGCCGTCGCCGTAGCCGAAGGTCACGCCTTCGAACCGGATCTCCCCGCGCAGCGCGCCGGCGGGGGCGGCGCCGGGCAGGTCCACGATGTCCGGCTCGACCGCGAGCAGGTCCAAATAGCGGCGGAACCCGGCGATGCCCTTGGGATAGGTCTCCAGCACGCCGTTGATCTTGTCTACCGGGCGCAGGAACACGCCCACCAGCAACAGGAAGGAGATGAACCCGCCCTCCGACAGCTGCCCGTGCAGCACGAACCAGGTGCCGGCCACCATCACCACCATCTGCGTCAGCCGCATGCCGAGATAGGTGATGGAGGAGGAGGCGGCCATCAGCCGGTAGGCCTGCAGCTTGGTGCGGCGATACATCGCGTTGTCCACCGCGAACAGCCGGCGCTCGTGGTCCTCGTTGACGAACGCCTGCACCACGCGCATTCCGCCCACGTTCTGCTCGATACGGGCGTTGAAGGCGCCGACCTGGCTGAATAGCGCGCGAAAGTTCTGCGTCATGCGGCTGCCGTAGCGGGAGGAGAGGATCGTCACCACGGGGGTGATGACCGTGGTCAGCAAAGCGAGCCGCCAGTTGATGGTGAACATCAGCGCGAAGGCGCCGGCGAACGTCATCAGCGCGATGAACAGATCCTCCGGACCGTGATGCGCCACCTCGCCCACGTCCTCGAGGTCCTTGGTGACGTGGGTGATCAGGTTGCCGGTCTTGGAATTGTCGTAGAACGAGAACGACAGTTTCTGCAGGTGGTCGAAGGCCCGGCGCCGCATCTCCGTCTCGATGTTGATGCCGAGCAGGTGGCCCCAATAGACCACCACCGCCGTGAGCCCCGTATTGACCAGGTAGACCAGCAGCAGCGCCGCCGAGGCGAGCAGGATGATCCCCCAGTCCCGGCCGGGTAGCAATTGGTCGATGAAGGCGCGGATGGCCATGGGGAAGCCGAGCTCGAGCAGGCCGGAGAGCACGGCGCAGCCGAAATCGACCGCGAACAACCGGCGGTGGGGCCGGTAGTAGCTGAAGAACTGGCGAAGCATGATCGCCACATACTCCCGGCAGCGCCGCGGCCCAAGCGCCCAGTCCAGTCACGTATGCGCCGTTCCGCGGGCGGTAAAGCGTGCAGCGGCCGGGGGCAGCGTGCGTGCGGCCATGTGAATGCCTTCACCCTGGCTGGCGAGCTGGAACCCGAGTTCGGCCCACGCCGCCCGCAACGCCTGCCGCGAGAACAGCGTGATATGGCCGTTGCGCGGCGCCACATACCACCAGGCGACGCCCTGTGCGTCGAAGTCGGCCGGCTGCACCAGGGTGGAGAACAGCACGGCGCCACCCTCCGCCACGGCGGCGGCCAGTGCGCCGATCGTGGCGCGCGGATCCGGCGTGTGCTCCAGTACCTCGAAGCAGGTGACGAGCGGGAAGCGCCGTTCGGGCAACGCCCCGCAGCCGGCGCCGAACGGGTCGTAGCTGACCGCTTTCATGCCGTGCTCCTGTGTGAGCAACGCCGTCAGCGCGCCGTTGCCGCCGCCGTAATCCAGCACCTCCATCCCCTGGCAGTCCATCCCTTGGCGATCCGGTCCGAACAGCGATGCGACCAGCGCGGCGGAGGCGGCCGGGCGATCGGCCTCGTATTCCGGGTCCACCGCGGCGTAGCCCTCGTTGTAGATCTCCCGGCGGAAATCCTCATCGCTCCAGCCATCGAAGTCGGCGGTGAACACGAGCGCACAGGCCGGGCAGCGGTGATAGGTGACCAGCCGGCCGGAGCGCGGCAGCGGCGGCCGGCGGTGGTCCTCACAGCTCTTGTTGAAATCGACAGCGCCGATCGCGGCGGCTGGCGTGCCGCACAGCTTGCACGCGCGCGGCGCGGGCGCCCGTTGCCGGCGAACGCCGGTGGTGACGGGAGCAGCCGGCTGACGCGCCAGCACCGCCAGGTCTTGCCGCACCGTCGCCAGCACGCCGCGCCAATCACCCGGTTGGCTCTGCCGGTAAATCCGCATCGTGGGATACCACGGCGTCTCCGCGCCCTCATGCTGCCAGCGCCAGCAGCCGCGGAAGCGGGACAGCAGCCAGACGGGCTTGCCCATGGTGGCGGCGAGATGGGCCACCGCCGTATCCACGCAGATCACCAGGTCCAGCCCGGCAATCAGGGCCGCCGTATCATGCAGATCCTGCACGCCGTGCATCAGGTCGATCGCGCCCAGCGCCGCTGGCAGCGGCTTGGGAAGGCCGCGATGCTGCTGCAGGCTGTAGAACTGCACGCCGGACGTCCCGGCCAGCACCGTCAGGTCATCCGGCGCCATCGACCGGCGCAGATCGTGCACGAAGCCCGGGTTGCCCGCCCAGGCCAACCCCACGCGCAGGCCGGGCGCGTCGTCCACCCAAAGCGGGGCGGCCGCCGCATAGGGCAGCGGCGGCGGCACCGAACCGAGCCCGGTCCCGAAGATGCCGGGCAGGCTGAGCAGGGGGCAGATGACGTCGAACGGCACGGGGTTGGGTCGCGACTCCACGACCTCGCTCACGCCGTGCGTCCCTTGCAGCAGGCGGACGAGCGGCGCCTGGACGGCCAGCACCACCAGCCCGGCCCGCGCCGCCACCAGCGGGGCGTAGCGCACGAACTGCAGCGTGTCCCCCAAGCCCTGCTCCGCGTGGAGTAGGATGGTCTTGCCGGTGATGTCCTCACCCGACCAGACGGCAAAGCCGGGCGTCGGCTTGAACCCGTTGACGGCGATCCGGGCCTCATACAGGGCCCAAGCCTCCGCCGACATCTCACCCATGCCCAACAAGCGTTCGCCCTGGTGGAAGCGCGCGAGGGCGTTGCCCGGTGCGACCGCGACCGCGCGCGCGCCGGCCGCGACTGCGTCCGGCCACTGGCCGAGCCCATCCAGCGCCAAGGCCCGGTTCATCAACGCCAGCGGCTCATCCGGGCTGAGCTCGAGGGCCGCGTCCGCGAAGGCCAGCGCCTTGCCGTAGTCGCACAGGTTCCAGAGGACGCCGCTCAACGCCGTGGCATGCCGCGCCTCGGGCGACAGCCGGAACGCTTCGGCCGCGTGGTGCAGCGCGCCCGGCAGATCGCCGCATCGGACCAGTGGCCCGGTCAGCCGCGCATGAGCGATGGAGTCGCCCGGGCGCTGCTGGACCAATACCATGAAGGCGCCGATCCCAGCCTGCAGCTGTCCGAGCGCGCAAAGCGCCTGGCCGTTGAGCACCAGGATCGCGGCGTTGCCGGGATAGGCCCGGTACGCGACGGACAGGATGCGCAACGCGTCCTCCGCACGGCCGCTGGCCAGCAGCGCTTCGGCCCGCCAACGATGTTTCTCTGCCGCCGCACGTAATTGCCCAAGACCGCCCCCTTTTGGAACGGGCCAACGATGCGGCAAGCGGGTTAACGGATGGTGAACCTACCTAGCGTGGCAGCGGACAGGGAGGGGGTCAGCCTACCGCCCTGGCCGCTTGTCGCCGATCGTCTGCAGTAGCGCCACCAGGAGCGCGTCGCGTTGGGCCGCCAGCGCCGGCACGTCCTGGCCGCCCGCCTCCGCCGCCACGCCGTCGATGATCGCGCGCTGCAGCTCCGGGGTCAGCGTGGGCTGGCCGAGCGAGCGCCACCAGACCTCGTTCGCCGGGCCGAGATGCTCCATGAAATGCGCCATGCCGCCCTCGCCGCCGGCCAGGTGGAAGGTGAGGTGCGGGCCCATCAGCGCCCAGCGTAGCCCTGGACCGTACGCCACCGCCGCGTCCACGTCCGCCACCGTCGCCACACCCTCCGCCACGGCATGCACCGCCTCCCGCCACAACGCCGATTGCAGGCGGTTGGCCAGGTGGCCCGGCGCCTCGCGGCGCAGGTGGATCGGATGCTTGCCGATGTGGCGGTAGAACGCGACGGCGAACGCCACCGTCTCCGGCGCGGTCCGCTCGCCGCCCACCACCTCCACCAGCGGGATCAGATGCGGCGGGTTGAACGGATGGCCGATGACGAAGCGCTCCGGCGTGCGCAGGCCCTCCGCCAGGTCCGTCATCATCAGCCCGGAGGATGACGAGGCGATCACCACCTCCGGCGCCAGTGCCGCCTCGAGGGCCGAGAACAGCGCCCGCTTGGCGTCCGTGCGTTCCGGCGCGCTCTCCTGCACGAACTGCGCGCCGGCGACGGCTTCGGCGGGATCTGCGTGAAAGCTCAGCGTGCCCGGCGTGGCAGCGGGCGCGCCCAGGGCCTGCAAGGTCGGCCAGGCCCGCTCGACGAAGCCGCGGACGAACGCCTCCGCATTCGGCGCTGGGTCCCAGACAGCCACGGCGAGACCGCGGGACAGGAAGTGAGCGGCCCAGCTGGCGCCGATCGTCCCCGCTCCGATAACAGCCACCCGGGTGATTGCTGCCGCATCCTGCACCGCCATGCCCTCCCTGTTTGGGCGCGGTATGCCGCACCCCATGCGCTTTGCACATTGCAGACCGCTGTTGCAGCGCACAAAGGGCACTGGCGTTTTCCCCCGACTTGCGTCGTTATATCTGACCAAACGCTTGTTTGGCCATCTCCGGGAGATCGTGTTGCCTTCGGACACCGCCCGGCCCGACAGCAGACGGCAGGAGATCCTCCAGCAGGCCACGGTCCTGTTCGGTGCGCGTGGCTATGGCCGCACCTCCATCCGGGACATCGCGGCGGCCGTCGGCATGCTGCCGGGGTCGGTGTACTACCATTTCGAGTCGAAGGAGGCGCTGCTCTCCGCCGTTTACGAGCATGGGATCGACCAGGCGACCGCCGCGCTGAACGAGGCCATCGCTGCCAAGCGGGATCCGTGGGACCGGCTGGAAGCGGCGGCCGTGACGCATCTGCGCCTGCTGGTGAGCGACGGCTCCCTGGCGGCGGTGGTGTCGGAGAAGCCGAACCAGCCGGGCGCCGCGCAGGCCGAGCTCGTCCGCCAGCGGGATCGGTACGAGGCCGTGTTCCGCCGCCTGATCGCCGCCGTGCCGTTGCCTGCCGGCGTCAAGTCCGGTCCTTTCCGCCTTGCCCTGCTCGGATCGCTGAACTGGTCGCTGACCTGGTTCAGGCCCGACGGGGACCCGCCCGAGATCGTTGCGCGCGATCTGTTCGCCATCTTCCGCGCAAGCCAGCCCAACCCGACGGAGAGCCCGATACCATGATGCTATACCAGATATACGACCTGCAACGCCTGGCGCTGCAGCCGATGCGCGCGATGGTTTCGGGCGCGCTCAGCCTGATGGACAACAATCCGCTGTATGACAATCCGCTCGGACGGGTCACCACGGCGGCGCTGGACAGCTTCGAGCACACGACGCGCACTTTCGTGAAGCCCACGTTCGGCCACACCGCGACGCAGATCGACGGCGAGCCAGTGGCCATCACCGAGGAGATCGCGCTGCGCCTGCCGTGGTGTGACCTGCTGCGGTTCCGGCGAGAGGCTGACCGCCCGGCGGACCACACGCTGCTGATCGTGGCCCCAATGTCCGGCCATTTCGCGACGCTGCTGCGCGGCACCGTCGCGGCCTTCCTGCCGGACCACGACGTGTACATCACGGATTGGCAGGACGCGAAGGACATGCCGCTGACGGCGGCGGGCTTCGACCTGGACGACTACATCGACTATGTCCGCAGCTTCGTCGAGCATCTTGGGCCGCAGACGCACATCGTCGCGGTGTGCCAGCCCGCGGTGCCGGTGTTGGCCAGCACGGCGCTGATGAACGCCGACGGCAATGCCGCCGCACCACGCTCCATCACGCTGATCGGCGGGCCGATCGACACGCGCGAGGCGCCGACCGAGGTCAACACCTTCGCCAAGAAGCACGACCTGGCCTGGTTCCAGCGCAACGTCATTCACCAGGTGCCGTTCGGCAACCCGGGGTTCCTGCGGCCCGTGTATCCGGGGTTCCTCCAGCTCACCGGGTTCATGGCGATGAATATTGGCCGCCACATGGAAGCGCACTGGCAGATGTTCACCCACCTGGTCGATGGGGACGGCGAGCCGCTGGCGTCCAAGCGCGCGTTCTACGACGAGTATCGCTCGGTGATGGATTTGTCGGCCGATTACTACTTGCAGACGATCAACGCGGTGTTCCTGGAGCACCTGCTGCCTCGCGGCCTGATGGTCTCGCGGGACCGCCACGTCGATACGGCGGCGATCACGCGGACGGCGATCATGACGGTGGAGGGCGAGCGGGACGACATCTCCGGCCTGGGCCAGACCCGCGCGACCCACGCGATGACGCCGAACCTGGCCGATGACAAGCATCTGCATTACGAGCAGCCAGGCGTCGGCCATTACGGCCTGTTCAACGGTGCCCGGTTCCGCAACGAGATCGCACCGCGGATCAAGGCGTTCATCGCGGCACACGACTGAACGCGGCGTCGGCGGACCCGCTCTCGATCATCTGGAAGAGACCGCGCCGGATCGAGGCGTTAGGTGCATTGCACCGCCGGGCCTAACCGGGCAGGTTGCGTGCGCGTAGGTGCCCCGGATTGGCCGGGGTGAAACGGGAATGCGGTGCGGCCTCCTTTTCTCCAAGGGGGCCAACGCCGCGGCTGCCCACGCAACTGTCAGCGGCGAGCGAAGGGCGCTCCACCACTGATCCCATTCGGGGTCAGAAAGGTAGCCTGGAGCCATGACCCGCGAGCCAGGAGACCGGCCTGCGCACAGACCGAAGCCGTCGGTGGGACGGTCGGAGGAGGGCGCGGCGTTGGTCGATTTGGCCAGGCTTCCTTTTGCCTCGGGCAGGCTGTCCCGAAAGCTCGATCCACGATCCGGTGTAGGCTGGATGTAGCGATCCGGCGTGACCTTCCCTCCCCCGGCCTCGCTCGCCGCGACCGGGCTGCACTTCGCCGCAGCTGGGCGCTGGCGCAACGCCCGTCTTTGCTGATCCTGGACGAACCCATCAACCACCTGGACATCCGCCACCAGCTCGAGCTGCTCCGCGCCGCCTACGCGCAGGCAGTCAGCGTGGTGTTGACGCTGCACGACCTGAACCTCGCAGCACGGTGGTGCGACCGGCTGTGCCTGCTGCAGGACGGCCGGATCGTGGCCACGGGGCCGCCGGAGGCGGTGCTGACGGTGGGGGTAGGCGCCGTCGCCATCTCAGCGGAAAACGTGGTGGGCATCGTTCGGCAGGCGGTTCGGCCGGATGGGGTGGGCGGGAGTCTGGTCGATCGGGCAGCAGCACATCATCCTGGATCTGCGCATCCCCCGGGCGATCCTGGCGGGGCTGGTGGGGCGGGGCTGGGCATGGTCGGCTCGGTGCTGCAGGTGATCACGCGCAACCCGCTGGCCGACTCGTACCTGTTCGGCGTGTCCTCCGGGGCCGCGGTCGGCGCCGTGTCGGTGATCCTGCATACCGGCGCCGTGCTCGGTGCGCTGGCACTGCCGCTGGCGGCGTTCGCCGGCGCGCTGGCGGCGATGACGCTGGTGTTCCTGCTGGCGCGGCAGGGCGGCGGCCTCGCGACCGAGCGACTGGTGCTGACGGGGGTCGCGGTGCACTTCGTGTTCAGCGCGCTCACCAACGTGCTGATCTTC
>CAXSEG010000172.1:0-9916 GCA_964235545.1 uncultured Acetobacteraceae bacterium
GCCATATCCGTGCCCGTTTCGAAGCCGACGAGCGTCACGTTCGGCGGTCCGGGCTTTCGCACGCTGTTCATCACCAGCATGCGGTACGGCTTGTCTGAGGAAGCGCTGGCGCGTGAACCCCTGGCTGGCGGTGTCTTCGCCGTGGATGTCGGCATCGGTGGCTTGCCGACTGCCCATTTCGGCGGTTGACGCCCGCTGACGACAGCAAGGGAGTGAATGCATGAGGATAGGCATTATCGGGGCAGGCTTCATCGGCCGCGCCGTCGCCGGGCTTGGCGTGACGCACGGCCACGACGTCATGATCAGCAACTCGCGCGAGCCGCGCACCCTCGGCAGCACGGCGGTGGCGATCGGGTGCAAGACGGGCACGGCGCAGCAAGCCGCCGAGTTCGGTGACGCCGTAGTCGTTGCAATCCCGTTCAACGCCTACCGCTCGGTGCCGATTAAGCCTTTGGCTGGCAAGCCGGTGCTGGACGCGAACAACTACTACCCACAACGCGACGGTAACATCGCGGAACTGGACCGGGAGGAGACCACGACGAGCGAGATGCTGGCTGCCCATCTTGTTGATGCCAAAGTCGTGAAGGCTTTCAACGCCATCCTGCAGCAGGATCTCGCGGCAGGGGGCACCCCGCCCGGCACGCCGGACCGCCGTGCTTTGCCGATCGCCAGCGATGATGCCGGCGCCAAGCAGCTTGCGGCCGGCCTGCATGACCAGTTCGGCTACGATGTCGTGGACGCCGGGCCGCTTGCCGAGGGCTGGCGGTTCCAGCGCGCCATGCCGGCATACTGCATTCCGCTGCACGCTGCTGACTTGGCGATGGCGCTGGCCGCAGCGCAGCGCGGGGTGGAGCAGCCCCACGGGTCATGGCGGCGCTGAGATCTCCGCGCGGTCATCCTGCCACGGGCTGCCGGCGGGCCCTCCGCCCGGGCTTCGCGGCGAGCAGGGTTGCCTGTGCGTAACGCGCCGTGCCGATCAGCCGCGGCATCTCAGTATGAACGAATTCGAAAAACGCCGCCGTGACACGCTCTGCCAGCAGGTCGTTCCGGGCGAGGAGGCTCATGGTACGTATTATGGGCGGGTCGACTGAAGCGGCCGCGATCTCGCCGCCGACCAGCAGTTGATGGAAGCCGCTGGACGGCATGAGCGTGTAGCCCAGGCCGGCCTTCACCATCTCGAAAATCATCAATGACCCATCCACCTCGATCTCGGGACGGAAGCGCCGGTGCTGTTGCAGGAAGGCGGCGTCGACCAAGCGCCGAAGCGCATGCTTCTGGCTGGCCATGATGATCGGCAGCGCGGCCATGTCTTGGATGCTGACCTGCCCGCCGGCAAAGAGCGGAGACGATCGTGCGCTGGCTGGCCCAACGAGATGGAGCTTGTCTAGCCACAACGGGCTTTCATTTAAGTCAGTATGGGAATGGCTGGGTGACTGCACGATGGCGACATCGATCTGCTTGTTTAGCAGCCGGTCGAGCAAGTCGCCGTTGGAGCCGTCCACCACGTAGAGCGACACATCGGGGAAACCGGCACGGAAGCTTTTCACCAGGGGCGGGCCCATCGACAGCGAGTGGGGATGCTGGATGCCGACGCGGAGCGCGCCGGTTACCCCCTCGGCGAAGCCCGACATCTCCCGCCGGGCAATGTCGAGCACGTCCTCCAGCTCACACGCACGCTTCAGCAGGCGGCCGCCGGCCGGTGTGGGGAGGACCCCCTTCGGGGTGCGTTTCAGCAACGTCACGCCGAGTTCCTTTTCGAGCTTCTGGATACGCCGGCTGAGCGCGGGCTGCGCGATCCTGAGCTGCGCGGCCGCCCTGGAGAAGGTGCCGAATTCGATCACGGCGCGTAAGTATCGCAATTCCTTGATGTCCACGGGGTCTCCTTATCGGCTCGGCCAGTGTGGCCAGGTCTACAAGGTATGACAAAATGGGCATAGCGGTAAGGCTCACTCATTCTTGGCCGGCGGGCACATGCGCGGCTAAGGTTGTGGGGAAGGGGCAGCATTGTCTCGCCGGGGAGTGATTGAGTGAGCTACCTGCCGCTGGAGACGCCTCTTGGCACGCCGGGTCCGGATGAAGCGCCATTTTGGGCCGCCTGCCAGAAGCGCGAGTTGCGCATCCAGCGCTGCGCGTCCTGCGGGCTGCACCGCCATCCGCCAGGTCCGTTCTGTCCGCGCTGCCGCTCCGAAGCCACCGAGTGGGCCCTCGTGCCCGGCACCGGCTCCGTGTTCAGCTACACGATCGTTCAGCATGCGGCGCACCCGGCGCTCAAGCAGTCGGTGCCCTACAATATCAGCGTCGTGCTGCTGGACGCGGCGGACACCGTGCGCCTGGTCAGCAACGTCGTGGATGTAACGCCTGAGGACATGGCCATCGGCCTGCGCGTGGAAGTCGTGTGGGAGGACGCCGCGGAGGGCCGCATCCTACCGCGTTTTCGCCGGGCAGAGGCTGGCGCATGAGCGTGTCCAGCCCGGCCGTGCTGTCCGAACGGGCGGCGTTCGCGGACCGCACCGCGATCGTGGGGATCGGTGCCTCCGACTACGCGCGGCATGGTGGCATCACGGACCGCACCGAGTTCCAACTCTGCTGCGAAGCGATCATGATGGCGGCCGAGGATGCCGGGATCGACGTGCGGGAGATCGACGGCTTCTGCTCCTACGCCGCCGAGCGGCACGAGCCGGTGCAGGTCCAGGCGGCCCTCGGCATCCCGGAACTGCGGTTCTCCAACATGGTCTGGGGTGCCGGCGGCGGCGGGTGCTCCGGCGCGGTGATGAATGCAGCACTCGCGGTGCATGCCGGGCTATGCAAAACCGTCGTGGTCTACCGCTCACTGTGTCAGGGCCAGTACGAGCGCTACGGCCAGTACCGTCCGCGGCCCCAGGGCGGCAGCCTGATGTCACCCTACGGCCTGATGACGCCGGGCCAGATGGTCGCGCTGACGTTCCGGCGGCACATGCACGAGTTCGGCACGGACCCGAAAGCGCTGGCGCACGTCGCCGTCGCGTTTCGCGAGCACGCGCTGCGCAACCCGCGCGCGCTGCAGTATGGCCGGCCATTGAGCCTGGAGCAGCACCAGGCGTCGCGCATGATCGCTGACCCGTTCCGCCTGTATGATTGCTGCCTGGAATCGGACGGCGCCGGTGCGCTGATCGTCACCAGCCGCGAGCGGGCGGGCGACCTGCGCCAACCTCCGGTCCGTATCCTGGCCGCGGCACAGGCGAGCGGCCCGGGCTGGGGCCTGGGGCCGACCGGGTCGCACAACATGCCGATCGAGGATTATGCCTCCGTCAACTCCAAGGCGCTCGGGCGCATCCTGTTCGACATGGCCGGCATCCGCCCGGCTGACCTTGATTGCGCCCAGATCTACGACGCGTTCACCGGGATCGTGCTGATGGCGCTGGAGGATTTCGGCATCTGCCGCCCAGGCGAGGCCGGGGGGTTCGCGATGGCGGGCAATCTCGCCTGGCCCGGCGGCGCCTTGCCGAGCAACACGTCCGGCGGCCAGCTGTCCGAGGCGTATCTGCAAGGGCTGACCCTGGTGCTCGAGGGTGTCCGGCAGATCCGCGGCACCTCGACCGCGCAGGTGGACGGCGCGGAGACCTGCCTCGTCACCAGCGGCGGCGCGCTCGCGCACAAGAGCGCCCTCATCCTGGCACGGTAGGAACTTATGAATAGGCACGATTTGCAGGAACTGGGCGGCGGCACGCTGGGCGGGCTGCTCGCCGCCAGGGCTGCCGTCGCACCAGGCAACCCGGCCCTGGTGTTCAACGGCACGACATATTCGTATGGCGAGCTGGACGAGGCGGCTACGCGCGCGGGCGCAGGACTGCTGGCGCTGGGGCTCGAGCCCGGCGACGTCATGGGCATCTTCACGGCAAACCGGCCGGAGCATCTGTTCGCCTGGTTCGGCGGCGCCCGGGCGGGGCTGGTCTCCTTGGCCGTCAACGCGGGCTACAGGGGCACGCTGCTACAGCACGTCCTCGAGCATTCCGAGTGCAAGATCCTGATCATGGAGGCCGCGCTCGCCCCGTCCCTGCTTACGGTCGAGGCGACGCCGCCGAGCCTGCGGACGATCGTGTTCCTCGATGGCATTCCGGCCGGTTTCCCCCGCGGCGAGCTGGACGTGGTGTCGTGGGACGCTCTCGTCGCCGGCGGCGAGGCAGTGCCCCGCTTTCCGCCACTGGCCCCGCACGACCCCGGCCGAATCGGTTACACATCGGGCACGACCGGCAAGAGCAAAGGGGTCGTCTCCCCCCATCTGCAGGGCCTGGTGATGGCCCGGGAGTCGGCGGCGGCGTTCGGCATCACCACCAGGGACCGGATGTACACGTGCATGCCGCTGTTCCACGGCATGGCCCAGGTCACTACCGTCATCACGGCGATCTACGCGGGGGCCACGATCCTGCTGTCGCCGAAGTTCAGCGTCAGCCGATTCTGGGACGAGATCCGCGACACCGGCGCCACCCAGTTCAACTGCCTCGGCTCCATGCTGCACATGCTGCTTTCCGCACCTCCCTCGCCCCGGGACCGGGAGCATTGCGTGACGCGGGTGTTCGCTGCCCCGGCGCCGCCAGAGGTGCTGTATCGCTTCGAAGCGCGCTACGGCGTGCAGCTGATCGAGGGCTACGGGCAGACCGAAATCAAGAACGTGCTGTATAACCCATTGCACGGCCGCAAGATCGGCTCGATGGGCCGGCCCACCGCGTCGAGCATCCTGGAAATCCACGACGACAACGGCAACGCGCTGCCGCCTGGCCAGATCGGGGAGCTCGTCTATCGGCCGCGCATGGGCAACATCATGCTCAAGCAATACCTGAAGGAGCCGGAGAAGACGCTCGCCAACATGTCCGGCCTGTGGTGGCACACCGGCGACCTTGCTTCCATGGATTCGGACGGCTTCTTCTACTTCTTCGACCGCAAGACCGACTCGCTGCGCCGGCGTGGCGAGAACATCTCCTCGCAGGAGCTGGAAGGCATGCTGATGGCCTATCCCGGCGTGCTCGAGGCGGCCGTGGTGGCGACGCCGTCCGAGATCGGCGAGAACGAGGTCCTTGCGGTGCTCGAAGTCGCCGACAGCGCGGCGTTCGACATCGGCAAGCTCCACGGCCATTGCGTGCAGACGATGCCACGCTTCATGGTCCCGCGCTATTTCCGGATTTCGGCAGGTTTCCCACGGACGCCGACGGGCAAGATCCGCAAGATCGCGTTGCGCGAGCAAGGTGTCACGGCTGACACTTGGGACTTCGCTCCCCCAAGACGGAGAAGCGCCGAGAGCTGACGACGACAACTAATAAGCAACAAGAACCAAGGAAACATCATTGTCCGACGAGCAAATGGTCGAGCGCATCCAGCGCCAGTCACAATACAGAGAACTGGTGCGGGAACGCTCCCGCTGGACTTGGACGATCCTGGGCGTCATCGTGGTTGTCTACGCGGGTCTGATGCTCTCGATCGCGATCCGCCCCGACTGGCTGCGCTTCCCGGTCGCAGCCGGCAACGTCGTTACCATCGGCTGGCCACTGGCCGTCGGCGTGATCGTGCTGGCCTGGCTGTTAATGGGTGTCTACGTCATCCGGGCAAACTCACGATTCGAGACGCTCAAGGAAACCATCCTTGCGGTCGCATCACTGTGACGACAGCTACCGTGCCGCTCAATCTCACCGCCATCGCGATCTTCTGCGGCTTTGTCGTCCTGACTCTGGCGATCACCTGGTGGGCGTCCCGGCGGTCCAGCACCGCGAGCGATTTCCTTACGGCAGGCGGCAACATCACCGGCATCCAGAACGGCCTGGCCATCGCAGGGGATGCGGTGTCGAGCGCCACGGTCCTTGGCCTGGTCAGCTTCATCTACGCGCGCGGCTATGACGGGTTCGTGTCCTCCGTCGGCTTCTTTATCGGCTGGCCGGTCCTGCTGCTGCTGATGGCGGACCGCCTGCGCAACCTGGGTCAGTTCACCTTCGCCGACATCGTGTCGCTTCGGCTCGAGCCGAAGCCGACGCGCTGCCTAGCGGCGGTCTGCGGCCTCACCGTCGTGTTCTTCTACCTCATCATCCAGATCGTTGGGGCGGGTGAGCTGATCACGCTGCTCTTCGGGTTGAATTACGAGGTCGCCGTCGTGGCGGTCGGCGTGCTCATGGTCATCTACGTCACCTTCGGTGGCATGGTGGCGACCACCTGGGTGCAGATCATCAAGGCGTCGCTGTTGATGTTCGGCCTGACGCTGCTGGCCATCCTGGTCATGGCCCGGTTCGGCTTCAGCCTCGAGACGCTTGCGGTCAAAGCGGTCACGGCCAACCGGAGCGGCGCCGCGATCATGGGTCCTGGCTCATTCTTAAGCTCGCCGATTGGAGCGTTGTCGATCGCCGTCGGTTCGGTCTGCGGAATCAGCGGCCTGCCGCATATCCTGATGCGATTCTTCACCGTGCCGGATGCCCGCGCGGCGCGAATGAGCGTGTTCTACGCCAGCGGCCTGCTTGGCTACAGCTTCGTGATCAGCGCCATCCTGGGTCTTGCCGGCATGTCGCTCGTCGCGACCGACCCGCAGTTTTTCGAGGGCGGCATCCTGGGCGGCAAGCTGCTGGGCGGCGCGAACCTGGTGTCGCTGTATCTCGCGCAGCTCACGGGCGGCAACCTGCTGTTCGGCTTCCTGGCCGCCGTCCTGTTCGCCACCATTTTGGCCGTCGTGTCGGGCCTCGCGATCTCGGGCGCTGCGGCCATCTCGCACGACCTCTATGCCAACGTGTTCCGAAGCGGGAAGACCACGGAGGCGGCCGAGGTTCGAGTGACAAAGCTCGCCACAGTGGCACTTGGCGTGGTGATGATCGTGCTGGGCATCCTGTTCAAGGGACAGAACTTGACCTTCCTGACGGTGCTGGCGTTTGGCATTGCCGCGTCGGCCAACTTCCCCCTGCTGGTACTGTCAATGTATTGGAAAGGCCTGACGACTCGCGGTGCGCTGTGGGGTGGCTGGGGAGGTCTGCTGACCGCCACCTTGCTGGTGATCTTGGGGCCTGGTGTCTGGACCAGCGTGCTGGGCCATGCCGCGCCAATCTTCCCCTATGACGGGCCGGCCGTCGTCTCGATGCCGTTGTCTTTCCTGCTCGCCTACGTCATGTCCGTGACCGACCGGAGCGAACGGGCGCGCGTGGAGCGGGCCAGGTTCCCGGCGATGCTGGTCCGTGCACAGACCGGTGTCGCCAGTGGGGCCTCCGTTGCGCATTAAATACCCTAGAGGCGTCGACACGCCTCGTTCCGGAGTTCGCGGCGTTATGCCGTTGCAGCGCGCGATCTTGGCTGCGATCACCGGCCTGGCTTTGCTGCGGTGTGTCGTGGCTCAAGCGCAGCCTATGCCGCTGACGATCGGCGTCCTGGAGGACATGAACGGGATCTACTCCGCTCAGACCGGCCGCGGCCAGGCCGTCGCCGCGCAGATGGCCATCGATGATTTCGGCGGCAGCGTGCTTGGCCGCCCGGTCAGGCTCGTCGTCGCTGACCACCAGAACAAGGCCGATATCGCGTCAACGGTTGCCAGGCGGTGGTTCGACGTCGACCACATCGCCATGATCGCCGGCTTGGGCAACTCATCCGTGGCACTGGCGGTGCAGGCCGTGGCAAGTGAAAAACGGCAGATCGATATCGTCACCAGTGCCGGTACGACCGACTTGACCGGGCGCGGATGCTCGCCGACAGGGTTTCACTGGGCATTCGACACCGATGCGGTTGCCAAGGTGATCGCGGACTCGATCACCAGCGTTGGCGGAAAGCGCTGGTACTTCATTTCCGCGGACTACGCGTTCGGCGTTGCTCTGCAGGCGTCGGCGACCCGCTTCCTGCTTGCCGATGGCGGCCAGGTGGTTGGCGTCAGCAAGGCGCCCATCGCCACGGCGGACTACAGCACCTATTTGCTTTCGGCACAGAATACCGATGCTCAGGTCTTAGCGCTCGCCAATGGTGGGGACGATACCGACAACGCGGTCAAGCAGGCTGCCGAGTTTGGCTTGACCGCTCAGGGCATGAAACTCGCAGCCATGTCGCTGTTTATCAACAACGTCGCCGGGCTTGGCCTCGCGGAAAGCCAGGGCCTGTACATGTCGGAGTCGTTCTACTGGGACCTCGACGACAGCACGCGCGCCTGGTCCCAACGCTACTTCGACAAGATGCACGCCATGCCTAACATGCTGCAGGCCGGCATCTACGGAGGCGTCTTGCACTACCTCAAGGCCGTTGCGGCCGTAGGCAGCGACGATGGTCCCGAGGTCGCTGCGGCGATGCATGCGGCCAAGGTCAACGATTTCTACACCAAGGACGCTTCGATCGAGCTGGATGGCCGCGTTGTCCGGCCAATGTATCTGCTGCAGGTCAAGGCACCCGCCGAGTCCCACAATGCTTGGGATTTGCTGAAGGTGGTCGCTACGATCCCCGGCGAGCAAGCATTCGGTCCGCCCGATCCCGCCTGCCCGGCGAACCACCCTTGAGACGAGGCGATCAAGCCGATGTATGACCTGCTGCACGGCTTGCGTGTTGTCGAAGCCGCGTCGTTCATCGCGGCGCCGTCCTGTGCGCTGCACATGGCGCAGATGGGGGCGGAGGTGATCCGCATTGATCAGGCTGGCGGCGGCCCGGATTTCCGCCGCTGGCCGCTGGCACCCGGCGGCGGCCCGAGCTTGTATTGGGAGGGACTGAACAAAGGCAAGAAGTCGGTGGCGCTCGACCTGTCCCGGCCGGAGGGGCGGGAGTTGGCCGCCGCGATCATCACCGCGCCGGGCGACAAGGGTGGCTTGTTCGTCACCAACTACCCGGTGGCCGGCTTCCTGGCGTATGACCGGCTGGCGGCCCGGCGCGCCGACCTGATCTGTCTGCGCGTGATGGGCTGGCCGGATGGCCGCCCGGCCGTGGACTACACCGTAAACTCGGCCGCTGGGGTGCCGTTGATGACCGGTCCGGTCGACCATGACGGCCCGGTGAACCATGTGCTGCCGGCGTGGGATCTGCTGGCCGGTGCTTATGGCGCATTCTGCCTGCTGGCGGCCGAGCGGGCACGCCAGGCGGACGGTCAAGGGCGGGAGATCCGGCTGCCGCTGTCGGACGTGGCGGCGGCCGCCTTGGGCAACCTCGGGCAGATCGCGGAGGTGCAGTTGACCGGGGCGGACCGTCCCCGCCTGGGCAACGTGCTGTTCGGTGCGTTCGGCCGCGATTTTGCCACGAAGGACGGCAAACGCCTGATGGTGGTGGCCATCACCCCGCGGCAATGGTCCGGATTGGTCGGGATCCTGGGTCTGGAGGCGCCCGTTGCGGCGATCGAGGCGGAGCTGGGCGTCAGCTTCGCCCGCGACGAGAGCCTGCGCTTCGTTCACCGGGCGCAGTTGCTGCCGCTGTTCGAGGCGGCCTTCGCCCGGCAAGACTCCGCCACGCTGACGCAAGCCTTCGAAGGCATCGGCGTGTGCTGGGGGCCGTACCAGACCCTCAGCGAGGCGGTCGCGTCCGACCCGTATTTCTCCGCCGCCAACCCGGTGCTGACGGAGACCGCGCATCCGGGCGGCCGCTACCTGACGCCGGGCGCGGCGGCCACCCTGGCGGGCTCGCCGCGCCAGCCGTCCGCCGCTTGCGCCCTGCTCGGGGCTGATACGGATGAGGTGCTGGCCGAAGTGTTGGGCCTGCCGGCAGCGGAGATCGGCCGGCTGCACGATGCCGGCCTCGTCGCCTCGGCATGACGTTCCTATCTCAGGAGGTAGCCACCCGCTGTGGCCGTAGCATCAACGACGTGACTGCCATGACGGCGCAAGCCGGTTCACTTGAGGAGAGTTCGCGATGAACGACATGCCATACCAGGACGTCACGACCATGGCCGACGCGGCCGTGGATGCGGCCCGGCACTACATCCGCGCGGTGCAGGCCGCCTGCCTGTCCGCCGTGGCGC
>CAXSEG010000173.1:0-9911 GCA_964235545.1 uncultured Acetobacteraceae bacterium
CGTGACGGCGGACGCCGCAGGCGTGACCTGCTGGGCGAGCGCCACCGTGGGGAGAACGAAAAGGCCGAGAACGGCGACAAAGCGTGCATGCATCGGAGGCTACTTTCGACGCGAGTTTGTGGACGGAAAGTTGCTGAAGTTCAGCGTATGACTCACCTTCGAGCAGACGGAGAGTGTCCACAAGGGGGATTATATGGCAACGGTATCGAAACGGCTAACGGCTCGTGCAATGACACCCAGCCGCACCTAATGTGTTCAGCTCCAGCACGACGACCTGCATGGGCACGTCCGGCTCTTCCTGGATGCTCACAACTATGCCTGCCGCCTAAAAGCACTGCGCGGCCTCACACCCTACGAATTCACCTGCCAAGCCTAGACCAGAGAACCGGACTGGCTGAGGATTGATCCGTCACACCACACTCTGGGACTGAATACTTAGCCGTAGTATAGCCGATTAAAGATCTCTAACCGCAGTATGCTAATACTCATTGCAAACAGACTCAACCATTCTATCAATACTTCAAAGACTATCGCAACAAATCTACTTATAAATCTCTGACACGCTCGGGAACCGTAAATTGCAGATTAGGCCTGGCTCGTTATTACCTAGTTCAAGCGAGGCGTCATGAAGTGCCGCGATTGCGGCGACGAGACTCAGGCCTAGTCCACTACCCGGCGTCGTCCGGCTGACCTCCAGCCGGAAGAGCCGCTGGAGGACCCTGCCTCGCAACGCTGCCGGAATACCCGGCCCGGTGTCGGTTACGCTGGCGCACACGCATTCCGACGTGGCGTGTAGCCGCAAGCTGATCCGCGTGCCGAACGGGCAATGGCCAAGTGCGTTCTCCACGAGATTTGCGAACAGCTGATTGAGTAGATCACGGTCGCCCCGGACGGTCACGTCGGCTGACAAGTCCAGTTCCAGCCCTTGACCGCGCTCCTCGATCTCGGGTCGGTATGTCTCGGCGACATCGGTCAGCAGCGTGTCGAGCCGGACCGGGTGGAACCCGCTTCGACGCGTGCCCGCTTCGATCTGTGCGATGCGTAACAGCGCTGCAAACAGATTCAGGATTGCCTCACTGTCGTTGATCGCACCATCAATCGCCACCTGAAGCGCTGCGACGTCGCCCGGGTGTCGGCGTGCCAACTCCAGCCGCTGGCGCAGCCGTGTCAGCGGCGTACGCAGGTCGTGCGCAATGTCGCTGCTGACCTGCTTTAGTCCGTCCATCAGATCGCCGATGCGGTCCAGCATCGCATTGAGGCTGTCGGCCAGCCGGTCAAATTCGTCATCTGTGCCGCGCACAGGAATGCGACGGGTTAGGTCGCCCGCCATGATCTCGCGGCTGGCCAGCGTTACCGCATCAATCCGGCGCAGAAGCCAGTTGGTGGTCATCAGGCCGCCCGCGAGCGCAATCGTCACAATCGCCGCCAAGCCCCAGAGCGCCGCGCGCAGCACCCCCTCGCGCATCTCGATCAAGTCAAAGGTGCTTAGTCCGACAAATAGGTATGACCCACTCTGCAGCATTACGCCGCGACCACGTAGGCCGCCCGCCGTGTGCTCGCCCGGCGTCGCGCGCGCGCCGGAAGCCACATGGGACCGCTCCAGCACGCGCAGGCCAGGCTGCGGGCGGATTGCCAACATGTTGCCGGCGATCACTCGTCCGCCTGCGTCCTGCAGTAGGTACGAGAACCCGGGTGAGCGCCGGATCAGCCCGGCAATGACCTGGTGCAGTGCCTCGTCGCTGCCGTCGCCAGCGTCCGCGCGTACCTCGTCAAGCTCGTTGGCGACCGTGCCGTCGATCTGGCGCGCCATGAAGCCGGACGCCGACCAAGTGACAGCGGCCAGCAGCACCAGCACAGAAATTGCGAACACTCCGGCATAGAGCAGCGTCAGGCGGACCGTGGAGGCCCGCAGAAGCTTACCCGGGCGCACGGATGACGTAGCCCGACCCACGCACAGTGTGGATCAGCTCAAGATGGCCGCGGTCGACCTTGGCGCGCAGCCGGCTGATATGGCTGTCGACGATGTTGGTCCGAGGGTCGAAGCTGAAATGCCAGACGTTTTCCAGCAGCATCGTGCGCGTGACCACCTGCCCGGCGTAGCGCATCAGGTACTCCAGAAGCATGAACTCGCGTGTCTGCAGTTCTATCCGCCGATCGCAGCGTTGTGCCGTGCGCGCCAGCAGGTCGAGCTCGAGATCCGCCACCCGCAGTGTAGTCGTTGCCAGTACGCCCTGTGGCCGCCGACCCAACGCGTTCACCCGCGCGGCAAGCTCGGCAAACGCGAACGGCTTGACCAGGTAGTCGTCGCCACCGGCGTTGAGGCCGGTGACCCGGTCATCAAGACCGCCCAGGGCCGTCAGGAACAGGACGGGGGTGGTGATCGCGCCCGCGCGCAGCATCCGCACCAGCGTCAGCCCATCGAGCCCCGGCAGCATCCGGTCGACAACAAGCACGTCCCACGGTGTATCTGTCGCGCGGAACAGCCCGGCCCTTCCGTCAGACTCGACGTGAAGCTCGTGCCCTTCGTCCTGCAAACCATGCCGGACGTAGTCGGCCGTTTCCGCATCGTCCTCGATCAGCAGCAGCCTCAACACGCCACCCCGCGGTTTCCACACACATCCGGATCAGCCGACCATGCGATCTGGCCGCGGGTCCACGTCAAGTTGTGGATCGCGAACATTCAACCCATCGGGCGGCAAGGCCGATGCAGGCAAAAACGCCTACTTATGCATTCGTCGCCACACCTACAGGCCTGTTCCACCCTTCGCATCCTGCTGCTCGGCGGTTGCTTTCTGGTGCCGGCCTGCGCGTCGTTCCACCCGTTGCCGCTGACGTCCCTCCCGCCGCTCGCGCCCGATGTCGACTCCCTGGAGGATCCTGGCGTCCGCGCGCAGGGCGGCATGCTGCGGGTCGCCGACGTCGCCCGGCTCGCAGTGCAGAATAACCCTGACCTGCGCGCCACCCGCGCCCAACTGGGTGTCGCGCAGGCGCAGTTGCTGCAGGCCGGACTGCCGCCCAACCCCGTGGTCACCGGATCGATCCTGCCGCTCGCTGCCGGGCTTGGAGACACCACGGCCTGGAACGCGGGGATGAGCTACGATATCCGTTCGCTCCTCACCCTGTCCTTGCGCCGTCGCAGCACGCGCGACGTGGCGCGCCAAGTCAACGCCCAAATCTTGTGGCAGGAATGGCAGGTGGCGGGACAGGCGCGCCTGCTGGCGATTGACCTGATCGAGGGTGCCCGCACCCTACGTCTGCTCGGGCGCGAGCGCGCGCTCCTGGCAGAACGGGGCACGCGCTCGCAGGCGGCGCTCGCCGCCGGCAACGCCACGCTCGCCACGATCGCGCCAGACATCGCCGCCGTGCAGGCCGCACGCAGCCGGATCCTCAACATCGAGCGCCTGCAGCTCACCCGCCGTCACCAACTCGCCGCCTTGCTCGGTTTGCTGCCCGACGCGGCGCTGCCCTTGACGGAGACGCCCGACCTCCCGCCCCTTGACCCGGACGCAATGGCGCGGGCGCTGCCCCGCCTCGCGGATCACCGGCCGGACCTTGTGGCGCTGCGTCTCGGCTATTTCGCCCAGAACGAGAGAGTGCGCGCTGCAATCCTGTCGCAATTTCCCAATCTCACCTTCGGCATTACCGGCGGCAGCGACAACGCCAACGTCCGCAACGTTGGCCCTCAGATTGCGCTCGACCTGCCGATCTTCGACCACAACCAGGGCGGCATCGCGATTGAGCGCGCCACGCGGCAGCAGCTCCACGACGAGTACGCTGCCCGCCTCGCCACTGCCCATGGCCAAGTCGCCGCCATGCTGTCCGAGATCGCCCTGCTCGTCACTCAGCGCGCGTTGGTGCAGGCCGACCTACCGGCCCTGGCACGCGCCGCCGTGTCCGCTCGCACGGCGTTCGCGGCCGCCACCATCGACGACCGCAGTTATGTCGACCTGGTCGACGCGGCCACCACGAAGGAACTGGAGCTGGTGATCATCGAGCAGTCCATCCTGGAGCAGCAGGTGGCCCTGGCCACGCTGACCGGCGCCGGCCTGCCGGAGTTGCATGGGCCCGGCTTACGCGGGGCGGAGTCGCCGGCAGAGCCGTCGATTCCAGCGGTGCCATCGCAGCTCCCAGATAACGGGACACAGTCATGACACGTTGCATCCCCGCGGCGGTGCTGGCCGTGGCGGTACTCACCGCCTTCCCGGCCAAGGCGGCGGCGCCTCCAGTCGCGCCCGACGATTCGGGCAGCGTGCTGGTACAGACGGAAGCGCTTCGGCGCGGTGAGTTCCCCGAGCTTCTTGTCGCCTACGGCAGCGCTGCACCGGCGCGCGACGGCGGCTTGACGCTCAGCTTGCAGCAGGACGGGCGCATACAGGCAGTCGACGTGACGCCGGGCGAGATAGTGCGCAAGGGCGACCGGCTGATCGAGTTCGGCGCCTCCGCCGCGGCGGCGAGCACCTTCGCGCAGGCAGCGAGCGCCCTCGGGTTGGCGCGCACGCAGCGGGCCCACGCGGCCCAGCTGCTCGTGCAGCAGCTCGCCACCCGCGACCAGCTGGCCCAGGCCGACAAGGCGCTGTCGGATGCGCAGTCCACGCTCGACGCCCTGAGTCGCGAGGGCGCCGGACACCCGGTGCAGAGCCTGACCGCGCCGTTCGACGGCATCGTCGCCACGATCCCGGTGTCCACCGGCGACCGCGTGCAGCCAGGCGTGCCTCTGCTCACCCTGACGCGGCTGGACGGCTTGGTAGTAACGGTGGGCCTTGAGCCGGCCCTGCGCGGCAAGGTCGCGGCGGGCCAAGCAGTTCGGCTGGATAGCACCGACGGCGGGCCCACGCTGTCTGGCAGGGTCTTGCGTGTCGATGGCGTGTTGAACTCGCGCACGCGCCTGGTCGACGCCGATATCTCGGTGCCGCTTGGTGCGGTGCTGTCGGGCGAGTCATTCCGTGCCGCCATCACCGTAGGGACCTATCGCGGTTGGATTATGCCGCACGACGCAGTGCTGATTGACGCGACTGGCGCTTCCGTCTTCCAGGTGAGCAGCCGCAAGGCTGTGCGCGTCGCGGTGACGATCCTGGGCGAGTTCGGCGACTCCGAGATCGTCGAAGGTGCGTTAGACCCCGCGCGACCAGTGGTCACGCAGGGCGACTACCAGCTTGCGGATGGTGCCACGATACGTGAGGCGTCGCCCACCCCTGTGGCAGCGTCCTTGAAACCCGCGCCTTGAGCTTCGTCGAGCGGCACGCGCGCACGATTGTCGTGGTGGCGCTGGCGCTGGCCGCCGCCGGCGTGGTCGCGGCGATGTCGCTGCCGGTGGGGCTGTTCCCGCAGGCCGCCTTCCCCCGGGTGGTCGTGGACCTCGACGCCGGCAGCCGCCCGGCCGACGAGACCGCGCTCCTGGTCACCCGGCCGGTCGAGCAGGCCATCCGCACCGTGCCCGGCGTGCTGGACGTGCGCTCCAACACCACGCGCGGCACCGCGCAGGTGTCGGTGGACTTCGGCTGGGGCCGCGACATGGTGGCCAGCACCCTGCTGGTCGACGCCGCCGTTGCCCAGGTGCTGCCGACCCTGCCGGCCGGCACCGGCTACGGCGTGCGCAGGATGGACCCGACGGTGTTCCCGATCGTCTCCTACGCCCTGGTGCCGGCGCAGGAAACCGCCACCGGGCCCGCCTCCCCGGTGGCGCTGCAGGATCTCGCGCAGTTCGGGATCGTCCCGCTGCTGTCGGCGATTCCCGGTCTGGCGCGCGTCGACGTGCAGGGCGGCGAGACGGCGGAGGTGCAGGTGCTGGCCGACCCGCAGCGCCTTGCCGAGTACGGGCTCGGCATGGCCGACCTCGCTGCGGCGGTAGGCGATGCCAACGTGCTGCAGTCGGCTGGCCAGCTGCAGGACCGCGCCAAGCTTTTCCTCGTGCTGGCCAACCACACCCTCGGCAATGCCCGCGACGTCGGCGACGTGGTCGTGCGCTCGGACCCGGCGGGCCTCGTGCGCGTGCGCGACGTGGCGAGCGTGCAGGACGGCATCGTGCCGCAGTATCGACGCATCGTGGAGGACGGCCACCCGGCGGTGCTGTTCAACGTCTACGAACAGCCCAACGCCAACGTCGTACAGATCGCGGCAGCCGTGCAAGTCAGGCTCGCCGGCCTCGCCCTGCCGCCCGGGGTGAGGCTGGTGAACTGGTACGACCAGAGCGAGCTGGTCAGCCAGTCCGCGGCCAGCGTGCGCGACGCCGTGCTGATCGGCCTGGTACTCGCGGGCTTGGTGCTGATCGCGTTCCTGCGCTCGTGGCGGGTGACCCTGGTCGCAGTGCTGGTGGTGCCGGCTACGCTTGCCGTCACCGTGCTGGTGCTGGCCCTGCTCGGCCTCAGCTTCAACATCATGACGCTTGGCGGCATCGCCGCCGCGGTAGGCCTGTTGATCGATGACGTCATCGTCATGGTGGAGCACATCGCGCGCCGCGCCGGCGCCGGGGAAGGACAAGGCTCCGACACAGGCGCCGCCGTGCGCGGCCGTGACGCCGTGCTGCCGGCTGCGCGCGAGTTCATGCGGCCGCTGACTGGGTCAAGCCTTGCAACTCTGATCGTGTTCCTCCCGCTTGCCTTCCTGAGCGGCGTGACTGGTGCCTTCGCGCAGGCGCTGTCGATCACCATGGGCGCGGCACTGGTGATCTCGTTCGGCATGACCGCCCTCGTGGTCCCGGTGCTGGCGCGATGGATCGTGGACTTCGACCGCTGGCACGATCCGGGCGCGGGCGCGCCGGGGCGGTTCGCCCGCCTCCATCTCCGGCTGCTCGACGTGCTGTTCCAGCGCCCCTGGATCCTGGCCGCGGCCCTGATGCCGCTGCTGACGCTGGGCTGGTTCGCCTACGGCGCGGTGCCCACCGGCTTCATGCCGAAGGTCGACGAGGGCGGCTTCATCCTCGACTACTACTCCAAACCCGGCACCTCGCTGGCCGAGACCGGCCGCGAGATCGCCCAGGTCGACGCGATCCTTGCCACGACGGCGGAGGTCGCGACTTTCTCGCGTCGTCTCGGCACCGGGCTGGGAGGCGACCTCGGACAGAGCTACCACGGCGACTACTTCGTGCGCCTCAAGCCGGACCACGCCCGATCCACCCCCGCCGTGATGGCCGCAACGCTGGCGCGGGTCACCGCCGGCGTCCCCGGCGTTTCGATCGAGCTCGCCCAGCTGATGGAGGACCTGATCGGCGATCTGACGGCCGTGCCCCAGCCGATCGAGATCAAGCTTTTCGGCAGCGACACCGCGTCCCTGGTGCCGGTGGCCAGCGCCGTCGCCGTCATGGTAGCAGGGATCGCCGGCGTCGTGGAGGTCAAGAATGGCGTGCAGCTGGCCGGCGACGCGCTCGACGTGCGCATCGACCCTGTACGCGTGGCGGTGGAAGGCGTCACGCCGAACGCTGTCGCCCAGGCGGTCTCAGCTGCGCTGACCGGCATGGTTGCCACCCAGCTGCCCGGCGCTACCAAGACCGTAGGCGTGCGCGTCCGCCTGCCGGATGCCATGACGTTGCGCCAGCACGAGCTGGCCGCCCTGCGGGTCCGGGCCGCGGACGGGCACGTCTTCCCGCTGGGCCGCGTCGCCGAGCTGGTGGCCGTGACCGGCCAGCCGCAAGTCTCGCGCGACAACCTTGAGCCGATGATCGCGGTGACCGGCCGCGTCGAGGGGCGCGGGGTCGGCGCCGCAGTTGCCGACGTGACCGCGGCGCTTGCCCGGCCCGGCGTGCTGCCGCCAGGCATGCGCTACGAGCTTGGCGGGCTCTACCAGCAGCAGCAGATCGCGTTCGCGGGACTGGCACGGGTGTTCGCCGCAGCCCTGGTCGCCGAGTTCGTGCTGCTGCTGTTCCTCTACGAGCGGTTCTGGCTGCCGATGATCATCATCGGCTGCTCGCTGCTGTCCACCACGGCAGTGTTCACCGCGCTGTGGGTCACGGGGGTGGAGCTGAACATCACCGCTCTGATGGGGATGACCATGATCATCGGCATCGGCACGGAGATGGCGATCTTCTACGTCTCCGAGTTCACCGAGCTCAGCCACGCCATGCCGGCCCGCCAGGCGCTGCGCGAGGCGAGCCGCAACCGGCTGCGGCCGATCACCATGACCACGCTGGCCGCAATCCTGACCCTGCTGCCGCTGGCGCTCGCGATCGGCCAGGGCTCGGCGATCCAGCAGCCGCTGGCGATCGCCATCGTCGCGGGGCTGCTGCTGCAGTTCCCGCTGGTGCTGCTAGCCATGCCGGTGCTGATCGGCCTCGTGCAAGGCGGGCATGATGAAGCGACTCCCTCCGCCGTGCCCTCGCGGGCAGCGCGCTAGGCACGCATCGCGTCAGTGTCGCCTTCCGCCTGGATGCGCGGGCACGCTGGGAAGGGCATCTGGAGATAGGACACGGCGGGTCGGGCTTGATGCATGGCGATGCACCCGGCCTGTGTTGCCCTGCAGGTCGGGGGCCGTGTCCGGACCGCAGGGCAACGTTCAACCCTTTCAGTTCTTCTGGCCGAATACCCCGATGCATCCCTGGCGGCAGGCCTGGTCTGCGGGATGGGGAGGAAGCGGAACGAAGGCATGATTGTTGAACGGGGCGACAGCGACCGAGTGCGCGCCCTTGCCAGTCGGCACATCCCCCAGGAACGTGTTGGTACGGGCATCGATGATGCCGAGCACCGAACCACCTGGATTGTTCCGCGCCGCCACGAAGTAGGTAAGCGTCGTGGGATCGTAGGCGGCCTGGTCGGAACCGCTGATCTGCGGGATCGTCGCAGTCACGGCTCCACTGAAGTCGTCGATGACCTGGGTTGCCAGGGGAGTGGCGGCAGGCGTGTTCGCGGTCGCGCAGGCAAGCAGCAGGCTACGGCGTGGACCCAGCGCCATGCCGGCCCCCTGGCAGTTGCTGATAGGGAATGTCGTGATCACGGATGCCGTGGCAGGATCGATCACGGCAACGCCGCCCTTTGTCTGATCATCGCCCAGCTGCGGAAGGTCGACGTAGAACAGGCCGTTTCGCGGGTTGTAGACCAGGCCCTCGACGCCGTTCTCGGCGGTATCGAAGGTGATCCTGGCAATCACGTGCTCTTTCCCCGGCCGGGTGGAGAGCAAGGTCACGAACGGGGGACTGTCGGCGTTGTTGGACGCGATCATGACATGGTTGCGCGGATCATAGGTGATCCCGTCCACCCGTGCCGTGCCGCCGGTCGAGATCGATTTCGTGACCGTCTGGGTGAAGAGATCGATGATCTTGATCGTGCTGTCGCCATCACTTGCCCAGAGCACTCCGAGTTCCGGCGCGGCAACAGCGTTCGGACCTGACACGTTCACGTCGCTCTTGGAGCCAGCGAACTCGCCCACCGCTGCATTGCCGGTGATGCGAACCAGGAACCGGTTGTGCAACGCGTCGAACACGTCGATGCCGGCGTTCGATCGATCGGTTGTATAGTAGAGCGGTAATACCGGGTCCACTAGGCCGAAATCAACCGCAGTCAGCGGGCTGCCAGGTACGGCAATGGTAGCAAGCCGTTTATAGCCGCCTGTCTGGGCGGGCGAAATGGTCTGAGCAGGGGCCGGCATAGTACCGAAAATAACTCCCATGGCCGGCAAAGCCAAGCTCAGCCAGAATCGACGTGAAGGCATCTTATTGTTTCCTATTATGATTTACCGCGTGATTCTTCATACGGGCAGAACACTCTGGATGGAGACATTTGTGTACGCCTAGTCCCCATTCCCTTACTCGAAAGGCGCTCGCGACGCTGAAAGGTAAGTCGTCTCCTCCAAGTTGATGGGCTTGTAGACTCACATGAAGACCGGACCCAACCAGTCCTCGCCCTGCGTCAGCCGAACAGCTTCATGGCGCTCTGCACGGTGTGCCAGACGCCCCAGAGCAGCGGCAGGCCGGCGATCGCCCAGTA
>CAXSEG010000174.1:0-9866 GCA_964235545.1 uncultured Acetobacteraceae bacterium
AACCAGCCGGGCAGGTCGCCGCCCGCGATGTCCCCGTCCGCGGTCGCCAGCGCCCAGCGCGCCAGCAACGCGAGCGGGATGACCCCGGCGGACTCGCCGGACCCGGCCAGCCCGTTCACCCGGTCCTCCAGGTTCAGCAGGCACAGGTAGTTCTCGCGTCCCTTGCGCACCACCACACGGCGGCGGCGCTCGGCCACGTCCGGATGCAGCCGGGCCAGTTCGGTCTCCACCTGGCGCTGTAGATGCCGGGTGAAGGTGCTGATCCACACCGGCGCCCCGTTGCGCTCGGCCCACAGGCTGGCGGGTGCCACGTAGCCGAGCGTCTTGCCGGTACCGGTGCCGGCCTCGGCGAGCACCGTCGCCGGGTCGCCGCGTGACTGCCGCGGGGCAAAGGCGGCCGACGCGGCAGAGGCATAATCCCCCTGCCCCGGCCGCTGCTCCGCATCCGGGCCGAGGATGCTGGCAAGCCGCCGCCGTGCCTCGGCCGGCAACACGGGGTGCGAGGCCGGCGGTGGCGGCGCGGCCTCCTCCTCCCATTCCGGCAGCCGCTTCCACACCCGCAACCCGTCCGTGGGCTTGCCGCCACGCGGGCCGCCCAGCGCGGCCACGACATACGGCGCCCAGGCCCAGCCGGACGCCCCCATCCGCGCGGCAAGGCTGGGGGCATCCGCATTGGCCGGCGTGTCCCGCCCGGCGGCCAGGCGGGCTAGCAGCGCCTCCGCGATGGTGGGTAGGAGGGCTGCGGCATCCTCCATGTCGGTGGGCGGCGTCATGTCCAAGGCCAAGGCAAGGCCGCGCGGCGTGGGGGCCGCGGCACAGGCGGGGCGGACGAAAGCCCACAACTCGAGCAGGTCGAACACCGGACGCGGTCGCAGGCCGAGCCGCCGCAGCGTCACAGGGGCGTGCACCAGCAGGGGCATCGCGTCGCCCAGCAGGCGGATGACCTCGGCCGGCGTGCCGGTGGCGAGCTCGCCATCGTCGGTCAGGATGCTGGCACGGCCGTGGCCGACGACGATGGCGGCAGTTTGGGGCGTGGCGGGCGATGACGGCGGCATGGCACCGTATATGTCGGCACGCGAGTGGGTTGCGAGCGGGCAGGCGGCTGGAACGACCGCTCAGGCGGCCTCCGCCGCCATTTCCACGAGCGCGGCCAGGCGGCGCCGGATCGCTTCCAGCGCGTAGCCATGCGTCACGCGGGGCGCGCAGAACCCACCCCGCCCGGCGGCATCGGGATAGAGCCGGCCGAACTCGGAGGCATTGTGGAACATCCCTCGGCTGTCATCGTCCAGGAACGTCTCGGACGCAGCGCCCTCGGCCAGGATCACGTCATGCCGTTCGAGCTCGACATGGAAATACGCGATCTGTTGACAGCCATGCTCCTGGAGGATCGTGACACCGTTCACCAGGCAGCCTGCCGGCACCAGCAAACCATCGAGGAACATGGCGTGCGCAGGCGAGACGCGCAGGTCGCGGCGCGGAACCCCCACACCGAGCGACCCGGCGCGGAACAGGATGGGCAGCAACGCCGGCTGCCCCTGCAGCAGCCGCCGGGTGAACGACCGCCGCCCGATCCACCGTATCACCTCGCTGGCGCCCGAAACGGTCATCACACGGTCACCGATCGCCAACTCCTCGACGGGCACCTCCCCCCGATCGGTCAGGATCGCCGTGCCATCACAGTAGCAGGGCGTGGCACCCTCCGTGAGCGACACCGACAAACCCTGGCCATCGCCGCCCGACTGTGCGGCGGTCAGCGCAATCGCGTAGTCCGCCGACCCGACGATATCCAGGTCAGTGGTCATGCCTGCGGCCGCCAGCACCACGGTGTCACCCAGGTGCTCGAGGGTCGGCATCGCAGCGAACCCCTCCACTTCGATCGTCTGGCCGCCATCCGGCGTCAGACCGGCGATGACGCTGCCGGAATTGTCGGTATCCAGGACCAGCAATCCGCCGTTGCCCTCGAAGGCGGCCGTCGCCGAACCGGCGGCGCTTGGCGCGGCCAGGTCCAACGTGCTTCCGCTGACCAAGATCATTCCGGTGAGGGCGCTGACCGAGGCCAGTGTCAGTGTCCCGCCGCCCGTCACGGTGATGGAGCCGCTGCCGGAGAAGCTCGCGTCCGGCGCCGCGCTGCGAGCGATGTCGAACACGACGTCGCCGGCATCCTGGAATGAGCCGGACACCACCCCGCCATCACCGACGGTGACGATGCCGCCACCGAGGATGGTGGACGCAAGGAGCATCCCGCCAGAACCGACCACCACGCTGCCGCCGATTGCCTCGCCTTGCGCCATGCCGCCGGACAGCAGCAGCTTGCCACCCGCCAGCACGGTGCTGCCGGAGTCCATACCGCCGGACAGTACCGTCTCGCTGCCGCCCGAGACGGTGGTGAGGGCCGCCGAGCCACCGGACGCGACCACCACGGTCCCGCCATCGACCACCGTCCCGGACCCGCTGCCGCCCTTCAACAGGGTGGCCACGCCGCCGGTGAGCACCGTCGTGGACTGCACGCCGCCGCCCAGGACGGTCAGCGTGTCACCCTCGTACAGCGTCAGGCCCGCCGACGACTGCATCGCGCCCACCACATACGCCACCGGATCCGCCTCGAGGGGGACCCCGGCGGCGCTGGCCCAGGCCGGCAGCCCGTCGGTGTCGTAGATCCCGTTGCCCTCCCCCGGGGAGCCCACGCCGGTGCCTGGATAGCCGGAACCCGTATGCGTCGTGGCCCCCACAGCGAGCCGGCCGGTGCCGTAATCGTAGAACAGCAGGGCGGTGGCGTCCGTCGGCACCGCCCCGGCAAAGGTCAGCAGCAACTGGTTGCCCGGGAGTTCCTGGGCCGAGGTCGCGGCGATGCTGCTGTCCCCGTCGCGGATCGTCCACCCCAGGCCCGCTGCCGCCTCGGCGCCCAGCGGCTCCAGCCCCAATGCGCTGGGGTCGTTCTGCAACGTGACGATCACCTGGGTCGGCTGGGCCGGCACCCAATCGACGCGCACAGCCTGCGGGCCGGAGTCGTCGACATGGCCGCTGGCCAAGGCCAGCGGCGATCCGGGAAGGGCATACTGGGCGAAGGCGTCCGCCACGGACGGCGCGATACGCGCGGCGAGGATGTCCGCGTCTTGCTGGTCGATATGCGGCCCGCCGTAGATCACGTCCCCGGCGGGCAGGCCGTTGAACGAGTTGTCCATGTTCAGGTCGCCGGTGTGCGTGGCGACCGCACCGTTGAACGCCGGGTCGGCGGCAAGCTGCTCCTGGCCGAGGCGGATCGCTTGCATGGTGGCGGCATCGTCGGCATCGAAGGGCACCGGCACGAACAGATAAGGGACCGTGGCGGCGGTCTGGCCAAACGCCTGGCGCACCAGCCCGGCCTCGTACTGCACGCCGGCCATCCACTCCGCCGTAGTCTCCCCACCGGCAATCGAGGCGTCGCTTTCGTCGTGCATGTACAGCACTGCCGTCGGCGCCGCGCGTTCGTCGGCCGGCAAGTCACCGATGTAGTTCAGCAATCCCTGCTCGATCGGGCCGGCCGTGAACCCTTGCGTGTAGTCGCCATTAACCAGGTTCAGCCAATGGTTCGTCACCGGCGGCAACAGCGCCGTGGCACCGACGGCCGTGACGTTGCCCTCCGCATCGGGCGTGGCGCCGCCCAGGATGTTGACCTTGTTGGTGACCCCGTCGAAGCCGAGCAACTGATCGACGTCGGTCTGCACTGCCGCATAACCGCCAAGCTGGTCGAACAGGATGGCGTTGGATTGCCCCCGGAGGAGTATGTTGAGTTCCATCACATCCGGTCCCGCACATGAGATATCTGTGGCGGCAGCCACATAGATGATGGAATACGGGAGCTTCGGTTGCCGGAGGCGAAACGACTCTCGATGTGACGCAATATTAATACATGCTTACCATCTGCCAGGTTCGGTGTGGCAAGGATCCCACAGATTATAGTCGATGCTTACGTGCTCAGCTCGCCACGGTATCCGCGCGGTGGAGCCCGCGGCCTCCCGAGGTGACATCTCAGCTCGCCAAGCACCGCGCCCGATTGACCCCACCCGGCGCAATTCCTAGCCTGCCCGCGATGTCCGACACAATTCGCAATAATCCAGCGCTCCCGAAGGCCTGGCCGTTCGAGGAGGCAGCCAAGGTCGCCGCCCGGGTTGACCAGGCGGGCAAGGCGGAGGCGTTGTTCGAGACGGGGTACGGTCCGTCCGGCCTGCCCCATATCGGCACGTTCGGCGAAGTCGCGCGCACCGGCTGGGTACGCCAGGCCTTTACCACGCTGACCGGCAAGCCATCCCGCCTGCTCGCCTTCAGCGACGACATGGACGGGCTGCGCAAGGTGCCGGACAACGTGCCGAACGGCGCCATGCTGCGCGGCTACCTGGGCCAGCCGCTGACCCGCATCCCCGACCCGTTCGGCACGCATGAGAGCTTTGGTGCGCACAACAACGCCCGGCTACGCAGCTTCCTGGACCGCTTCGGCTTCGACTACGAGTTCGCATCCGCCACCGACTACTACACCGCCGGCCGGTTCGACGCGGCGCTGCTGCGGGTGCTGGCGCTGCACGACCAGATCCGCGCGGTGATCCTGCCAACGCTCGGGCCGGACCGCCGGGCCACCTACTCGCCGATCCTGCCGATCCATCCGCGCACCGGGGTCGTCATGCAGGTGCCGCTCGAGGCCACCGACCCGCAGGCCGGCACCGTCACCTGGGCGGACGAGGCCGGCGAGCGCTTCACCACCCCCGTCACCGGCGGCGCGTGCAAACTGCAGTGGAAGGCGGATTGGGCGATGCGCTGGTTCGCGCTCGGCGTCGATTACGAGATGAGCGGCAAGGACCTGATCGACAGCGTGCGGCTATCCGGCAAGATATGCCAGGTGATGGGCTCGCCACCGCCGGTCGGCTTCACCTACGAACTGTTCCTGGACGAGCACTCGCAGAAGATCAGCAAGAGCAAGGGTAACGGCCTTTCGGTGGACGAGTGGTTGCGCTACGCCCCACCCGAAAGCCTGGGCCAATTTATGTATCACCAGCCGCAACGCGCCAAGCGGCTGTTCTTCGACGCGATCCCCCGGGCGGTGGACGACTACATCGCCAACGTCGCCAAGGGCGGTGGTGACCCGGCGAACCCTGCCTGGCACATCGGCGGCGGGCACATCCCGAACGAGGGCGGCAGCCCGATCCCGTTCACCATGCTGCTGAACCTGGCCAGCGTGGTGAACGCGGACACGCCGGACATGCTATGGGGCTTCATCCGCCGCTATTTACCCGGCGCAGGCCCGGAGCAGACGCCGCTGCTCGCACGCCTGGTGGACCACGCCGTGGCCTACTACCAGGATTTCGTCCGCACCAAGAAGCGGTTCCGGCCGGCGACCGTGCTGGAGATGGCGGCCCTGGCCGACCTGGCGGACACGCTGGCCGCCCTGCCCGCCGCAAGCACGCCGGAGGCCATCCAGGACGAGGTCTACGCCGTCGGCAAGCGCCACCCCTTTCCCGCGCTGAAAGCTTGGTTCGAGTGCCTGTACCAGGTGCTGCTCGGCCAGGAGGAGGGGCCGCGCTTCGGCGGCTTCGTGGCGCTCTACGGCATCCCGGAGACGGTGGCGCTGATCCGCACCGCCCTCGCCCGGCGGGACGCGGCGTGAAGCGCGCCCTCCGCCATGTGCCCGCCGTGCTCGGCGTGGCCCTGCTGTGCGGTGCCATCTACGTCGTGCAGCGGGAGTTCCGCCACCTCAAGCTGGCCGATATCCGGGTGTCGCTGGCCGCCATCCCGGGGACGGCGCTGGTCATCTCCTTCGCCTGGACGGTGCTGTCCTACGGGGTACTGACCTTCTACGACCGGCTCGGCACGATCTATGCCGGGCACAAGGTCCGCTACCGCCGGGTCGCGTTCGCCTCGTTCTGCGCCTACGCGCTGTCGCACAATTTGGGCTTCGCCGCCGTGTCGGGGGCCGCGGTGCGCTACCGGCTGTACTCCCATTGGGGGCTGACCCCGGTGCAGATCGCCAAGGTGGTGGCGTTCTGCTCGCTCACCTTCGGGCTCGGCGGCCTCGTGCTGGGCGGCTGCATCCTGTTCTTCGAGCCGATGGCGATCCCGTTCTTCAACAAGTTCCTGCCGTTCTGGGCCTTCTACGGCATTGGCACACTGATGTGGCTGGTCGTGCTGGCCTACGTGCTAATTTCGCGCTTCGCCGGCCGGCTGCGCTTCCGCGGGCACGAGTTCAACCTGCCGGACTGGAAGATGGCCATCGTCCAGGTGGCGCTGGCCTCGGTGGACGTCGCGATCACGGCGGCGATCTTCTACGCCCTGCTGCCGGCCACGCCGGGGCTCACCTACCTGCGGTTCCTGGCCTGCTACCTCGCTTCCTACAGCGCCGGGCTGTTGGCCAACCTGCCCGGCGGCATCGGGGTGTTCGACACGGCGATGCTGCTCGGGCTCGAGCCCTACCTGCCGGCGCCGGTGGTGCTGGGCGCCATCCTCGTGTTCCGGCTGTACTACTACGTGATCCCGCTGTTCCTGGCCGGCTCCATGTTCGCCGCCAACGAGCTTCTGCTGCGCGGTGGCGCCTTGCTCAAAAGCGGCTTCATCGCCCGCAGCGCCACCTCGCTCGGCCGCATCAGCGAGCCGGATTTCGCCGTCGGTGCCGCAACGGGGACGGTGGCGATGTGCGGTGCGCTGCTGCTGTCGATCGGCGTGCTGGACGACCGGCCAGATTTCTCCTGGATCGACCCGGATTTCGCGGACATGGCGGCCAGCGCCGGGCAGTTCGTGCCGTCGCTGATCGGGGCGGCCCTGATGGCGCTCTCCATCGGGCTGTCGCAGCGCGTGACCCTGGCCTGGGGTGCGACCGTCGCCCTGCTGCTGATCGCCGCCGGCTACACCGCCGCCCAGGGGGACCAACTTTGGATCTCGGCGGTGCTGGTGCTCTCCGCCGTGCTGGTCGCCCCCTTCCGGGACGCGTTCTACCGCAACGCGCGGCTGCTGTCGGCTACCCTGCAGGCGGACGTGCTGGTGCCGCTGATCGCGCTCGCCGTCTGCGTGGTGGCACTGGCCGCGTTCGAGCCGCAGGTGCGCCGCATGTCCGAGAACTCCTGGTGGGAGATCGTGCTCTCCCCCGACCTGCCGAACAGCCTGCGCATGATCCTTGCCCTGGCGGTGGCCCTGGCGGTGCTGGCGATCTGGCGGCTGCTGCGGCCGAGCCACGTGACCTGGCTGCCGTGGAAAGGTGAGGGACGGCTGCGCTACGCCTCGCTCGGCGCCGTGCCGCCGGCACAGGCCGATGGTGTGGTGATGGGAGAAGCCGGCCGCTCCGGCATCCCGTTCCGCCGGCTCGGCGGCGTCATGCTCGGCCTGGGGGACCCGGCGGGCGCCCCGTCCGACCGGATCAGCGCGATCTGGCGCCTGCGGGACCTTGCGGCACAAGAAGGCTTGGACCCGGCGGTGTGGCGCGCCGGGCCTGGCCTGCTGAAGGTCTACGGGGACCTCGGGCTGACCGCGTTGCCACTCGGGCCGGACGGGATGCTGCTGCCGGAGAGCGAGGACGAGGCTCCCCCCTCCCTGCACTACCTATGCTGCGTGGCGGAACGGGACCTGACCACCCTGGTGCCGCAACTGCCGTCTCTGGCGAAACCAAGCGCGGAGCCCGGGCTGGATCACGCCGCGGAGTGAGCCGGACCCACCACGGCGTCGCTGCGCAGAACCAGGAGCGTGCTCGTCATCTCCTGCACCGCTTCGCCGTGCTGGTTGCGAGTCGTGGTTTTCATGATCACGAGGCCGCGGTCCGGCTTGGAGCGGGAGGGCCGCAATTTCAGCACCTCGCTGACTGCGTGCAACTCGTCGCCGGGCCGGACCGGGCTGGACCAGGTGATGCCGTTGATCCGCACGCCCAGGCCACGCCCGCTGACACCCGCCAGCGCACTTTCCAGCAGCAGGCGCATGGTGAGCGAGGCGGTGTGCCAGCCGCTTGCGGCCAGTCCGCCGAACATGGTGTGTTGCGCCGCCGCCTCGTCGATATGTTGCGGCTGAAAATCGAATTGGGCGGCAAACGCCTTGATCGCCGCCGCATCGACGGAGCGCGGGGGCGAGGTAAAGGCCTGGCCTGCCTTGAACTGCTCGAAACCGGTGACGCTCATCGTGTGACTCCCTTCCCCGCCGGCCGCCCGCCTACCATGCCTCGCACACATCGAACGGAGTATCCAAACCTTGCTCATCCCGATGGTCGGCGACCGCATCAGCGAGGGACGGCCGCACCCGCTGGGCGCCACCTGGGACGGGCTGGGCGTGAACTTCGCCCTGTTCTCCGCCCATGCCGAGAAGGTCGAGCTCTGCCTGTTCGATGAGTCCGGCACGCGCGAGCTGACCCGGATCGAGCTGCCGGAATATACTGACGAGGTATTCCACGGCTACCTGCGGGACGCCCGGCCCGGGATCGTCTACGCCTACCGCGTCTACGGGCCGTATGCGCCGGAGGCGGGGCACCGCTTCAACCACCACAAGCTGCTGCTCGACCCCTATGCCAAGGCCCATGTCGGCCAGCTGGATTGGCACCCGGCCTGCTACGGCTACACCATGGGCGCCAAGGCGGAGGACCTCTCGTTCGACGAGCGGGACAGTGCGCCCTACATGCCGAAATGCCGCGTGATCGACCCGGCCTTCACCTGGGGACGGGACGCGCCGCCGCTGGTGCCGTGGGAGCGAACCATCCTCTACGAGGCGCATGTCCGCGGCTTCACCAAGCGGCACGAGGGCGTGCCGGAGCCGATGCGCGGCACCTTCGCCGGGCTCTCCACCCCCGCGGTGCTGGACTACATCCGCTCCCTGGGCGTCACCTCGGTGGAGCTGCTGCCGGTGCACACCTTCGTCAACGACGACCACTTGCTGCGCGCCGGGCTGACCAACTACTGGGGCTACAACTCGATCGGGTTCTTCGCGCCGGACCCGCGCTATGCCTACAGCCCGGGCTTCGCGTTCTCCGAGTTCAAGCAGATGGTCGCCAGCATCCACGACGCCGGGCTCGAGGTGATCCTGGACGTCGTCTACAACCACACCGCGGAGGGCAACGAGCACGGGGCCACCCTGTCGTTCCGCGGCATCGACAACCTCAGCTACTACCGGCTGATGCCGGGGGACAAGCGCCGCTACATCAACGACACCGGCACCGGCAACACCGTCAACATCAGCCACCCGCGGGTGCTGCAGATGGTCACCGACAGCCTGCGCTACTGGGTGACGGAGATGCATGTGGACGGGTTCCGCTTCGACCTGGCCACCATCCTGGCGCGCGAGGATCACGGCTTCGACGAGGGCGGCGGCTTCCTCGACACCTGCCGGCAGGACCCGGTGCTCTCCGGCGTGAAGCTGATCGCCGAACCCTGGGACATCGGGCCCGGCGGCTACCAGGTGGGGCAGTTCCCGCCCGGCTGGGCGGAGTGGAACGACAAGTTCCGTGACACCACGCGCGCGTTCTGGAAGGCGGACGCCCCGGCCTCGGCGATGGCGGCGCGGCTCTCCGCCTCGGCCGGCGAGTTCCACCGCCGCGGGCGCCGGCCCTGGTCCTCTCCTACAACGGCAAGCACAACGCGGCGAACGGCGAGGACAACCGCGACGGCACTGACAACAACGTCAGCTGGAACGGCGGCGTGGAGGGTCCGACCGACGACCCGGCGATCAACGCCGTGCGCGCCCGGCAGATCCGCAACATGCTGGCGACGCTGCTGCTCAGCCAGGGCACGCCGATGCTGCTGGCCGGCGACGAGTTCGGCCGCACCCAGGGCGGCAACAACAACCCCTACAACCAGGATAACGAGACGAGTTGGCTGGACTGGGACATCGGCGCCCGCGGAGAGCAACTGATCCGCTTCGTGCAGGAGCTGACG
>CAXSEG010000175.1:0-9853 GCA_964235545.1 uncultured Acetobacteraceae bacterium
CACGTCCTCGCCATCCACCATGCCCGGTTTCACCGGCGGGGCTTGATCGTGCGGGGTGTGCGAGCCACCAACAACCTCATGCGTCTGCCCTCCCTCGACCTCGGCCTGCCGGGTTCCACCCTAGCCAGCGCCACTGCAGCCCGGAAGCGGGTTCCGGTGCTGCTGCCCTACCCACTCGCCGGCCCGTTCGATTACGCGGTGCCGGAGGGGATGGATTTGCGGCCCGGCGACATGGTGCTGGTGCCGCTGAACCGCCGGGCTGAAATCGGCGTGGTGTGGGACCGTAGCCAGGGGGACCCGGTGCCCGCCGCCAAGCTGAAGCCGGTCGACGCCGTGCTGGACGCGCCGCCGATGCGACCGGCCTTGCGCCAGTTCATCGACTGGGTGGCGAGCTACACCCTTGCCCCGCCCGGCGATGTGCTGGCCATGGCGCTGCGGGTCAACGCGCTGGCCCCGCCCATGCCGCAGGCCGGGTGGACCCTGGCGGACGTGCCCGAAGGCGCGCGGCTGACCGAGGGGCGGCAGCGCGTGGTGGCGCTGCTGGGGGACCGGGTGCCGCGGACCGGGGCCGCGGTGGCGCGCGATGCCGGCGTGTCCCCGGCGGTGATCCGCGGCATGGCAGGGGCGGGGCTGCTGCTTCCCACCATCCTGCCATCCGCCCCACCCTTCGCCATGCCCGACCCGCTGCATTCCGGCCCGGCGCTCTCCCCCGCGCAGGCGGCGGCCGCCGCGGCCCTGCGGGGGGCCGTGGCGGCCGCCGCGTTCTCGGTCAGCGTGCTGGACGGCGTGACCGGGTCGGGCAAGACCGAGGTGTATCTGGAGGCGGTGGCGGAATGCGTCGCCGCCGGGCGGCAGGCGCTGGTGCTGCTGCCGGAAATCGCACTCTCCTCCCAATGGCTGGAGCGGTTCACTGCGCGGTTCGGCACGGCGCCGGCCGTCTGGCACTCGGACCTGGCGTCCCGCACGCGGCGGCTGACCTGGCGGGCGGTGGCGGAGGGCGGGGCGGCGGTGGTGGTGGGCGCGCGCTCGGCGTTGTTCCTGCCGTTCCCCGATCTCGGCCTGATCGTGGTCGACGAGGAGCATGAGACGGCGTTCAAGCAGGAGGAGGGCGTGGTGTACCACGCCCGCGACATGGCGGTGGTGCGCGCCCGCCTGTCCGCGGCACCCGCGGTGCTGGTGTCGGCAACCCCCAGCCTCGAGACGCTGGCCAACGTGGAGGCGGGGCGCTACCGCCACCTGACGCTGGATGCGAGGCATGGCGGCGCCACGCTGCCCAAGGTCGAGACGCTGGATTTGCGCGAGAACCCGCCGCCGCGCGGGCGGTTCCTGTCGGACGTGCTGGTAGAGGCGGTGCGCGCGACGATGGCGCGGGGGGAGCAGGCGATGCTGTTCCTCAACCGCCGGGGCTACGCTCCGCTGACGCTGTGCCGCAGTTGCGGGCACCGCATCCAGTGCCCCAACTGCACCGCCTGGCTGGTGGAGCACCGGGCCCGGCGGCAACTCGCCTGCCACCATTGCGGCCACACCGAGCCGATCCCGCCCGCCTGCCCGGTCTGTGCCACCGCCGACAGCCTGGTGCCGATCGGGCCCGGCGTGGAGCGGATCACGGAGGAGGCGGCGGCGCTGTTCCCGGAGGCGCGCGTGCTGGTGATGGCCAGCGACACCATGCCCGGCCCGAATGCCGCCGCGAACGCCGCCCGGGCGATCGCGGCGCGGGAGGTGGACCTGATCATCGGCACGCAGATCGTGGCCAAGGGCTGGCACTTCCCGCATTTGACGCTGGTGGGGGTGGTGGACGCCGACCTCGGCCTGGCCGGCGGCGACCTGCGGGCGGCGGAGCGGACGGTGCAGCTGCTGCACCAGGTAAGCGGCCGCGCTGGCCGGGCGGAGGCGCCGGGCCACGTGAAGCTGCAGACGTTCAGCCCCGAGCACCCGGTGATGCAGGCGCTGGTCGGCGGGGATTTGCGCGCGTTCATGGCGCAGGAGAGTGCGGCGCGGCGCCCCGGCGGCTGGCCCCCGCATGGCCGGCTGGCCGCCCTGATCGTCTCCGCGGACGACGCGCAATCCGCCGACGAGGCCGCCCGCGACCTGGGCCGCGCGGCACCCCGGGCGGAGGGTGTGACGGTGCTCGGCCCCGCGCCGGCGCCGCTGGCGATTCTGCGCGGGCGGCATCGGCGGCGGCTGCTGCTGAAGGCGCGGCGGGACGTGGCGGTGCAGCCGCTGCTGCGGGCGTGGCTGGGGCAGGTGAAGGTGGGGCGGGGGGTGCGGGTGGATGTGGACGTGGACCCGGTGTCGTTCCTTTAGCGGCGTGCAACTCGCTTGCACCGGACACCTCTTTGTTAAGATGACAGATGGCAAAACTAGCCGAGGAGGTTGATGATGTCGTTACCGGCCGACGAGGAATGGGAATTGAGGATGGCTGTGATGCGGGCAGATCTGGGGTTGAAGACCAAGCAGGCATTCTGGGAGACGCCCCGCAACATTGGCATCCTCATCGGTGTGGTTGCCGCCCTGGCTGGGGCGCTGGGGTTCAAGCTGGGCCAGATGCCCCCGCAAGGCCAAGCTCCGGTCATTATCCAGCTCGCGCCCGGAGTGGCCGTAGCACCCGTGAAATAGTTAGAGCACCCGTGATGCCGAACTGGTGCAGTAGAAGTAGGGTGGGCTTCAGCCCACCGAAAAGTCGAGATCAACGCACGTCGATACGAGTGTTTTCACAATAACGGCCACAACCAGTTTGACCCGTCATTGAATGGGTATGGACAAACACTCAAGAACGTATTGCCTCGCGGCGAGGCACCGAGCCGGCAGCAGGCCGGGCGGCCCACCAGCCTGCCAGCAGGGAGCCGGAAAGATTGTGCCAGACCGAGAATATCGCACCGGGCAACGCCGCCAAGGGACCGAAATACAGCTTGCCGAGCGTCGCGGCCAGGCCGGAGTTCTGCATGCCGACTTCCAAGGCCAGGGTGCGGCACACGCCCTCGTCGAAGCCTAGCAGGCGGCCGCCCCAGTAACCGCCCAACAGCCCGACGGCGTTGTGCAGCACCACGCCGACCGCAACCAGCGGGCCGACCGCCGCGATGGCCGGCTGGGTGGCGCCGACGACGGCGGCGATGATCAACAGGATCGCCACCATGGAGACCAGCGGCAGCACGGGCATGACCGTCCGCACCAGCCGGTGGGCCAGGTGATTGACCACCAGGCCCAACAGGACGGGAACGGCCACCACCTGGACGATGCTGGTCAGCAACCCCCAAACGTCGACGGTGATCCCTGCCGAGACGTAGAGCCGGGTCAGGAGGGGCGTCGCGACCACGCCCACCAGCGTCGACAGGGCGCTGATCGTCACGGACAACGCCACGTCCCCGCCCGACAGGAACACCATCACGGTCGAGGACGTGCCGCTTGCCACGCTGCCGACCAGGATCATCCCGGCGGCCAATTCGGGCGGCATGCCCAGCATGTGGGCGATCCCCCAGGCGGCGAACGGCATGATCAGGTAATGCAAGGCCAACCCCGCCAGCACCGGGCCCGGCCGCGTGATGACGCGCCGAAAATCACTCACCCGCAACGTGACCCCGGCGGCAAACATGATCAGCGCCAGCAGGTACGTCACATAGGGTACAACTGGGGTGAAGCGCGCCGGGGCGAGGTAGGCCGCCAAAGCGAACACCACTGCCCAGAGCGGGAACAAACGGGTCAGGATGCGCATGGGGCGGCCTTACGGGATTGCGCGGCCTTTGTCAGCCAAGGCTGCTTGCGGAACCACATGTCCCGGCCTGGCAAACGGTGCCTCCCTGCTCGATTCGTTGGTAAATCACGCGCATACTCCCGGCATGACCGCGATGGGTTCGACATGGCAGTGAAACGGCGCGCCCTGATCCAGATGACCGGGGCCGCCCTGGCCGCCCCGCATATCGTGCGGGCCGAAACCGCCCGCGTGCTCCGCTTCATCCCGCAGTCGGACGTGACCGCGCTCGACCCGGTCTGGACCTCCGTCTACGTGACCCGCAACCACGGCTACGCGGTGTTCGACACGCTGTACGGGCAGGACGACCAGTTGCGGATCCAGCCGCAGATGGTTGACGGCCACGCGGTCGAGGACGGCGGCAAGCGGTGGACGCTGACGCTGCGGGACGGACTGGTGTTCCATGACGGCAGCAGGGTGCTGGCACGGGATTGCGTGGCCAGCATCCGGCGCTGGGCGCGGCGGGATGCGTTCGGGCAGACGCTGATGGCGGTGACGGACGAGTTGTCGGCGTCCGACGACACAACCATCGTGTTCCGGCTGAAGGTCCCCTTCCCGTTCCTGCCCGAGGCGCTGGGCAAGGTCGGGATCAACATGCTCCCTATCATGCCGGAGCGGCTGGCCAGCACGGACCCGTTCAAGCAGGTGACGGAGATGGTCGGCAGCGGCCCGTTCCGCTTCCTGGCGGATGAGCGCGTGGTCGGCTCGCGCGTGGCGTATCAGCGGTTCGACGGGTATCGCCCGCGGCCGAATGGTGTCCCGTCCTGCACCGCCGGGCCGAAGGTGGTGAACTTCGACCGCGTGGAGTGGACGGTGATCCCGGACGTGGCGACCGCCGCCGCCGCCATGCAGCGCGGCGAGGCCGATTGGTGGGAGCAGCCGTCGTTCGACCTGCTGCCGGTGATGGAGCGGGAGCCGGCGCTCAAGACCTTCGTCGTGGACGTCACCGGCAACATCGGCATCTTCCGGATGAACCAGCTGCATCCGCCGTTCGACAACCCGGCGATCCGCCGCGCGCTGCTCCCGGCGCTGAACCAGGCCGACTCCATGGAGGCGATCGCGGGGGACCGGAAGCAGTCCTGGCGCGCCGATGTGGGCTTCTTCGGCCCCGGCACGGCGATGGCGAGCGACGCCGGGATGCAGGCCATCACCGGCCCGCGCGACATCGAGCGGGCAAAGCGGGAGATCAAGGCGGCCGGCTATGGCGGTGAGCCCGTGGTGGTGATGAGCCCGGGCGACTACCCGCGCATCAACGCGCTGGCGAGCGTGGCGGCGGACATGCTGCAGCGCTGCGGGCTGAACGTGGACTTGCAGCAGATGGATTGGGGCACCGTCATCCAGCGCCGGGCCAGCAAGGCGCCGCCGTCGCAGGGCGGGTGGAGCGTGTTTTTCACCACGCTAACGGGCGTCGATATGGCGAGCCCGGCCGCCAACCTCGCGTTGCGCGGCAATGGGCAGGGTGCGTGGTTCGGCTGGCCCACGGCACCGAAGCTGGAGGCGTTGCGGGACCAGTTCCTGGCGGAGCCGGATGTCGCGGCGCAGAAGCGCATCGCGGCGGACATCCAGCAGCAGGCTTTCGTCGACGTGCCGTTCCTGCCGCTCGGCGAGTTCATCCAGCCCACGACGCAACGCAAGGAGCTGGTGGACACGCTGAGCGGGTTGTCGCTGTTCTGGAACGTGCGGCGGGGCTGAGCCGGTGCGCTCCGGGGCGGCGGTGACGCGGGACTGGGTGCGCGCGCTGGAGATGACGGGGCGGCTCGGCAGCGTGCCGGGCCACACGCTGGCGGCGGTGGTGGCGGCGATGGCGTCCGCCCGGCCGGACGACCCGGCGCTGATCGGCGAGCACGAGGCGTTCAGCTACGGGGCGTTGGCGGCGCGAGCCAACCAGTATGCGCACTGGGCGCTGCAGCAGGGGATCGCGGCCGGGGACGCCGTGGCGCTGCTGATGCCGAACCGGCCGGAATACGTGGCGATCTGGCTCGGACTGACGCAGGCCGGGTGCGTGGTGGCGCTGCTGAACACCAACCTGGCGAGCGATGCGCTTGGGCATTGCATCGACAGTGCCGGGGCCGCGCATGTGATCGCCGATGCGGCGCTGGCGGCGCGGCTGCCGCCTGTCGCGGCGCGTTGCTGGGTGCATGACGGGGCGATGGTGGCCGGGCTGGATGGCCGGGTGGCCGTGTCGCGGGCGGCGCCGGGGGGGCGGGCGTTGCTGATCTACACCTCGGGCACCACGGGGTTGCCGAAGGCGGCGCGTGTCAGCCACGCCCGGATCCTGGAATGGAGCGGCTGGTTCGCGGGCATGATGGATGCCTGCCCGAAGGACCGTCTGTACGACTGCCTGCCGCTGTATCACAGCACGGGCGGCGTGGTGGCGGTGGGCGCCATGCTGGTCGCGGGCGGGTCGGTGGTGATCCGGGAGCGGTTCTCCGCCAGCCGGTTCTGGGCGGATTTGACCGAGACGCGCTGCACCGTGTTCCAATATATCGGCGAGCTGTGCCGCTATCTGCTGAACACGCCGCCGCAGGAGGCGGAGACGGCCCACCAGCTGCGCCTGTGCTGCGGCAACGGGCTGAGCGAGGCGGTGTGGCCGGCGTTTCAGGAACGGTTCCGCATTCCGCGCATCCTGGAGTTCTACGCGGCGACCGAGGGCGGCGTGTCGCTGTATAATTGCGAGGGCAAGCCGGGGGCGATCGGGCGGGTGCCCGGGTTCCTGGCCCACCGCTTCGCCCTGGCGCTGCTCCGCTGCGACCCGGAGACAGGCGAGCCGTTGCGCGATGCCGCGGGGCGGGGCGTTGCGTGTGCCGTGGACGAGGCGGGTGAGGCGGTGGCGCTGCTCGGTGGCCCGCGCCGGTTCGAGGGCTACACCGACCCGGCTGCCTCCGCCCGCAAGCTGCTGGGGGACGTGTTCGTCCCGGGGGACCAGTGGTTTCGCACGGGGGACCTGATGCGCAAGGACGCGGCCGGGTTCTACGCGTTCGTGGACCGGTTGGGGGACACCTACCGGTGGAAGGGCGAGAACGTCGCGACCACGGAGGTCGCCGCGGCGGTGCTGGCGTGCCCGGGAGTGATCGACGCCGTGGTGTTCGGCGTGGCGGTGCCGGGTGCGGAGGGCAAGGCGGGGATGGCCGCCGTTGTGCCCGGCGAGGGGTTCAGCCTGCCGGCGTTGCGGGTCCATTTGGCGACGCGCCTGCCGGTGTACGCCCGGCCGCTGTTCGTGCGGGTGTGCGGCCGGTTGGAGATGACGGGGACGTTCAAGCTGGGCAAGGCGGGGCTGGTGCGGGACGGGCTTGCCGCCGGCGACGACGCAGTCTGGTTCGATGACCGGGGGGCGGGGAGGTTCGTAAGGCTGGATGAGGGGGTGAGGCGGCGGATCGAGGGTGGAATGTTGGTGTGAGTGTCGGATGTGCTTTTGCAAAGAGGCCCACCGACTGCAAAGACTCCCTCTCGCGTCCTTCACGGGAGAGGATCGGGGTGAGAGCCGTCCGCGCACATATTTGCCAGTTGTCACGGGATCCCAAGCCCCCTCACCCCGCCTTCTCCCAGAAGAGGGAGAGGAAGATCTAAGGTGAAGGCTCAGGCGGTGCTGCCGGCGTCCACCGTCAGCGTGGTTCCCGTGATGTTTGCAGCGCCGTCGCCTAGCAGGAAATCGACCGCGGCTGCCACGTCCTCCGCCCGGGCCAACTGCCGCAGGGCGCTGCGGCGCTTGATCTGGTCGCGCTGCTTGTCGTCGAGGTCGTGGGTCATCTCCGTGTCGACGAAGCCGGGTGCCACCGCGTTGACGGTGATGCCGAGCGGGCCGAGCTCGCGGGCGAGCGAGCGGGTGAAGCCGATCAGGGCCGCCTTGGAGGCGCCATAGGCGGCAAGGCCGCTGTAGCCGGTGCTGCTGACGATGGAGGAGACGTTGACGATGCGGCCGGCGCGCGCGGTGAGCATGGGGCGGACGAGGTATTTGGTCAGCGTGACCGGCGAAGTCACGTTCATGCGGATCAGCCGCTCGATCGTGTCGTCCGGCATGGTCGCGAGCACGCCGGCGGTGCCGATGCCGGCATTGTTCACCAAGCCGTAGAGCGGGCCGAACTCGGTGCGCAGGGTTCGCGCTAGCGCGCCGAGGGTGGGGATGTCCAGCAGGTCGCAGGGCCGGAAATGCAGCACGTCCGGGGTCGCCGCCATGGCGTCCCGCAGGGCCGGGCCGTCGCTGCGGGCGATGGCAATCACCCGGAAGCCGGACCGGGCGGCCCGTTGCGCGATGGCCAGGCCGAGCCCGCGGGAGGCGCCCGTGACGACCACGTTACGCATGGCGGCGGACCAGCTTGCCGGATTCGGCGATCGCCAGCGACGCGGCCTGCCGCACCGACACCGGCACCTTGTGCGGCGGCAACGCCTCCCGGCATAGGTCGAGCACCTCGGACCGAACCGTCGCGAAATCCGTTTTACGGTCGGGCTGCAGCACGATGTCCGCGGCCACAACCGCGCCGGTGATCGGACTGCTGCGCGGCCAGACCAGCGACATGCGGACCGCTTGGTGGCGGTTGATCACGGCCTCCACCTCCTCGGGGAACACCTTCTCGCCGCCGACATTGATCACGCCTTCCCGCCGGCCGACGAAGTGATACCGCTCGCCCCGGCGCTCGACCATGTCCCCCGTGTCGACGAAGCCGTCCGCCGCGTTCAGCCCCGTGGCGAGATAGCCGGCGGCGGCGCGCAGCGAGCGGATGCGCAGGGTGCCGTCCTTCACCCGCATCTCGGCTTTCAGGGTGTGGCCGCCGAACAGGGCGGCGGGGAAGCCGGCGAGTCCGTCAGTCACCTCGAAGGCGACACCTGCCTCGGTGGAGGCGAAGGCGTGCGTGACCTGGGCCGCGGGGAAGGTCGCGTGCAGGCGGTCCAGGATGGCCTGGTCGGCGATCTCGCCCGACAGGCGGACGTTCAGCGGGGCCAGGGCGCTCACCGCCGGGCTCATCAGGGCGCGGCGCCAGTGGGAGGGGGTGCCGGAAATGTGCGTCACGCCGAGCGCGCCCGCGCGGAGCAGGAACCCGGCGACGCCCTCGTCCGCGTCCGACAGCACCATCGAGGCGGGGCCCAGGAGGGCACGCACGAGCATCGAGAGGCCGCCATAGCGGCGCACGTCGTAGAACGTGCTCCAGATGACGCCGGCTGGTCCGGCGGATGCGCCGGCCAGGTGTCCAGTGAGGCTAGCCAGCGTGTGGCGGACCATCTTCGGCCGGCCCGTGGTGCCGGAAGTGAACAGCACCCATTCGGTGTCGAACGTCTCGGCCGGGCGCCCGGGCGCCGGTGTCGCGAGATCGCTGCGGCAGGTCACGACGGTCATCCCTGCCAGGTCCGGCAAGGCGAGGCCGGTGCCGTCCGTGACGACGGCGTCCACGCCGGCCTCGGCCATGATCGCCGGCAGGTGGTCCGGTGACAGATCGGGCGGGCAGAGCAGCATCCGGGCGGCGATCCCGTCCAGCGCCAGCACGGCGAGCACGGTCGGCAGCTGGGCGTGCGTCGTCACCAGGACCGTGCGGCCGTGCAGCGCCTCCAGCCCGTCCAGCCCCGAGCCGGCGGCCAGGCCGTCGAGCGGGAGGCGGTGAATGCCGCCGGCGAGGAAGCGGCCGCCGGTGCCGGGGGCGAGCGTCAGCGCCCGCAGCGAGAGCCGTTCAGGCTGCAGCATTCTCGTACAGCCTGATGAAGTCTCCGACGGTGCGCGGTATCGCCACGTCCCGGCCGGCGCCGAACGGATCCAGCTCCAACTCGTCCTCGAGGTTGGCGACGAGGATGGCTATGGCCAGCGAGTCGAGCCCCGTGTCGAGCAGCAGCACGTCATCGTGCAGGGGTGCCAGCGTCTGCTTCTGCAGGCGGGCGACGGTGGCCATCTGGTCGAGGATGGTCGAGCGGATCGTCATGGTCGGGTCTCCGGCCTTCGTTTGCGGCCAAAAAGGTTACCATCAGGTTGGCAACTTGCGCGCGCATATGCCTGCCGCTGAGGATGTGGTCTATCCCCGGAACGACCCGGATATCGACTCCGAAGCGGGTCAGCAACCCGCCCTCGCCCGGCCCGCAGACGGTCGAGCGGATCGGCTTGCTGGACCTGCGCCGGACCGAGCTGCG
>CAXSEG010000176.1:0-9795 GCA_964235545.1 uncultured Acetobacteraceae bacterium
GGAAGATACGTCCAATCGCCTACTGGTCAGCTCAGGAGGCGAAGGGCTCACGTTAGGTCGTGGGTGGCCACTGCCTGATCTGTCTGGTTACGGAACATTATTGGGACCCGGTTCGACTTGCTGTCGTGGAGCATGGCTGGCGGTTTGAATGGCTGACCGCCCTACCAGGACAGGAGATCCCGCTCCGTCCATTTCGCGGTCAGGGATGACGAGACCGAGGCCAGCGCCATTACCTTTCTGCGCGAAGCAGCACAGCTCCTGCGTGGCTTCAACGCGGCCTACAACGCCCGAGGCCAGCGCGTGCTGGACGGCAGGACGCCTGATCAGATCGCAATCGAATGCCTCGAAGCCGAACCAACGCTTGCCCACGCCGCACCAAACGGCCGAGCACGTCCATGTAACACCAACAAAGCACGCCTCATCGCTGAGCGCGCCAAGGAGGTCTCACAACCAGACACCAAGTGGGTGGCAGAAGGTCGACCCACGGCAGGTCGGTCATCGTGATTACGCTAGGCACCGTGGCTCATGCCGGCGCCAAGCCGGGCGGCGTCATTCGCCTGCGTCCTGCACCGGACGCTGTTTGCGGAACAAGGTGCGCGCCGCCTTGTTCGCCTCGGCAAGCGACGCGCAGACCGATCCATCCAGCATCGCCACCCGTGTATGCACAGCCACGAAGCGGAAGCCGGTGTCCTGGCAGACCGCGGCGCCGAGAAAGATCCCGTCAGCTTCGATCACGTGCGACTGCAGCATATCGATCTCCCAGATCCGCTCAGGGCGGGCACGAGGCTGGATGTTAGCGAGGAGGTCCAGCCGATGCGTGGTGCAATGGCCTGCGCAATGGCCGCGCGCACCCGGCACGCCCTCATACCCGTCACCCGCAACGCGACTGCCTCGACAGTGCACACAGATATGCACGATGTAAATATGTATTTCATCCTTTCACCCGTTACAATATGGTGGTTTACGGTCTCTCGGGAGCCGGGCCGAGCCTTGCAGTCGGCCTTGTCCGGCAGGAAACGGCGCGTACCACCGGACCGGGACGGAGCACCTGCCTGCTACCGGCGGACAGAGTCCACGCGATGGTAACACCGCGGCGCCGGCGATCCGGCCGGACGATCAAGCCGGGCCAAACAGCCAGGGGACCACTGCTCCGTAGTGTGCCCCGCCCCTGTCTTGACCCAGTACCTAGGGAGACCACGCCGATGCACCGTCGCACGCTCCTCACCTTGCCTCTGCTGGTGCCAGGCGCGCTGTTTGTCGCACAGGGAAGGGCGAGGGCCGCCGAGCTTACCTTGCTCAACGTGAGCTACGATCCGACGCGCGAGCTGTACCGGGAGTATGATCAGATCTTCGCCCGGCAGTGGCAGGCAACGAGCGGGCAGGCGATCAGGGTCCGCACCGCCAACGGCGGTTCCGGCGCGCAGGCTCGCGCGGTGTTGGACGGGCTGGAAGCGGACGTGGTGACGCTGGCGCTGGCCTCCGACATCGACGCGCTGGCCGCCCGCGGGCTACTGGCGAAGGACTGGGCCACCCGGCTGCCATACGGTGCTACGCCCTCTGTCAGCACCATCGTGTTCCTGGTGCGCAAGGGTAATCCGAAGTCGCTGCACGACTGGCCCGACCTGGTCAGGCCGGACGTCGCGGTCATCACCCCCAACCCCAAGACCTCGGGAGGAGCGCGCTGGAACTACCTCGCCGCCTGGGGCTGGGCGCTGCATCAGCACGGCGGCAGCGTGGCGACGGCGCAGGCCTACCTGCGCGCGCTGTTCCATCAGGTGCCCGTGCTCGACACCGGCGCGCGCGGCGCCACCAACAGCTTCGTGCAGCGCAGCCTGGGCGATGTACTGCTCGCCTGGGAGAACGAGGCGCTGCTCGCCCGCGATGAGCTCGGGCCGGACGAGGTCGAGATCGTCTACCCCTCGCTGACCATCCTTGCCGAGCCGCCAGTCGCGGTCGTCGACAGCGTGGTGGACCGCAAGGGCACCCGCGCCGCCGCGCAGTCCTACCTCGAGCACCTCTACACGCCCGAAGGCCAGGAACTGCTCGCCAGGCACCACTATCGCCCCCCGCGACCCCGCCGTGCTGCAGCGCCACGCGGCGGAGTTGCCTCCCGTCGTTACCTTCGACATCGCGAGCCTCGGCGGCTGGACAGCGATGCAGGGCACGCACTTCGCCGACGGCGGCGTATTCGACCAGATCTACACCCCCGGCAAATGACGCCCCACGCCCCCGCTTCAGCCGAGATGCGCTATCCGGTGGGCGGGCGCCCGCGCCGCCGCATCCTCCCGGGCTTTGGCCTCAGCCTGGGCCTGACGCTAGTCTGGCTGTCGCTGCTTGTGCTGGTGCCGCTGTGCGCCCTCGTGCTGCGGCCCTGGACGCTGGGTGCTGCCGGCGTGCTCGCCTCGCTGAGCGACCCGCGCGTGCTGGCGGCGCTGCGGCTGAGCTTCGGCATGGCCGCGGCCGCCGCGGTGATCGACCTGCCTCTCGGCCTGCTGCTGGCCTGGGTCCTGGTGCGACTCCGCTTTCCCGGATGGCGCCTGCTCGACGCGCTGCTGGACCTGCCCTTTGCACTGCCCACGGCGGTCGCGGGCATCACCCTGACGGTGTTGTACGGCCCTCGCGGCTGGATCGGCGCGCCGCTCGCGGCCATGGGCATCAGGGTAGCCTACACGCCACTCGGCATTCTGGTGGCGCTGGTGTTCGTGGGCATCCCGTTCGTGGTCCGCACGGTAGAGCCGGTGCTGCGCGACTTCCCGCACGAGACGGAAGAAGCCGCTGAGACGCTGGGCGCCCGGCCGTGGCAGGCCCTCACACGCGTCATCCTGCCCGCGCTGGCGCCGGCTCTGCTGACCGGCTTTGCGCTTGCCTTCGCCCGCGCGGTCGGCGAGTACGGCTCGGTAATCTTCATCGCGGGCAACATGCCGCTACGCAGCGAGATCGCGCCGCTGCTGATTGTCATCCGCTTGCAACAATTCGACTACGCCGGGGCGGCTGCGCTGGGCCTCGCAATGCTGCTGGTCTCGCTCGCCTGCCTTGCGGCAGTATCACTGATCCGCCGACGGCTGCCCGTGGGGGCCACATGATGCGCGCCCGGCCGGGCAGGGTCGCGCGTGTCCTCGCGGGGGCAGCAGCGTTTGTTGTCGTCGCGGTGCTGTTCGTGCTGCCGCTGGCGGTGGTGTTCGTCGAGGCGCTTCGCCACGGCGCGACGGCGGCACTCGCCTCGCTCGTCGACCCCGATGCGCTGTCGGCGATCCGCCTCACGGTTGTCGTCGGTCTGGTCAGCGTCTGCGTGAACACCACCTTGGGCGTCGCGGCCGCCTGGTGCCTGACGAAGCACGACTTCCCCGGCCGATGGCTGCTGGTGATCCTGATCGAGCTGCCGCTGAGCGTGTCGCCGGTGATCTCTGGGCTGGTCTGGATTCTCGTGTTCGGCACTCAGGGCCGGCTCGGCGCAGCACTGCGGAGTGCGGGGCTGCCCGTAGTGTTCGCGACGCCTGGCATTGTGCTGGCGACGCTGTTCGTCACCTTCCCCTTTGTCGTGCGCCCCCTGCTGCCGCTGATGCAGGAGCAGGGGCGCCAGCAGGAGGAGGCGGCGGTCCTGCTGGGCGCAGGCCTCTGGCAGACCTTCCGCCACGTGACGCTACCCAACATACGCTGGGCCCTGCTGTCCGGCGTGCTGCTTTGCAATGCCCGCGCGATGGGCGAGTTCGGTGCCGTGTCGGTCGTGTCCGGCCACATCCCCGGCCTGACCGAGACCATGCCGCTGCGCATTGAGTCCCTCTACAACGACTACCAGGGGCCCGCCGCCTTCGCCATGGCGGCCCTGCTCGCTGGCTTGGCGCTCTTGACGCTCGCGGCCAAGTCGGTGCTGGAGTGGCGCACTGGACGGCGGAGCACCCTTCTCGCGTGAGCATCGAGCTTGACCGCGTCAGTATGCGGCACGGCACCGCATTGGCGCTGGACGACATCACCTTCGCGGTCGCGACGGGTGAGCTAGTGGCTCTAATCGGCCCGTCCGGCTCGGGCAAGACCACGGCGCTGCGCGTCATCGCGGGGCTGGAGCGCGACTATGCGGGAACCGTGCGCATCGGCGGCAGGGACGTATCCCAGGTTCCCGCGCGCGAGCGACGCATCGGCTTCGTGTTCCAGAACTACGCCCTGTTCCGCCACCTGAACGTGGCCGACAACGTCGCTTTCGGCCTGCGCGTGCGCCCACGCGGCGTCCGCCCGGCCCATGCGGCGATCGTGGAGCGCACCGCGGAACTGCTTGACCTCGTGCAGATGCGCGCGTTGTCCGCACGCTTCCCGGACCAGCTGTCCGGTGGGCAGCGGCAGCGCGTAGCGCTCGCACGGGCCCTGGCGGTCGAGCCTGCGGTTCTGTTACTGGACGAGCCATTCGGCGCCCTGGATCCGCCCATCCGCAACGAGCTGCGCCGCACGCTGCGCGATTTGCACGACCGGCTCGGCCTTACCACCGTGCTCGTCACCCACGACCGCGACGAGGCGTTCGAGTTGTCGGACCGCGTGGCCGTGCTGGGTGCGGGACGCGTGCAGCAAGTCGGCACGCCCCAGGAGTTGGACCGCCGCCCTGCCAGCATGTTCGTATTCGAGTTCCTGGGCGAAAGCATCCGCATTGAAGGTCACGTCCGTGACGGCGTATTCCGGGCCGACACGCTTCCTGTTCCTCCGGTCGCGACGATGCTCCCGGACGGCCGGGCGTTCGCGGTAATCCGGCCGGGCGAGGTCACCCTTGATCCCGACGGGGGCGCCGGGCGTGTCGTCTCGGTCCAGAAGCTCGTGAGCACAACCCGCTACGTCGTGTCGCTGGGCGAGCGCGTCCTTGCCGTCCTCGCTTCCCCGAAGGACCCGGAACTGCGGATCGGCCAGAGCTGCGGTGTGGGCATGGTCGAGGCCAGGATCATCCCTGGCCAGGTCCCGCCCTGATCGGACCGGCTCCACCCCGGCCATTGTCCCAGCAGTGTAACGGGCGCTGGGACGACGCCAGGTTGCCAGACTGGTTCGCCGGACCTTACGACCAGGAAGGCTCGGGCGTCAGACCAGGCCGTGGCGCGGCGGCGCGCGGCGGTTCAGCGCCCAGTCACCGACGACGGCATACTTCCACCGCACGGGATCGTGCAGCGTGTGGACGCGCGCGTTGCGCCAATGCCGGTCATAGGCGTTGGGCTCAAGCGTGACACGGGTCCCGGCGAGCTCGAACAGCCTGCTGCTCGCCTCGAGCGCGATCTCGGTGGTGAGCACCTTGGCTTCCGCCACCGCTACGGACGCCTCGGCAACGCCGTCCTCGCTCGGCTCCGCGGTCGCGCGGTCCACCGCGTCGGCGGCGCGTTCCAGCATCGCCTGTGCGGCGTGCAGCGCGATCTCCAGCCGGCCGACCATCGCCAGGGTGAACGGCTCGTCGGCGGCGCGCTCGACGCCGGCGTCGCGCCATGGTCGCGCCACATCGCGCACCAGCGCCTTGGTGTCCTCCACGGCCGCCACGGCGATGCCGCTGTCGATCGCGGCCTGGATGATCTGGGCGACGGGTCCGTTCGCGACGGGACGGTCGAGGGTGCGCCAGGTCTCGATCACCTCGAGGTCCGACGCGAACACGCAGTCGAGAGTGACGGTGCCGCTCGCCGTGGTGCGCTGGCCGAAGCTCGACCAGTCGTCGACCACAGTGAGCCCGGGAGCGTTTCGCGGGACGATCGCGGTCAGGCGCCGCCCCTCTGTGTCGCTGGCGCCGACAGACACGAAGTCGGCGAACAGGGCGCCAGTCGAGTAGAACTTGCGGCCGTTGATCTCCCAGCCGTTCACGCCGTCGCGCCGGCTCCGGGTAAAGCGGGTCTCGAAGTCGTGGGCGGTCTTGCGCGTCAGCTCGGCCAGCGCGTTGCCGAAGCGTGCGCCACGCAGGATCAGGTCGAGGAAGTGGCGCTGCTGTTCCTCCCTGCCGACCGATTGCAGCAGGAAGGCGACGCTGAAGTGGTTCTGCGGGATCTGCCCGATCGACGGATCGGCGGCCGAGATGATCTCGATGACCTTGGTGATCGTGCGGAAGCTGGCGCCGAGACCGCCAAAGCGCCGGGGCACGCCGATCGCCCACAGGCCGCTCGCGCTGAAGCGCTCGATTTCAGCAGCCGGCAATCGGCGCGTCCGGTCACGCTCCGCCGCCCCCTTGGCGAAATCCTCCGCGAGGGCGGTGGCGATGCGGATCGCCTCCGCGTCGCTGTCGATCCGGTCGGCGACGTCTCTGTCATCGGCCGGGGATTGAACGTCTTGGAACATTGTTGGTCCTCCGCTCCTGTTGCGTCTCGAGGTCTGGCTCGGTGACCGATCAGCTGCTCCGGGACAGCCAGGGTGCGCAGGCGACCGGGCTCCGGTCCCTCGCTCATCCCGAGGCCGCGACGAGCCTGCGCACGCGCGGCGCAACCTCCTGCGCGAAGCGGGTCATGTCCGCCTCGAGCGGCTGGAACTGCAGCATGAACAGCTCGATGCCAGCCTGGTGGAACGCAAGCATGCGGGCCGCCACCTCGTCGTGGCTGCCGACCAGCCCCGCCGCGGTGCCGCCGTTGCTGCCGAGATGCGGCGTGCGCGCCATGGTCTGCCACATGACGCTGGCGGTGTCGGTGTTCGCGGCCTTGCCCGCCTTGACCGCCGCGTCCTTGAGGGCAAGCCCGGCCAGGTGGTCGAACGCCGCCGCGGCCTCGCGGGCGGTGTCGCGCGCGATCACGAAGGCGGACAGGCCGAAGCGGAGGGCGGGCCGCCCGGGCCGCGGGCGCGAGCGCACGTCGCCGATCAGGTCGCGCACGGCGGCGAGCGGCTGCCCGTTGATGAACCAGGTGTCCCCGTGGTCGGCCACAAGCGCGCGTGCGGGCTCCGACTCGCCGCCGACGTAGAGGGCCGGGCGGGCGCGGTGCCGCGACCCTGGGCGCAGCACGTAGTCGCGCACGTCGAAATGCGCGCCGCGGAACGTCACCCGCTCGCCGGCCATCAGCGGCGCCACGACCGAGATCCACTCCCGCCCATAGGCGTAGCGGGCGTCGTGCTCGGGAAAGCCGATGCCCGCGCGCTCCAGCTCCGGCCGGTTCCAGGCGTTGACCAGGTTGAGCGCGAAGCGCCCGCCGCCGATCGCCTCGATCTGCAGCGCCATCTTGGCCAGCACCACGGGATGGAACAGGTACGGCTTGATTGCCGCGATGATCTCGATGCGCGAGGAGACCGCGGTCAGCGCGGCCGAGGCGCTCCAGGCCTCCAGCTGGTCGAGTTCCTCGCTGTGCGGATTCATGGTGTGCTGTGCCACGAGCACGCTGTCGTAGCCCAGCGCCTCCGCAGACAGCACGAGCGCCCGGTTGCGCTCCCAGGAAGCGTCGTACGGCTCGTCCGGATCCTGCAGGGCGGCGCGGCTGCCATGCACCGGGGCCCAGACGCCGAAGCGCAGCGGTGTCGATGTCGTCAGGGCGCGAACCTTCCATCAGACGGGCCGAGGCGGCCGCGGATCCACAGACGGATTTCACGGCGCATGGAAGTGCATATTCCGGAATGCCCGCTTGATCAACGACTTGAATTCGTATTTATCGGATTCCACGCTTCCCGGTGCTGATGGCAGGGGTGGCCGGAGAGAACCGCCTATGGCGCACCCCACCCGCCGAACCTTGCTTGCCGGACTGGGCGGCTGCGCCGTCCTGGCGGGGGCGGGCGGCAGGCCCGCCGCGGCCGGCGAAACCGTAAGCTTCGGCTACCAGCGCTCCTCCTCGCTGCTCAGCGTGCTGAAGGTGGAACACGGGCTCGATGCCCGGCTGGCGGCCCACGGCTGCGCGCCGGGCTGGAGCCTGTTCGGCAACGTGCTCGATCCGATGAACGCGGGCAGCACGGACTTCCACGCCGACGTGGCCGACGCCGTGCCGATCTTCACCCAGGCCGCCGGCGCCCCGCTGACCTACTACGCCGCGGAGGCGCCCTCGCCGCACGCGGAGGCGCTGATCGTCCACGCCGACAGCGACGTGCGCCAGGTCGCCGACCTCAGGGGCCGCAGGGTGGCGATCGGCAAGGGCTCTGGCTGCCACTACCTGGTGCTGGCGCTGCTGCGCCAAGCCGGCCTGCGCTTCTCCGACATCACCCCCGTCTACTTGGCGCCGCCAGAAGCCGCGCAGGCGTTCGAGCAGCGCTCCGTGGATGCCTGGGCGATCTGGGACCCGTTCCTCGCCATCACGCAGCACCGCCTGTCGGTGCGTGTGGTCGGCGATGGCGGCGGCGGCGTGACCGGCTACAGCCGCTACTACATGGTCAACACCGCCTTTGTGAAACGCCACCCCGACATCGTGCAGACGGTGTTCGACGCCCTGGTGGAAACCGGGCAGCGGCTCCGGCAGGACCCCGGCGCCGCGGCGGCCCTGCTCGGGCCGCTGTGGGGGGACCTGCCGGCTGAGGTCGTGCTGCAGGTCAACGCGCGGCGCAGCTACGACGTCCAGCCGGTGCAACCCGCCGACCTCTCCGGGCAGCAGCGCATCGCCGATGCGTTCCTCGAGGCCGGCCTGATCCCTCAGCGGCTTGTCGTGGCGGACGTGCCGGTCTGGCATCCACAGCGGGCGGGATAGCCAGGCCAAAGCCCGCAGGCCCGGTAAGGATTCCGTTTTGCAACCGCATCAATGTTGGGAGCGCTTGGGCACAGCCGCACGGAATCGATCCAACCGGGACGCGCGCCCGGGCCGTCCCCCCAGACACCCGCATCCGGAGAGAAGCATCATGAACCACGTCACGCCCCGCCCGCCGGCACAGGGCTTCGCCAGCCTGCTGAGCGACGGCCCCCTAGTGCGCACTCCGTCGGAGGAGCGGCTGCACCGCAAGCAGCGCCTCGCGGCGACGTTCCGCCTGTTCGGCCGCGCCGGCTTCGACCAGGGCCTCGCCGGCCACGTCACGGCGCGCGACCCGGTCGACCTCGACACCTTCTGGGTCAACCCCTTCGGCCAGCACTTCAGCCGCATCCGCGTCTCCGACCTGATCCGGGTGGACCACACCGGGGCCGTGGTGGAGGGCGACCAGCCGGTCAACCGCGCCGCCTTCGCCATCCACTCCGCGATCCACGCCGCCCGGCCCGACGCCGTGGCGGCGGCGCACACGCACTCCACCTACGGCAAGGCCTGGTCCACACTGGGCCGGTTGCTCGACCCGCTGACCCAGGACGCGTGCAAGTTCCACGGCGACCATGCGCTGTTCGACGACTACACCGGCGTGGTGCTGGAGCAGTCCGAGGGTGCGCGCATCGCCGACGCGCTGGGCCCGCACAAGGCGGTCATCCTGCGCAACCACGGCTTCCTGACCGTGGGCGAGACCGTGGAGGCCGCAGCGTTCTGGTACCTGTCGATGGACAACGCCGCTCACACGCAGCTCCTTGCCGAGGCGGCAGGGACGCCGCAGCCGATCGCCGAGGAGATGGCCCGCCACACCGCGGGGCAGGTCGGCGGTGCACGCTCGGGCCTGCTGTCGTTCCAGCCGCTGTGGGACCTCATCGTGGCGCAGGAACCGGACCTGCTGGATTAGGCCAGAGCACGGAAATGATCCTCACCCGACGCACGGCCATGGCCGGCCTGCTCCTGCTTCCCGCCGCTGCCCGGGCGCAGGAGCCCGCGACCCTGCGCATCGGCGACCAGCGGGGCGGCATCGAGCCGCTGATGCAGGCGGCTGGCGTGCTGCATGGACTCCCGTACGACCTCCGATGGAGCCGGTTCGCCAGCGCGCCGACCCTACTGGAGGCGCTGAACGCCGGGGCGATTGACGCCGGCAGCATCGGCGACGCGCCGT
>CAXSEG010000177.1:0-9758 GCA_964235545.1 uncultured Acetobacteraceae bacterium
AGCCGTTCGCTGCCCTGTTCACATGGACGACCGCGAGTATGGCCGAGATTCAGCAATACCAGCAGAGCTATGACGCGCGTGCTGGCGGCTGAGTGACCCTTTTCAAAATTCAGTCGTTTACAGGAAAGTCGGTGCCCCCGCTTACGGCAGCTATCGCCATCTGCCAGCCCGAAACCGGCCTGTCCGATCTCCATCAATTTCAGCTGTGAAAGCGATTTCGGTTCTTACATAGGTTTTCCGTTCCGTTGCTCCTTGAACCCCATCTTCCACACCGTCGTCGGCATGACACGCGCGCTCGACGGCCTCGTCGCCGACGGGCACGGCGCCGCAGTTACGCCCGAAGCCCTGGCCGGCACGAGCCCCTACCTGGGGTTCACCCAACATCGGTGACACCAGCCGCAAGGTAAGCCGGCTACCTGAGTCGGAACGCTATGCTGGCGCTGCTGGCTTTCCGAGCACCCGGTAGACGCTGGCTCGCCCGATGCCGAGCAGGCGCGCGATGGCGGCAGGCCCGAGCTTCTCCTCGTTGCGCAGGCGTCGCAGCTCGGCAGCGCCGATGGTGGGCCTGCGGCCTTTGTAGATGCCTTTTGCCTTTGCGGCCTTGATGCCTTCTAGCTGGCGCTCGCGGCGCAGGTTAGTCTCGAACTCGGCGAACACGCCCAGCATGTCCAGGAACGCCTTGCCAGCCGCGGTGCTGGTGTCCACAGGCTGCTCGGTCGCGCGCAGAGCAACGCCGCGCTCCTTCAGTTCGTGCACGATGTCCTGCAGGTCCTTCATGGACCGGGCGAGGCGGTCGATGCGCGTCACCACCAGGGTGTCGCCGGGCTGCACGAAGTCGAGCAGCATCTGCAGCTCGGTCCGGCCGTCGCGGCGGCTGCCGCTGGCCTTCTCAGCGCGCACTACGCCGCAACCAGCCGCCTTGGGCGCGGCGCGCTGGATGGCGAGGTCCTGGTCGAGGGTGCTGACGCGGGCGTAGCCGTAGATGGGCATGGGCGGGGCCGATCTGTCCTGTTTGGGTCTGGACCCGCTCAGGCTATCGTCTCGGAAGCCGTTGAACAACCCATACGAGACGTACCTCAGTGTCTCGCCTGAGTGCCTCGCTGGGGTAGACCCGTTCGGGACAGAGCCTATCGCCCGCTACCCGCGTCCCCGCCGCTCATTGTTGTTGTGCCGCATCGGGGTCGAGAACGGGCCTGGTGGTTTCCGCGACCCGCAACGGGATTGTCGGAGCGATGGCCGTTCCATCGCGCCGCGAGTCGGCGCCGCCGGTCATTACTCCTGTTGCCGGCTCGACCGCGACCCCGTGCATGCCTCCGACCCTGATGCTCCAGGCATCCGAATGATCAATGTCATGCCCGCGCGCCTGCAGCGACGTGATTGCAGCCTCTCCGATGCGGGATTCCGCCAGAACGGCAGACCCGTTCCAGAGGCGAGCACGCGGGGCGTCGATCGCGTCCTGCAGCGGCAGGCCGTAGTCCAAGTACTGCACCAGCACCTGCGCCTGCGTCTGGCAGATGCCGTAGCCGCCTGGGGTGCCCAGCGCCAGGACGGGTTTGCCTGCCCGGGTGACGATGCTGGGTGCAATGGGCAGGCCGAGCGGCATGCCCGGCCGCAGCGCGTTCGGCCCCGCCGGATCGACGTCGCCGAAGTAGTGCAGGTCGTTCAGGCAAACACCTGTGCCGGGCACCACCATGCCGCTGCCGAAGCTCACGCCGAGTGTCTGGGTGCAGCAGATTACGTTGCCGGTCCGGTCCGCCACGCTGAACGATGTCGTATGCTCCCGCTCCGGACCCGGCGGCGTGGGATCGGGGTAGCCCTCCGTGATCCCCTCGATGGCCTTGCCGTCCAGCACCCGCGCCCGCAGCGCCGCGACGCCCTCGTCGGAGAACACCGCCTCCACGGCCTCCACCGACAGCCCGCACCGGACGCGCACGCCGGCAGCAAGGCGGATGGCACGCCAGACCAGGTCCAGGTGATCGGCGCCACCCCGCGGATGCCGGACGATATCGAAGCCGTCTAGGATGCGAAGCGTCAGCAGATACTGGAACGCCCTGGCTGGCGGCGGCGGGGCATGAACCACACAGCCGCGATAGGCTGCGTCGAGTGGGGCGACCCAGGCCGGACGCACCGCGGCGAGGTCGCGTTGCGCGATGCAGCCGCCGGCGTCGAATAGGGCGCCGACCAGGGCTTGTCCGAGCGGTCCGTCGTAGAGGTGGGCCGGACCGTCGGCCGCAATGGCCGCAAGGGTCCGGGCAAGGTCCGGCTGCCGCAGGACCGATCCGCCCGCTTGCACATACGTGCGGCGCCATTCGGCGAACAGCTCCTGGCCTGCGGCCTCGTTGCTCGTCCTTTGTATGGCGTCGATCGTGTAGTCGAGCAGCGGGAAGCCGTCCTGCGCCAGGGCCGTCGCAGCCTCCAGCGCGTCGCCGAGGCTTCTCTTGCCATGTGCCGCGATCAGTTCGGCCCATCCTGCGAGGTTGCTCGGCACTCCGCAGCCGAGGGCGCCACGGTTGAGCTGGCCGATGCCGGTGAACTGGCCAGCGGGGAAGGCCAGCGGGACGCGGCCCATGAAGTCCAGGATCCTGACCCGTCCTTCCGCGGCGATCCAGCATGTTGCCACACCCATCCCTGCGAGACCGGACATGGCGGGTTCCACGACGCCCAGCGCCGCCGCGACGGCCACGGCGGCGTCGAAGGCGTTGCCGCCGGCCGCGAGCATCCCTGCCCCGGCCTGGGCCGCCAGCGGATGGGCCGCGGCCACCATGCCGTGTAGCGAGCTGATCGTCGGCCGTTTGCCCTGCATGCGGCGGTCCTTTCCAGGTTCAGGCGCAACCGGCCGGATGTTCAGGCCGGCCGGACGTTCCAGGGATAGGGCGCACCGCCGGGCAGGTGCGCCCATCGTCGGACACCGTGTGCCCCGCCACCATCTGCGGCTGCGCGACGCCCTTGGAGTCGGCGGAGTACAACGTGTCGAACACGTAGAAGCCGTGGTTGGCCACGACTTCGGACGAGAACATTAGGTCGAGGGTCGGCAGGTTGGACTGCGGCACGAACCGCAGCGTGCGGACCTTCTCTAGCTGTGCGATAGCCGGGGCGGACAAGACCGCCGTCGCGGCAAGACCTTGCAGGAGGGTGCGGCGGCGCATCACGCGAACGTCCAGCCGAACCCATCCGCGGTCCGCGCCACCCAGCCTGCCGACGACCCCGGGAAGTGCGAGCTGAACATCAGGGCGCCGGTGTCCGCCATGTGGTTCAGCGCCCATTCCCGCGACGCCCGGCCGCGGTCCGGCGCCTCGCTGAACACCGAATTCCACTTCGGGCAGTACACCTGGATCGGGTGGTGCATCACGTCGCCGGCGAACAGGCCATGCTCCCCGCCCGAGCACAGCTCGATGGACATGTGATCCGTGCTGTGCCCCGGGGTCGGGTGGAAGGTGAAGCCCTCCAGCGGCTCGCCGCCGTCCGGTTCGACAAAGGATGCCTGACCGGCCTCAATCACCGGCAGCACGCTGTCGGCATAGAAGGCGGTCTTGGGCGCGTCCGGCCCATCCCGTTCCATGATCCCTGCCAACCGTTCCTGCTCCAGCCGGGCCATGACGTAGCGCGCATTGGGAAAGGTCGGGACCCATCGCCCGTCCACCCTGCGGGTGTTCCAGCCGACATGGTCCGAGTGCAGGTGGGTGAGCAACACATGGTCGACCGCCTCCGGTTCGACCCCAGCCGCGGCCAGCCGGTCTAGCCAGGGTTCCTGCAAGTGGTCGAACGCCTTCATGGCGCGCGTCTTGCCGTTGCCGACCGCTGCGTCCACGATGATGGTGTGCCGGGGCGTCTGTACCAGCCAGCTATGCGTGCTGATCACCACGTGCTCATGCGTGGCGTCCAGGCAGTCGGGCACCATCCAGCCGTCGTGCTGGTCGGCAATGCCGGGCTTCCATTCGGGAATCAGGTCCGTCGTCTTGAAGCTGCGGAGCAGCAGTTCCGGGATGCGGGTGACCAGGGCGTCGCCGACGCGATGGGTTTGCTTATGCTCGATCATTGGCTTGCTGCTCCAATCAGGACGGGCATTCAGGCAGGCGGAATGCCGCCTCAGTGGCCTGCCGCGCCGCGTCCACTGCCGGTCGTCGGCGGAGGCCGGTCATCGGCCGGTTTCCGCGTGGAGGGACGTGCTCATCGGGCTGGGATTGCCCATGCCTAGGACGGGCAGCAGATCGCGCTGGTTCGCTGCGACGCAGGCGCGGTAAGGCCTCAGTCCAACCAGCGAGAACACGGCCGCAAGCACCGCGATGGCAGGTGCAGCAGTGGCCAAGGACCGCCACAGCAGGGCTGGGTTGCCGAACGCCTTGTCCGTCAGCACGGCGAACAGCGTCGGACCCAGCGACAGCCCTATGCCGTTGAAGATGAACAGGTAGATCGCCGCGGCGATGCCCCGCATGCGCGGCAGGGCCAGCTCCTGCACCCCGGTCGATCCGGCGGTCGAGATGGTGGAGGTGAAGAACACCATGCCGAACACCAGCACCAGGCTCAGCCCGGCCGACCCCGCCAGCGGGAACGCGGCTGCGAACGGCAGCGCGCCGACCGCCGCGAACAGGGTCGCCCGCAGCCGCGCGTCGGAGCAGCCGCGCTTGAGCAGGGCGTCCGAGAAGAAGCCGCCCGACAGCACGCCGAGGGAGCCAGCCGCGACCGTCACCAGCCCAAAGGAGAAGCCAGCCGTCGAGATCGGCATGCCGTAGGTCCGGCGCAGGAACTCGGGCACCCAGGCGCTCACCCCGTAGAACAGCATCGCCATCATCGTGCTGGCGGCATGCTGCGTCAGGAACGCGGGCCAGTGGCTGCGGTAGTGCGACACCACCTCGGCCATCGAGAGGCCGCGCATGGTCGGGGCCGCCGCCATGCCGCGCTGCCGGCGAGGCTCGAACAGGGTCAGCACAAGTGGCACGGCAAGCAGGCCCGGCAGGCCGATCAGCAGGAACACTAGCTGCCACGGCTTCACCTCGCCCACGACCGGGACCGTCACGAGCGCGACACCCTCGAACGCTTTGAGAATGGCGCTGCCCGCCACGAGCGACAGCCCGCTGCCGACATAGACGGACACGGCGAACACGCCGAACGAGATGCCGCGCTTGGAGGGCGGGAAGTAGTCGCCCAGGAAGGAGATCACCGTGGGCGTGAGCGTCGCCTCGCCGATGCCGACGCCGGACCGGAGCAGCGCCAATTGGCCGAACGACCGCGCGAAGCCGCAGGTGGCGGTGCAGACGCTCCACAGGATGAGGCCCAGGCCAAGCAGGGCCGGGCGCGACCACTGGTCCACCAGCCGGCCGATCGGCAGCCCGGCGATCGCGTAGGCGATTGCGAAGCCCAGCCCGATGACCAAGCTGACCTGGGTGTCGGACATGCCGAACTCGGCCTTGATTGGCGCGATCAGCAGGCTCAGGGCCTGGCGGTCAATGAACGAGAACAGCTGCACGACCGACAGCACGGCGACGCCATACCAGGCCACAGCCCGGGACACGTCCCCGGGTTGCAGCCGACCGTGCCGGGCTGGGTCGTGCTGCGCGTCTGGTTGCATGGCGTGCCTCTTTGGCCGATGGAGTCCCGCGCGGGAGACCTTGGCCGCAGGCACGGCCGGTCCGGCAAAGATTTATTGTCTTTACGGTAGAGTCAAATATATTCGTCGGAGAGGCAAGGTTGGCCACCCCTGATCACGAAGCGACCGGCCGCAAGCTCAAGGTCCGCACCGAGGGCACCCGGGCCAGGGCCGGACGGCCCGCGGGCAACAACGCCTCCCCGGCCATTCTGCAAGCGGCTAAGCGGCTGTTCCTGGAAGCTGGCTTCGACGGCGTGAACCTCGAACGGGTCGGCGAGGCCGCAGGGGTCACGCGGCAGACGGTCTACAACTTGTTCGGCAGCAAGGAGGCGGTGTTCCGCGCCATGGTCGGGCTACACTGGGACGAGATCGCCCGGGACAGCGCAGCCGTGCTGTCCACGAACCTGGACCTGGTGCCTGGGGGACAAGTGCTTGGGCCTGCGGCGATCCTGCGCGGGTTCGGGGAAGCCATCGTCCGGTTCATCGATGGCACGGAGCAGGTCGCCTTCACCCGGCTGGTGATCACGGAGTCCCGCCAGCGCCCCTGGATTGCGGAGGAGTTCTATCGCCTGGGCAAGCAGCCGCTGCTGGAAGGGTTCGCGGCCTGCCTGCGCCGGCTGGACGAGGCGGGCGTGATCGCCTGCCGCCATCCGGAGATCGCCGCCCACCAGTTCTTCGGGCTGATCCAGGAGTTCGCGATCTGGCCGCACGTCATGGCCATCGGCCCGGCTGCGAAGGCGATGCCGCCGTCCGCCCTGGTGATCGATGAGGCCGTTCAGACATTCCTGAGCCGCTACGCAGCGCCTGGACCGGTCAGGGGCACACCCGCCACGGTGCCGCCAGGCGCCAAGGCGCGGGAAGCCGCCGGGGGTGCCCCGCCCCGGCCGCGGCGACGGGCATCACCCCCGCCACCGTGATGTCAAGGTTTACTTGACAGTAAAGTATTTGAACGCTGCAATGGCGGGACTGGGCGGCGGATTGCGGATGGCGCCGCGTGCCGTCCAGACCGGACGGGGCGACAAGGGCGGCCAGCATGGACGGTATCGAGTGGAGTCACCTGACCGCTGAAGCCCTGCGGTCCCTGGCCGCACGGGACGCCATCGTCCTGCTGCCTGTCGCATCGACCGAGCAGCACGGACCGCACCTGCCGACCGGGGTGGACGACATCCTGGTCACCGAGGTGTGCCGCCGCACGGCGCGGCTCATGCCCGCGCATGTGCCTGCGGTCGTGGCGCCCACGGTCTGGTGCGGCCTAGCCGACCACCACCTGGCCTTCGGCGGCACCTTCACGCTGAGCCTCGCCACCTACCACGCGCTGCTGGGCGACCTGTGCCGGTCCATCCTGGGTGCAGGCTTCCGCCGGGTCGTGATCGTCAACGGGCATGGCGGCAACATCCAGGGCCTCGCCGCCATCGCCGTCGAGCTGACGCGCGAGCTGGCAGCGCCGGTTGCCACGGCCACCTACTTCATGGAGGCCGCCAACGAGGCCGCGCAGATCCTGGAGGACCAGGACGGCGTCATGCACGCCTGCGAAGCGGAAACGTCCATGATGATGGCCACGGCGCCCGGGCTGGTGCAGACCTCCCGCCTGCCGGACGCGCACGGCCCGGCGTTCGCGATCGTGCCCTCGCTGCTGCCAACGCTGAAGCGGTTCACCACCTTCGACCACCTGACGCCCTCCGGGGTCGCCGGCGACGCCAGGCGAGCCACCGCCGCCAAGGGCGAGGCATTGCTGGACGCCTGCGCCCGGAACCTGGCGCGGCGGCTGGGGGCCGGCGAGCCGTGGGGCGGCAACGCCGCGTGAGCGTCGAACTGCTTGGAGCCAATCTCAATTGATGATGCCGATGACCGCTGGGTGCTGCGCGCGGCCGACCGCGCGCTGATCGGCAACAAGACCGGCGCCACGCGGCTGGGCTTCGCCGTGCTGCTTAAGCTGTTCGCAGCCGAGGGCCGCTTCCCGCGTCGTGCTGAGGACGTGCCCCTTGCCGCGGTCGAGGCCATCGCGGGCCAGGTCGGCGTGGCCACAGCTGCCTGGCAGGGCTACGACTGGCGCGGCAGGACGGTCGAGTATCACCGCGCCCAAATCCGCGCGGCGCTCGGGTTCCGGGAAGCCACGCTGGACGACGCCGAGGCGCTCGGCCGCTGGCTGGAGAGCAAGGTGCTTGCCCTTGAACGCCGGCCGGACCGGCTGCTGGCCGCAGCGCGCGAACGATGCCGGTCGCAGCTCCTAGAACCATCCTCGCCCGAACGCCTGGAGCGGCTGGTGCGTTCGGTCCTGCACCGGCATGAGAATGCCTTCTGCACCGCCCTAATCGCACGCCTGCCGCCCGAGGCCGCGGCGGGGCTGGATGCCCTGCTGCGCCCGCCCATTCCTGGCGAGGCGGGAGGTGATGCCGACGAGGTTCGCCCACCGCCCCTGCTTGCGCTGCGGGACGGCGCTGGCCAGGCCAGCTTGCAGAGCGTGGGTGAGGAGGCTGCCAAGCTGGCCTGCATCCGCTTGATCAACCTCCCCGCCGGCCTGTTCGATGGCGTGCCGTCCCGGGTGCTGCTGGCCTACCGCCGACGGGTCGGGGCCGAGGAGCTGCACGAACTCCGGCGCCATCCTGACCCAGTCCGGCTGACGCTGCTGGCCGCCTTCTGCCACGTGCGCGGGCGCGAGATCGCGGACAGCCTGACGGAGCTGCTCATCACCACCGTCCACCGCATCGGCACGAAGGCGGAGAAGCGTGTCGAGGGCGAGCTGATCACCGACCTCAAGCGCGTGTCCGGCAAGCCCGCGCTGCTGTTCAAGCTCGCCGCCACCAGCCTGGCCAAGCCGGACGGCACGGTGCGCGACGTGGTGTTTCCCGCCGTGGACGAGCAGACCCTGCGCGACCTGGTGGCCGAAGGCGAGAACACCGGGCCGGCCTACCGGCGGCACCTGCAGACGGTGATCCACAACTCCTACCGCTCCCACTACCGCCGCATGCTGCCGCTTGTGCTGGACGCGCTCAGCTTCCAGTCCAACAACCAGGCGCACCGGCCCGTGCTCGACGCCCTCGGCGTGATCGCCCGCCACGCCGCGCGCAAGATGCGCTGCTACCCGGCCAACGAGGCCGTGCCGCTGGACGGCGTGGTGCCGGCAGCCTGGCGCAATGCGGTGCTGGAGGAAGACAGCCGGGGCCGCACCAGGGTCAACCGCATCGCCTACGAGATCTGCGCCTTGCAGGCGCTGCGCGAGCAGCTCCGGTGCAAGGAGGTCTGGGTCGAGGACGCCGACCGCTACCGCGATCCGGATCAGGACCTGCCGGCCGACTTCGACGCGCGGCGGGCCGAGCACTACGCCACGCTCAAGCTGCCCTTCGACGCGCAGACGTTTATAGGGCGCGTGCGGGCGGAGATGACGGACGCCCTCACGGTCCTGGACAGCGGCCTGGCCAGCAACCTTCACGTCCGTATCCTCAAGCGCGGCGGCGGCCGGATCGCGGTGTCGCCGCTGGAGCGCCAGCCCGAGCCGCTGAACCTGGTGGGACTCAAGGCAGAGATCGCCCGGCGCTGGCCCATGACGGGCCTGCTCGACATGCTGAAGGAGGCCGACCTGCGGATCGGCTTCACCGACGCGCTGCGGACCGCCACCGACCATGAGAACCTACCGCGCCCCGTCCTGCAGGAGCGCCTGCTGCTGTGCCTGAACGGCATCGGCACCAACACCGGCCTGAAGCGCATGGCGTCAGGTCAGCAGGGCGTCACCTACAAGGACCTGCTCTACGTCCGGCGCCGGTTCATCAACCGCGACGGCCTGCGCGAGGCCATCGCGACGGTGGTGAACGCGACGCTGCGCGCCCGCCATCCCGGCATCTGGGGCGAGGGCACCACGGCGTGCGCGGCCGACAGCAAGCAGTTCGGCGCCTGGGACCAGAACCTGATGACCGAGTGGCACGCCCGCTACGGCGGGCGCGGAGTGATGATCTACTGGCACGTCGAGCGCCGCAGCACATGCATCTACTCGCAGCTGAAGACCTGCTCGTCCTCGGAGGCCGCCGCCATGATCGAGGGCGTGCTGCGCCACTGCACCGAGATGGAGGTGGACCGGACCTACGTGGACTCTCATGGACAGTCCGAGGTGGCATTTGCGTTCTGCCATTCGCTTGGCTTCCAGCTCCTGCCGCGGCTGAAAGGCATCCACCGCCAGCGG
>CAXSEG010000178.1:0-9745 GCA_964235545.1 uncultured Acetobacteraceae bacterium
TCGAAATCGCGAGGTTACGCTGCAAAGCTGCGTGCGCGAACGTTCCACCGGCCATGGCGACAGGCTGGATACCGTCGAACTCGTGTTTGGTTTCTTGGCGCTGTTCCCAATCCAGGAACTCGGCCATCGTCATCGGCTTGCGGACGGCACTGCTCATAGCAAGACGCTAGCACCTGTCAGACGGTGTCGTCAGCCACCACCACGCTGGCTCGCCAGGTCAATCACGGCCGCAATGCGCAATCCCGGCTCAGCCCCGTGTTCGGCAGGTCCTCGAACTTGCAGCGCTCCGCCGGATTGCCCCCGCACACACGCGAGAGCTCGCGAAAGCCGACGCAATGCCCGTCCGGACCCCGGTACCCCGGCCCGCCGCGGCAGCCACACCCCTCGCAGGCCGGCAGCTTCGGGCAGTCCCGTGCCAGCGCGGTGCCGCAAGGGGCGAGCCCGAGCAGCGCGGCCACCAGCACGGCACGGATCACGCCCGCGCCTTCAGGAACCCCACCAGCCGCTCCGCCTCCGCCACGATGGGTTCGGCGATGGCGGCGGCGCGCTCAGCTCCCTGCCCCAACCTGCGGTCGATCGTGCCGGGGTCGGCGAGCCAGCGCTGCGTCTCGGCGGCGATCGGCGCCAACTTGTCCACCAGCAGCGCCGCCAATGCCTCCTTGAACACCCCGAACCCCTTGCCGCCATGGTCGCGCAGCACGCCGGCATGGTCGGTATCGGTCAGCGCCGCGTAGATGCCGACCAAGTTGCGCGCCTCCGGACGATGCTCCAGCCCGCGCGCCTCCTCCGGCAGCGGCTCCGGATCCGTCTTGGCCCGGCGGATCTTTAGCGCGATCGTGTCGCTGTCGTCGGTCAGGTTGATGCGGCTCTGGTCCGAGGGGTCGGACTTGCTCATCTTCTTGCTGCCGTCGCGCAGGCTCATCACCCGGGCCGCCGGGCCCAGGATCAGCGGCTCGATCGGCGGGAAGAACTCGACGCCGTAATCGTGGTTGAACTTCTGCGCGATGTCGTTGGCAAGCTCGAGGTGCTGGCGCTGGTCGTCCCCCACCGGCACGCGCGTCGCATGATAGGCCAGGATGTCGGCCGCCATCAGGTTCGGATACACGTAGAGCCCGGCGGACACGGCCTCCTGGTTCTTGCCCGCCTTGTCCTTGAACTGCGTCATCCGGTTCAGCCAGCCGAGCCGCGCCACGCAGTTGAAGATCCATCCCAGCCGGACATGCGCGTACACCGCCGATTGGTGGAACAGGATCGAGCGGTCGTCGATGCCGCAGGCCAGGAAGGTGGCCGCCATCTCCCGCGTTGCCGTGGCCAGCGTCGCCGGGTCCTGCCAGGCGGTGATCGCATGCAGGTCGACCACGCAGTAGATGCACTCGTGCCCGTCCTGCAGCGCCACCCAGTTGCGGAGCGCGCCGAGATAGTTGCCGAGCGTGGGGATGCCGGAGGGCTGGATGCCCGAGAAGATGCGTTGCATGGCCGGTGTTCTCCCCCGCTGGGCGGGCGAGGGTCAAGCGGGGCGGCGGCGGCGCAACTGGCCGAGCAGTTCCCGCGCGTCAAACGCTCCCAGCACGAACCCGGCGGCGGCGTAGGCGAGCAGCCCTGCCCCCACCAGCACGGCCAGGGCGGCCCAGCGCACGCCGCCCTGCATAACCGCCGGGTCGAACGAGCGGTGTTGCAGCAGCCACAGCGTCGCCGCCATCGCAAGCGCGGATCCGGCGATGCGCGGCAGCCGGTGGCGCAACCGGCCGTCCGCAACCAGGAAACCGCGCCGGTGCAGCACCAGGCCCAGCCCGCCCACGTTGAAGATCGCGGCGAGGCTGGTGGCCAGCGCCGGCCCGACATGCTGCAACGGGAGGAACAAAGCGAGGTTGAGCGCGAAGTTCAGCACCAGCGTGATCATGCCGATGCGCACCGGCATGGCGGTATCCCCGCGGGCGAAGAAGGCCGGCGCCAAAACCTTCACCAGCACGAAGAACGGCAACCCGAGCGCGTAGGCCGCCAGCGACTGCGAGGCGAGATAGGCCGAGCTGAGCGGAAAGGCGCCGCGCTGGAACAGCACCGCCAGGATCGGGTAGCCGGACACGATCAGCGCCAGCGCCGCCGGGATGGTCAGCACCAGGGCGAACTCCAGCGCCCGGTTCAGCGTCGCCACCGCCAAGGCCGGGTCGGGCCCGCGCACCTGGCGGGACAGCAGCGGCAGCAGCGCCGTGCCGACGGCCGCCCCGATGGTGCCGAGCGGCAGTTGGTTCACCCGGTCCGCATAGTACAGCAGCGAGATCGCACCCGGCGGCAGCAGGCTGCCCACGATCACGTCCACCACCTGGTTCAGCTGCATGGCGGACGCGCCCACCAGGCCCGGCAACATCCGGCGCAGGAGAATGCGCATGGCGGGGGTCAGCCGGGGCCGCGGGAAGGCCAGCTTCATGCCCGCCCGCCGCGTCGCCCAGACCAGCAGCGCCAGCTGCGCCACCCCCGCCGTGGACACGCCCCAGGCCAGGGCGTGGCCGACCGTGGGCACGTACCGGGTCAGCCCGACCATCGCGGCGATCGAACACAGATTATAAAGCATCGGCGCGCCAGCCGCGGCGGCGAACCGGTCCAGCCCGTTCAGCACCCCCGATAGCAGGGCCGCCAGGCAGATCAGGATGAGGTAGGGAAAGGTGATCCGCGCCAGGTCCACCGCAAGCTGGAACTTGCCCGGCTCATCGATGAAGCCGGGTGCCAGCACGTGCATGATGGCCGGCATGAACACCTCGCCCAGCACCGTCAGCCCGAGCAGCCAGAAGGCGAGCACGCTGATGGCCTGCTGGGCGAAGTCCTTGGCCGCCTCGTGCCCCTCAGTAGCCAGCAACCCGGTGAATTCGGGCACGAAGGCGGCGTTGAACGCGCCCTCACCGAATAGGCGGCGGAACATGTTGGGTAGCTTGTTGGCAACGAAGAACGCGTCCGCCACGCCCCCCGTGCCGGCCAGTGCCGCGATCAGGATGTCACGTGCGAAGCCGAGCAGGCGGGACCCCATGGTCCACCCGCCGACGGTGAGGATGCCGCGGAGCATAGGCGATGCTTAGCAGCGGGAGGCCGGTTGTGGGAGGGCGGACCGCCATCGTCAGAGGGCGGTCTGCACCGATCCAACGCCGTGGATGCCCGGATCAAGTCCGGGCATGACGGTCCAACGTCACCGCCCAGCTTTGAACAAGGCGATCTGGTCGCGCGTGATGTCGAGGTATGTTCGCCCGAACTCGATCGATGGTTCGATGTCCTTGCTGATCTCGGGCGAGGGTTGTTCGTGTTGCTTCCATTCGTTGAAGCCGTTCAAGAACACCGTACGCGGACCAGCCCGGCGCGCGCGGGCCCGCTCACGCATGTACGTGCGTCCGCCATCGCGGCCGGGTGAGCCCGCGCCACGCCACGCCGCCACCACCGTCATGCATTCGGCCACACCGTTTTCGCACGCGAGCGTCTGCGGGCCGCGATCCTCCCAACTCCAATAGCCGAAGCGGCTCAGCCCTCGTGGTCCGAGCAGCGGAGGCTGCTGGGTCAGGAAGCCCGTCATGTAGCGGACGGTGAAACGGGGATCCGTCCAAGGAGGCAGGCCGTGCTGATAGACGGACGGCGTGTCCGCATAGACGAGCAGGAGCGGCTTCCCATCGTAGCGTTCCATCATCGGTGCGAACCGTGGGTTCCCAACGAATTGGGCATGGACCTGATCGGCCTTGGCCTGCAAAGCGCCGTTGGTCGCCGCCGAATGGTCTTGTGGGAAGCCGATGAACACGCTGATGTTCGGCCGCCTCGGCAACGTCGCATAAGTCTCGGCAAGGGCGAGCGACGCCCGCTCGATGAACAAGGTCGCGTGGTTGCCCGCGCCTGCCCTGCTGTCCGTGTGGATGTTGTTCGACCAATCGAGGAAAATGTAGTCGATGCCGGCTTGGGCGAGCAGCGCCGCGTGTTGGCGCACGATGCTCTGGTTGTTGGATGCGTAGTAGCCGAGCAAGGGATGGCCCCAGGGGCGTTGTGGTCCGGGCTTCCCGCCCCAGTCGGCATCGTAATGCCACAGCTCGTAAGGAACGGCGACGCGGCGTCGATCGGGTGGCACGAACGGCGCGCAATTGGGAAGCGGCGCATCGGATGGCTCGCCCGAACGCACGCCAGGAGACGCGACTGCCGCCAGGGATGATCCGACGAACGCCCGCCGGTCGAACCCGATGGGCCTTGGCATCAAGGTGCACTCCCGATTCTGGGATCTTCCGCCAATAGCCAACGGCCGGTTGCCATGCAACGGCCGTATCGGACCGAAAGCGGCGGGTGGCATCGATCACGTCGGCCAGCCTTTCCCTGAAGTCAGCCTTTCCGTTGGATTCGCGCCTATGAGCGGGCCGCCTACTCGTCCACGCCTGGCCGGTCCAGCAAAGCGGCCATGGAAGCGGACACGTCCGTCCGCCCGGCGAGCACGGCGGTGACGGCGGCGATGATCGGGCAGGATAAGGTGCCGGCTCGGGCGAGCAGCGCGGGGGCGGCATCCATCCCCTCGACTGCGGCCCCGATCTCGCGCCGCGCCTCCGCCACGGAAGCGCCCTGCCCGACCGCCAGCCCGAGCCGGAAATTGCGGCTGGCCGTGCCGGCGCAGGTCAGCATCAGGTCCCCCAGGCCGGACAGCCCGCTGACCGTCTCCGCCCTCCCTCCCAGCGAGACGGCCAACCGCGCGATCTCGGCCAAGCCGCGGGTCACCAGGGCAGCGCGCGCGTTCTCCCCCAGCCCGGCGCCGATCGCGACACCGGCGGCGATGGCCATCACGTTCTTCGCCGCCCCGCCGACCTGGGCACCGACGGGGTCGGCGCTGCCGTACAGCCGAAACTCCCGCGTCCCGAGCAGCGCCAGGAGGGTGCGGCGCAAGGCCGGGTCCGCGCTGGCGACGATGGCGGCGGCGGGCAACCTGCGGGCCAGTTCGTGCGCGAAATTGGGCCCGGTCAGGATGGCGGTGTCGCCGCCGGCGATCTCCGCGGGGAACAGGTTGCTGCCGATCTCCAGTCCCTTCATGCACAGTACGACCGGTGCGCACGGCAAACCCAGGGCAAGCGCTGCGCGAAGGTGCTGGACCGGGGTCGCAAGCAGCACGGCCTCGGCCCGGGCCGGCAGGTCGGCGGTGACGTCGATGCTGTCCGGCAGGGTCACGCCGGGCAGCCGGGGGTTGCTCCGCGTGGCGGCGATCGGGGCCGGGTTGCGCGCCCACAGCATCACGGGATGCCCGGCCCGGGCGCAGTGCACCGCGAGCGCCGTCCCCCAGGCGCCAGCACCGATCACGCACACCGTCACTCCGCCGTCACCCGGTCCGTGGACCAGCCCTGGCCGGGTTCGCCGTCCCCCAGGCGGGCGAGCAGGGCGGCCAGCAGGTCCGACCATTCCTCCGCCCAGTGGAAGGGCGGGTTGCGCACCAGCAGCCCATTGCCGTTCAGCCGCGCCGGGTCGGTCGGCTCGCGCAGCCACATCTCGGCGGCCACCACGTCGCGGATCCCTGCCAGCCGAACAGCCTCGTGCAGGGTCCGGACGGGGGCGCGGTGCTTGATCGGATACCAGGCCGCGACGATCGCCGCCGGAAACCGCTTTGCCACCGTCGCGAATGCCTCCGCCACGCGGACATGCTCGCCGTCTGCCTCGTAAGGCGGGTCGATCAGCACCAACCCCCGCTTGGCCGCACCCGGCGGCAGCAGCGCGCCCAGCGCTTCCCACCCGTCCCGCTCGTGCACCGCCACCTGCCGGTCCCGCGCGAAGGCCCGCCGCAGCGCACCGGCGTCCTCGGGATGGAGTTCGCAGCAGGTCAGCCGGTCTTCCGGCCGGAGCAGGGCGCGGATCAGCGTGGGCGAGCCCGGATACAGCCCTGCCGCCTCCACCAACGCCACGTAGTCGGCCAGCGGCGGTGCCGGGTCGTGCAACAGCCGGGCGATGCCGGAGCGCCACTCGCCGGTGCGCTCCGCCGGGCCAGCGAGGTCATAGCGCCCGGCGCCGGCATGGGTGTCCAGCACGGCGAAGGGTGCCGGCTTGCGCAGCAGGGCGCGTAGCAGCCACACCAGCAGCGCGTGTTTGGTACAGTCGGCGAAGTTGCCGGCGTGGAAGGCGTGGCGGTAGTTCACGCGGCCCCCGCCATCTCGTCCAGCGGCCAGCGGGGGCGCGGTGCGGTGTCCAGCCCATCCGCCAGGCCCAGCCGCAGCCGCTCGATACCGGCCCAGGCCACCATCACCGCGTTGTCCCCGCACAGCCTTATCGGCGGCGCCACCAGCGGCAGGCCGTGCACCTCCGCCACCCCCCGCAGCGCCCCCCGGATCGCGCCATTCGCCGCCACGCCGCCCGCCACCACCAGCGCGAGCGCCTGCGGCATGGCGGCCAGCGCGTGCCGGGCCCGATCCGCCATCACATCCGCCACCGCAGCCTGGAAGCTGGCCGCGATGTCCGCCGCCTCCCGCTCGGGCAGCGGCCCGGGGGGGTATTTGGCGACGATCTGCGCCACCGCCGTCTTCAGCCCGGAGAACGAGAAATCGCACCCGGCCCGACGTAGCAGGGGGCGGGGCAATTTCCAGCGCCACCCGTCCCCCTTGGCCGCCAACCGTTCCACGTGCGGGCCACCCGGCCAGGGCAGGCCCAGCAACTTGCCCACCTTGTCGAAGGCTTCTCCCACCGCATCATCGATCGTGCCACCAAGCCTTTGATATTGCCCCACGCCGGACACCGCCACGCACTGGCAGTGCCCGCCACTGACCAGAAGCAGCAAATAAGGAAATGCCAGGCCATCCGTGAGCCGCGCCGTCAGCGCATGCGCTTCCAGGTGGTTCACCGCCACGAAGGGCAACCCGGCCGCCACCGCGATGCCCTTGCCGAACCCGCTGCCCACGATCAAACCCCCAATCAACCCAGGCCCCGTGCTCGCCGCCACCCCGCCCAAGCCGGACGGCGTCACCCCGGCGCGCATCAGCACATCGTCAACCAAACCCGGCAGATGATGCAGATGGGCGCGGGCCGCGATCTCCGGCACCACGCCGCCGAACCGCGCGTGCTCGGTCTGGCTCAGCACGGCCTCCGCCAACACGCTCCCGTCCACCGCCAAAACGGCGGCAGCGGTTTCGTCGCACGATGTCTCGATACCCAGGATGGGATTGACCATGGGATTTGTGACCAGGCTTTCCATGTGAGGCCGACGTGTATAGGACGCCGGTTATGCCAGACGTGAACGCCCCCGCCAGCATCCTCATGCCGCGGGTCCGAGCCCATGAGCGCACCCTGCCGTTGCGGGTGGGCACGCGTGGTTCGCCGCTCGCCTTGGTGCAGACTCGGTTCTTCCTGCAGCGCTTGCAAGGCTTCTGCCCCGTGTTGCGCGGTATGGACGTGTTCCAGGAGCACGTCATCCGCACCACCGGGGACCGGGTGCAGGACCGTTCCCTGGCAGAGATCGGCGGCAAGGGCCTGTTCGCGAAGGAGATTCACGAGGCGCTGGCTGACCGCCGGATCGATTTCGCCGTCCACAGCCTGAAGGACCTGGAAACTGCGCTGCCTCCCGGGATCGTGCTCGCCTGCACCCTGCGGCGGGAGGACGCACGGGACGCCCTCATCCTCGGCCCGCGCTGTGGCATGGCCGACCCGGCAGCGCCGTTCGACGCGCTACCCGCCGGTGCTGACATCGGCACCAACTCCGTCCGCCGCCAGGCGCAGCTGCTGCACGCCCGCCCCGACCTGCGGACGGTTCTCCTGCGCGGCAACGTGCAGCGCCGCATCGACAAGATCGTCGCCGGGGACTGCACTGCGTCATTCCTTGCTTTGGCCGGGTTACGACGGCTGGGGATCGAGAGCAACGCGCCGGAGGGGATCGGCATCGTAGCGCTGGATCCGGACGCCATGGTGCCATCCGCCGGGCAGGGCATCGTCGGCATCACGGTGCGCGAGGACGAGACCGAATTGCTCGAGCTGCTATCCGGCATCGAGGATCCGCAGGCGCGCGCCGTGTCCACCGCCGAGCGCGCGTTGCTCGAATTGCTCGACGGATCTTGCCGCACCCCGATCGGCGGCTATGCCCGTTTCCTCCCCACTGGGGACCTGCACCTGACGGGCCTGGTCGCGCGGGCGGACGGCTCCTTCCTGCTTAAGCGCAGCCTGCACGGCGCAGCGCGCGACGCGGCCGCCATGGGAGCCGAACTCGGCCGCAGCCTGCGGGCCGACAGCCCCAGCGACATCTTTGCTTGAACCCGATCGGCCAGGCCGGGCCGTGCTGGTGACCCGGCCCGAGCCCGGTGCGACGGCGACCGCATTGCGGCTGCACGTGGCCGGCTGGTATCCGGTGGTGGCCCCGTTCCTGACTGTGCGGCGGATCGCCACCGCCCTCCCGCATCCTGGCCGAACACAGGCGGTGGTGGCTGCGAGCGGCAACGCGGTCGCCCTGCCCGCTTGCTATCACACCCTGCCCTTGCTTGCGGTCGGCCATGCGACGGCGGCCCGCGCCCGCTCCGCCGGGTTCCGGACGGTCCACAGTGCGGGTGGGGATGCCGCCGCCCTGGCCATGCTGGCGGCCCGGCTGCTCGACCCGGCGGATGGACCCATCCTGCTGGCCACGGGACGCGGCCAGGGCACAGCCCTCGCCCGGGCATTGCGCCGGGGTGGCTTCCTGGTATCCCGCCGCGCGGTGTACGCGGCCGCCCCGGTGCGCCGGTTTCCGCAGCCGGCGGCAGACGCGGTGGCGCTCGGGCTGCACGCCGCCCTGTTCTTCTCCGCCGAGACGGCACATACCTTTGCCCGCCGCCTGCCAGCATCGTTACGTCCTTGCCTCAGCCGCACGGATGCGGCTGTGATCGGGCAAGGAGCCGCTGAAGCGTTGCGCCACTTGCCGTGGCGTGCTCTCCGTGTCGCTGTGCGGCCCACTCAGGACGAGGTTCTGGCTCTCCTATGACCGATGACGCTCCCAAGCCGGCCAATGAACCGGTGAAGCCTGCCACCGCTGCGGTTCCGCCGGCCCCGAAGATGACCCCGCCGCCGGTCCGGCCGACCACACCGCCACTCGCGGCCACGCCTGCTAAGCCCGCCACAGCACCGGCCAGCCCGGCACAGCCCGCGCCGCGGCCAGCGACCCCCATGACGGGCAACATCCCTACGCCGCCGGTAAAAGACGGGCGGGCACCGCTTTGGGCCCTGGTCGCCGTGATGGCGATCGCCTTGATCGTCGCCGGCTATTACATCCTGCGGCAAGGGTCGGCCGCGTCCGACCAGGTGGCGCAGATGCAAGGCAAGCTCGATTCACTGGACCAGCGCGCGGCGGCGCTCGAGGCTCGTCCCCTGCCGCAGCCGCCACCCCCGCCGCCACCGCCCACGGATCTGCGCCCGCTGGAGCAGCGGTTGACGGCCCTGGAGACCAAGCCAGCCCCCTTGGCACAGCTGGATCAAGCCGGGAGCCAGCAGATCGCCTCGCTGGCCGGACGCATTGACTCCATCGACGCGCGGCAGACCCTGCTGGGTACGCTCGAGCAGACCGACATGGGCAAGGTCAACCAGCAGCTCAAGGACGGCATCGGCAAGATCACGGACCAACAAAGCGAGGATATCGCCAAGCTGGCCGGGCAGGAAGCCGCCGATATCGGCAAGGTCAACGCCCAGTTGGCCGCGATGACCGCGCGGCTGGACACGGCGGCCACGGCAGCCAACCAGATCAACGCGCTGGACGCGCGCCAGACCAAGCTCGCACAGCTGCAGGAAGCAGCCGGCGCGCTCGCCGCCG
>CAXSEG010000179.1:0-9702 GCA_964235545.1 uncultured Acetobacteraceae bacterium
CTGACGCGGGAGGCAACGGCGCGCACGGCCCGCCTGACCGCGATCACGGCGGAGGCGGCGAATTGGGCGATGCGTGCGTCGGACGCGGCGGGGCGGGTGGCCGACCTGCGGGCCCGGGCGGCGGAGGCGGCAGAGGACCAGGCCCGGTTGCGGGACGGCCCGGACGCGGTTGCGGCGCAAGCGGCGGAGGCGCTGGAGGTGCTGCAGGCGGCCGAAACCGCGCACCGCCGGGCCGCCGCCGCGCTGGACGGCGCCGTGGCGGCCGAGGGCAAGGCCAGCATCGCCGCCCGGACAGCCGAAGCGGCCTTGGCCACGGCACGGGAGGACGTGGTGCGCGCGGAGGCGTTCGCCGCCCAGGCCGATCACGCCTGGGGCACCGTGGCCGAGCGGATCCTGGAGAAGCTGGGCGCTACCCCCACCCTGCCCCCGCCCCCGGCGGACGTGTCGCCAGAGGCCGAGGAGCGGGCGCGGCGCCGGATGGACCGCCTGGCGCGGGAACGGGAGGAGATGGGCCCGGTGAACCTGCGCGCCGCGCTGGAGGCGGAGGAGATGGCCGCCCGCGTCGCGGCGATCGCGGGTGAGAAGGCGGAGCTGGACACCGCCATCGCCAAGCTGCGCGGCTCGATCGGGCACATCAACCGCGAGGGGCGGGAGCGGCTGGCACAGGTGTTCACCAAGGTGGACGCGCACTTCCAGCAGCTGTTCGCCCGCATGTTCGGCGGCGGGCGGGCGCATCTGGCGCTGGTGGGGTCGGACGACCCGTTGCAGGCGGGGCTGGAGATCTACGCCCAGCCGCCGGGCAAGAAGCTGGCGACGCTGTCGCTGCTGTCGGGCGGGGAGCAGGCGCTGACGGCGCTGTCCTTGATCTTCGCGGTGTTCCGCTGCAATCCGGCGCCCGTGTGCGTGCTGGACGAGGTGGACGCGCCGCTGGATGACGCGAATGTAGAGCGGTTCTGCAGCCTGCTGGGCGAGATGGTGCGGGAGACCGGGACGCGGTTCCTGGTGGTGACGCACCACCACCTGACGATGGCGCGGATGGACCGGCTGTATGGTGTCACGATGCAGGAACGGGGCGTGTCGCGGCTGCTGTCGGTGGATCTGGCACGGGCGTCGGCGATGGTGGAGCAGCGGGTCGCGGCGGAGTGAGGCTGGCCGTCGTCCGTGCGCGGCCCGGCCCTCACCCCCGATCCTCTCCCGTGAAGGACGGGAGAGGGAGCAAAAGTCTTAGCTCCTTGCGTTGAACGCTTCGAGCCTGCGCGTGACGCCTTCGGGATCACATTCCGCCATCACAGCCGCGGCCAGGGCTTCGCAGGCGGCCAGATTGGCGGTGCGGATGGCCTGTTTCACGCGGGGGACGGCGGTCGCGTTGGTGGAGAAGGAGCGGACGCCCAGGCCGAGCAGGAGAGGGGTGTAGCGCGGGTTGGCGGCCATCTCGCCGCAGACGGAGACGGGGATGCCGGCGTGGGCCGCTTCGCCGACGGTCATGCGGATCAAGCGCAGGACGGCGGGGTGGACGGGGTTGTAGGTAGTAGAAACCTCGGACTGGCCGCGGTCGGCGGCCAGGGTGTACATGGTGAGGTCGTTGGTGCCGATGGCGAAGAAATCGGCGGCCCGGGCGAGGGCGTCGGCACAAAGGCTAGCCGCAGGAACCTCGATCATGGCGCCCAGCGGTGGCAGCACGGCTGGCAGGCGGACAGAAGCGGCGCGCAGTTTGGCCGCCACCGCCTCGTAGATCGCGCGTGCCGTCCTTACCTCGGCAACGTTGGTAACCATCGGCAGCATCACGCGCACCGGGCCGAAGGCCGCGGCGCGAAGGATGGCGGCGAACTGCGTCTGCAACACTTCCTGGTGTTGCAGCAGCATGCGGATGCCGCGCATGCCGAGGGCGGGGTTGGTGTCGCTGGCGTCCGGGATGATGCCGGCGCTGGCGAGGGCCTCGATCTCCTTCTCGCCGCCCCAGTCGAGCACGCGGATGGTGACCTCGTCGCCCTCCATCGCTTCGACGACGCTGGCGTAGATCTCGGCCTGTTGTGCCTCGCCGGGCAGCACCTCGCGGTTCATGAACAGGAACTCGCTACGTAGCAGGCCCACGCCGTGGGCGCCGGACTGGGCGATCAGCGGCAGCTCGGCCGGGACCTCCAGATTGGCCTGGAGCTGGACCTGGTGCCCGCAGAGCGTCACGGCGGGGAGGCGGCGCAGGCGGGCCCAGCGCTGCTGGCGGCGGGCAAAGGCGATGACGCCGCGGCGGGCCTGGGTGATGGTGGTAGGCGACGGGTCCAGGATGACCAGCCCGGCGGTGCCGTCGATCACGGCCTGGCCGCCGGCGTGCATGTGCGCGGTGACACCCATCGCACCTAGCACGGTCGGGATGCCGAGGGCGCGGAGCATGATCGCGGTGTGGCCGTCGGCGCCACCCTCGTCGGTGGCGACGCCGGCCACGCGCGCCGGGTCGATCAGGGCAGCGTCGGCGGGGGAGAGCCATTCCGCGACCAGCACCGCACCCGGCGGCAGCCCGGCGAAGGAGCGGAACGGGGCGCGGGTCAGGTTGCGGACCAGGCGGCGGGCGATCTCGCGCACCTCGTCGGCGCGGCGCTGGCCGGCGGGCAAGTCGTCGGCATTGGCGGCCAGGATGGCGGCGGCGATCGCGTCCGCCTCGTCGGTCACCGCCTGCTCGGCCGAGCGCAGGCCCTCGGCGATGCGCTGCCGGGCGCCGCGCAACAGTCGGGAGGGGCCGAGCATCTGGACATAGGCGTCGAGCAGCGGTGCGATCTCGTCCTGCGTGTCCTCCGGCAGCACATGGAGGCGGGCGCGAAGCTTGCCGAGTTGCTTGCGGGAAGCGGCGATGGCGGCATCCAGCCGGGCCCGCTCCGCCTCGATGTCGGCGGCGGCGATGCGGTGGCGGGTAATAACGGTAGGCGCCTCGACGGTGCCGAACACGGGGCCAATGGCGAGGCCGGGTGCCACGGGCAGGCCCATCAGGCGGCGTTCGAAGCCCGCCCCGGCCCCAGCTTCGTTCCCGTCGTCAATCGGTCTCATGGAAGCCTGCCTCGACCAGCGCCGTGAGCGCGGCCAGGGCCTCGGCCGCGTCCGCGCCCACGGCACGCATCTCGATAGCGGCTCCCTTGCCGGCACCGAGCATCATGAGGCCCATGATGGATTGGGCGGAGACGGATTGGCCGTAGGCCTCGACCTCGACCTCGGCCGTAAAGCGTTCGGCGGTGGTGACGAACTTGGCGGCGGCGCGGGCGTGCAGGCCGCGGCGGTTGCAGATGGTGGCGTGGGTGGTGACGGCGGCGGCAGGGTCGCTCATGCGGCTCCGGCCGAGTTGTAGGCGTCCCGGGTCAATTGGTGGTGCCGTTGACCTTGCACCCGTGCAGCACGTGCGACGCGGCGGCGATATATTTGCGGCCGGCGACCTGTGCGCAATCCACGCACTCGTCGAGCGGGCGGCGGCAGCGGACCTTCGCGAGCTTGACCAGCATCGGCAGGTTCACGCCGGCGATTACCTCGACGCCCGGCCGGTCCATCAGGGAGATGGCCAGGTTGGAAGGGGTGCCGCCGAACATATCGGTCAGCAGGACGACCCCGTTCCCGTCATCGACGCTGGTGATGCTGGCCTGGATGTCGGCCCGGCGCAGCTCCATGTCGTCGTCTGGGCCGATGCAGACGGTCGCCACGTGGTCTTGCGGACCCACGACATGCTCCAGTGCCAGGCGAAGTTCCTCCGCGAGGCGACCGTGGGAGACAAGGACGAGGCCGATCATGATGAGCTCAGGCCTCCTGCGCCTGACGGGGCACGTCCAACGGCGTAGCGGCCGCCTTCTGCAATTCCCGGTGTGTAACCGTGATCTGCCCATCACGCATGTCAAGCCCGGGGCTCACGTTTATGCGCGAGGGGGGTCTTGATGCATCACCCAGCCGGGCAGCGAGCTTTTCGACGATGTGGACGGAGCGGTGTCGCCCGCCCGTGCAGCCGACGGCGATGGTCACGTATTTCTTTCCTTCCTGCACGAACCGCGGCAGGAGCAGTTTCAGCATGGCCTCGATCTGGTCGAAGAACGCCTGGAAGTCGGGGTCAGCCTCTACATAGGTGGCGACGTCCGAATTCATCCCGGTCTTGGGACGGAGATGGGGATCGTAATGCGGATTGCGCAAGAACCGGGCATCGAACACCAGATCTGCTTCCCGCGGCAGGCCATGGGGGTAGGCGAAGGACATGAGTGACACGGTGAGCCCCGGGCCGGAGCAGGCAAATCGGCTTTCCACCTGTCGGCGCAGGGTGGGAAGCGAGGTGTCCGAGGTGTCGATCACCAGGTCGGCGTTATCCCGCAGGGGGGCGGTCATGGCGGCTTCGCGGGCGATGCCGTCCAGCACGCGGCCTCCGGGGGCGAGCGGGTGGCGCCGCCGCGTCTCGGTGTAGCGGCGGAGCAGCGCGCCCTCGTCGGCGGTGGCGAACACCAGTTCGGGGCGCAGCATCTGGTTCAGGCGCAGGCGCTCGATGGTGGAAAGCACGGTGGCGGCATCGAAGCCGCGGCTGCGCGCGTCGATGCCGATGGCGACCGGGCGTTCCCCGCGGCTGACCAGTTCCTCGATCAGGGTAAGCGGCGGGTTATCGACCGCCTCGTAGCCAAGGTCCTCGAGCACCCGGAGGATGGAGGACCGTCCTGCGCCGGAAAGCCCGGTGACGAGCACGATCCGGCGCGGTGTCACGCAAAGGCTCCGGCGAGCTGGCGTTTGCGGCCCAACGCACAGTCGAGCGCCATGGCCACCCGCTCGGGGGCGGAGGGGGAAGCCGGATCGACATGCACGAGGGGGCGGCCGGAGAGCGGGTGGGTGGCGGCGGCGGGCATGCGTTCGGCCAGGCCGAGTTCGACGGCGAGGGCGATGGTGGCGCGCTCGAGGTAGGGGAGTTGGACAAGGCCGAGGCCGCGCACCTCCAGCAAGCCGGCGAGGGCAGCGGGGGCGGACGCCACGCCATCCTCGTCCAGCTCGACCCGGTCGTCCGCGACGAGGGCGAATCCACGGTCGAGCAGGCGCAACACCAGGTCCGACTTGCCGGAGCCTGATGGGCCTAGCAGCAGCACACCGTGGCCCTCGCAGGCGGCGCAGCTCGCATGAATTTGCATCGAGACGGGTATGTGGGCCGGCGCGCGGGAGAAGGGAAGCGTCATCTTAGCTGCCGGGAGGGCCGGGCCGCGGTTAGCACGGCTGCGCCAGAGCGGTGTACGATGGGTTTCGATATGCGCAGCAAAGTGTTGCAGTGCGGTATTGCAGTGTGACGCAAGCATCTCACAAGCCGAATTTTTCGGCCGCGCTGGGCGTTGCCGAGCCAGGCACTCTGCCGTAGGTGTAACGTCGCCACGGTCACGCGGCGGCGTCGATGACAAACTGGGTGCTCTATGGCCTCTCCGATCCTTGCTGGCCTGACTGTTCTGATGCTCGGCGACAGCCATTTCGCGACACCGGGCTACCTGATCTCGACGCTCGGGGATGCGTTGATGTCGCAGGGTGCCAAAGTCACCACCGAGGCCGCGTGCGGCGCCCCGACCAGCGTCTGGGTATCAGCCGGCATGTCGACCTGCGGCACGGCGGAGCGCATCGGGTCGGGGCCGGTGAAGCTGGGCAAGGCCGCCACGGCGCACGTGCCGTCCCTGGAGCAGCTGATCCAGGACGTGCATCCCAACCTCATCATCATCGGCAGTGGCGACACGATGGCGGGCTATGCCCAGAAGACGCTGCCGACCCAGTATATCGAGGAGAACGTCGGCGCACTGACCCAGCGGATCCAGGCCGCGGGGCTCCCCTGCGTCTGGATCGGGCCGGGCTGGGGCACGGAGGGTGGGCCTTACTTCAAGACCTATGCCCGTGCGAAGGAGATGAGCGAGTTCCTGTCCGCCCATGTCCAGCCGTGCCGCTATATCGACAGCCTGAAATTCGCACAGCCGGGCGAGTGGAACACGTTCGACGGGCAGCACTACACCCTGCCCGGCTACCAGAAATGGGGCGCTGCGATCGACAAGGAAATCCTGGCGTTGGCGGAAGCACACTGATTCCCTTGCCCGGTGCAGGGACGGAGTTGCCGCAGTGATCTTCGCCTCCTTCGAGTTCCTGTTCCTATTTCTGCCGATCTTCTTCGTCGCCTATTACCTGACGCCGGTGCGGCTGCGGAACTGGCCGATCCTCATCATGTCTTGGGCGTTCTATGCCTGGTGGCGGGTGGATTTCCTGGCGCTGCTGGTGTGCGTGACGCTGTTCACCTTCCTGACCTCGCGCATGATGGTAAGTGCCGGGCTGGGCAGCCGCGTGGGCAAGCTGTGGCTGCAGGCGGGATTGGTGGGCAATCTCGGCGTGCTCGCCTACTTCAAATACGCCAATTTCGGGGTGAACGCAGTTAACGGCGTGCTGGCGGTGGGGAATTTTGACCCCTTGGCCTGGAACGAGATCGTGCTGCCGGCGGGGCTGTCGTTCTACGTGCTGCAATCCATCAGCTACCTGGTGGACGTGTGGCGCGGCACCATCCCGGTCAGCCGGTCGCTGCTGAACTACGCGGCCTACAAGGCGATGTTCTCCCAGCTGATCGCCGGGCCGATCGTGCGGTATGCGCAGATCGCCGACGAGCTGAAGGGCCGGGTGCATAGCCTGGCGCTGTTCGGGCTGGGGGCGCGGCGGTTCATGGTCGGCTTCTGCATGAAGGTGATCATCGCCGACACGCTGAGCCCGCTGGTGGACGCGATCTACCACCTGCCGGCGCCGAGCCTGGCCGATAGCTGGCTAGGGGCGGTCGCCTACACGCTGCAGCTGTATTTCGACTTCGCCGGCTATTCGGCGATGGCCATCGGGCTGGCGCTGATGATCGGGTTTCACTTCCCGGAGAACTTCGACTTCCCGTATTTGAGCGGGTCGATCCAGGCGTTCTGGCAGCGCTGGCACATCACGCTGTCCTCGTTCCTGCGCGACTACCTGTATATTTCGCTGGGCGGCAACCGGCGGGGGGCGTTGCGGACCTACGTGAACCTGTTCCTGACGATGCTGATCGGCGGGTTCTGGCACGGGGCAAACTGGACGTTCCTGGTATGGGGTGCGTGGCAGGGTGGGCTGCTGGCGCTGCACCGGCTGTATAGCTCGCGGGGCGGCAAGATGGCGTGGCTGCCGGGCCACGTGCTGACGATGCTGGCGGTGGTGGTCGGCTGGGTGGTGTTCCGCGCGGACGATTTCGGCCAGGCTTGGCGCATGTATGAGGGGATGGCGGGATTGCACGGCGTGGGCGTGTCGGACGGGCTGGCCTGGCAGCTGACACCGGACCGGCTGTGGACGGTGCTGATCGGCATCCTCGTGGTGTATGTGCCGCTGGTGGAGCGCCCGGTGGCGGCCGTGTTCGGGCGGAGTGCGGGCGGGTTCTCTCTGGCCGGCCCGTTCTGCGGTTTTTTGCTGGCAATGGTGCTACTGTATAGCCGCGCCGCCGTGCCCTTCTTGTATTTCCAGTTCTAATGGCCGGATCTCCGTTCGTGACCGGCGCGCGGGCCCAGGGTTGGGCGATGATCGCAGTGCTGGTAATCGGCTTCGGGCTGGGGGTGGCAACGCTCGCGAGCCCCGGGCCGCTGCGCCGGGTGACGGAGGCGCTGACGCCGCACGCGTTCCTGGGTGGCGAGACGGCGGCGGCGGTGAACTACGCGATGGCGCACGACCTGCCGATCGGGGACGCCCTGTCGACGGCTGGCGGCGTGCTGCGCTGGCGGGTGTTCGGGTCCGGCGGGCCGCAGGTGACGGTGGGGTGCCGCGACTGGTTATACCTCACGGAGGAGCTGCGGCCGTGGCCGGGTTCGGACGCGGCGATGCAGGCCCGGGCGGACGCGTTGCACGCGGTGGCGAAGGGGCTGGCGGACCAGGGTATCGCGTTGCAGGTCGTGTTCGTACCCGACAAGCGGCGGGTGGAGCAGGCAGGGGCGTGCGGGGTGCCTTACGCGGCGCAGGCGCGGGCACGGTATGCGGCGTTCCTCGGCAGACTGGGCGGGCTGCACGTCGTAGACCTGCTGAGCACTTATGGCGGCATCCGGACGCAGCTGTACTACCGGACGGACACGCACTGGAACCAGGACGGGGCGGAGATCGCGGCAGCGGCCACGTCGACGGCGGCGAGCGCCCCGGTGGACCGCGATCGCCCGTTCCACACGGAGTACGGCCCGGAGGCGGCACGGGCCGGGGACCTGCTGCGGCTGATGAGCCTGGAGCACGTGCCGGACGGCCTGCCGGTCAAGCTGCGCCCGCTGCCCGACCGCGAGGCGCCGGCCACGACGTCGGAAACCAACCCGCCGGCGGAGAGCGGCGGCCTGCTGGATGACGCGCCGGTGCCGCAGATCGTGCTGATCGGCAGCTCGTATTCCGTGAACGCCAATTTCCAGGGCGCGCTGGAGCAGGCGTTCTCCGCCCCTGTGGCGCAGTTCGCGAAGGCGGGCGGCGCGTTCTGGCTGGCCGGGCGGGATTACTTCCGCAGCCCAGCGTTCAAGGAGACGCCACCGAAGCTGGTGGTGTGGGAGGTGCCTGAGCGCGTGGTGAACCAGCCGATTTCGGACGAGGAGGCGGCGTTCCTGCGCAACTGGCGCGGCGGATGACGGAACGGCTGCCCGACGAGCTGACCGAGGAGGAGGCCGCTGCGGAGCTGGAGCGCCTGGCGGCGGAGATCGCGCACCACGACCGGGCATACAATACCGAGGATGCGCCGGAGATTACGGATGCCGCGTATGACGCGCTGCGCCAGCGCAATGCGGCGATCGAGGCGCGGTTCTCCAGCCTGATCCGCCCGGACAGCCCGAGCCGCAAGGTGGGGGCGGAGACGGCGAGCGGGTTCGGCAAGATCCGCCACGCCGTGCCGATGCTGAGCCTGGACAATGCGTTCAGCCGGGCGGCGTTCGACGAGTTCTGCGTGCGGGTGCGGCGGTTCCTGGGCTTGAAGGAGGACGCGCTGGCGCTGGTGGCGGAGCCGAAGATCGACGGGCTGTCGATCTCGCTGACCTACGTGCGCGGCCGGCTGGTGCACGGCGCTACCCGGGGGGACGGGACGCAGGGCGAGGACGTCACGGCCAACCTGCGCACGATGGACGCCGTGCCGAACCGGCTGCGGGGCCGCGCACCTGAGCGGATCGAGATCCGCGGCGAGGTGTTCATGACCAAGGCCGACTTCCTGAAGCTGAACGATGCGCAGGCGGCGGCGGGCCTGCGCACTTACGCCAATCCGCGCAACTCCGCCGCCGGGAGCCTGCGGCAGCTGGACGTGAAAGTGACGGCGGCGCGGCCGTTGGGGCTGTTCGCCTATGCGTTCGGGGAAGCGAGCGAGCCGCCAGCGGAGACGCATTGGGGGTATCTGCAGCAGCTGCGGGACTGGGGGTTCAGCGTCAACGAGCTGAGCGAGCAGGTGGACCGCGTCGGGGCGGAGACGTTCCACGCCGCTATCGGCGCACGCCGGTCGGGGCTGCCGTACGACATCGATGGCGTGGTGTTCAAGGTGGACAGCCTGGCGCTGCAACGGCGGCTGGGCTTCGTCGGGCGGACACCGCGCTGGGCGACCGCGTGGAAGTTCCCGGCGGAGCGGGCGACGACGCTGCTGGAGGATATCCGGATCCAAGTGGGGCGCACCGGGTCGCTGACGCCGGTGGCCTGGCTGCAGGGGGTGAATGTGGGCGGCGTGCTGGTGACGCGCGCGACGCT
>CAXSEG010000180.1:0-9675 GCA_964235545.1 uncultured Acetobacteraceae bacterium
CCTGCTTGGACGATTTTAGTTTACGCCCTGAAGTAGTGCCGCTTAGGTCCAAGAGTGGACGAGCATGAGGCAGTCCAGCGGTTATGCAAGGAATAGGCATTGCGATTGCGGCTCGTAAGCTACTTCAGCCAAGACCTGGACCGCATCGCCCGTTTCTACATCGAGGTCATGGGCTTCAGCGAGGTGGAAGAACTACGGTCGATGTTGTACTGCGGCTTGCAAACACCGGCAGGCGACAACATCGGGTTCCACGCGATGGACGTGTTGAACATCCTCAACGTCTCTGATCGGTCGCTTGGCCTCGGCGGCATGGCCACTTACGAAGTCGACACCGCGGAGGCGGTTGACCGCCTCGCGGACCGGGTTGCGCCCAGCGGCGGCGCCTTGCTTAAGCCGGCGGCCATGACGTTCTACGGTGTGTATCAGGTCGTGCTTGCGGACCCTGATGCCAACGTGTTCCGGGTCAACCATTACCCGCATGGCAACGCTCATTACCGCAACCTCAGTGACAGCGAGGCTGTGGCGCTCGGCCTGCAAGCCAATCAACGTCAAGCCTGAAGGACAACCAGTATGAGCCAGGCCATGAGAATCGCCTCGAACCCAGATAGTGCACAGGTCCCGGTCTTGGACCTCGGCCATTGGCTGCAAACCAACGATGTGAGGCAGCGTGACGAGTTGGTCGTACAGTTGCGGCATGCCCTTGAGCATGTCGGCTTCGTCTTCATACGCCACCACCGCATCCCACAATGGAAGATCGACGCTGTATTCGCCGAGGCAAGCCGCTTCTTCGCGCTGCCAACCGAGGTGAAGGTAAGAAGCAAGCTAACACCCGTCAACACGGGCTACATGCCCCTGAAGTCGGGTGTAATCAAAACCTCTGACCTGAACAAGAATGACAAGCCGGATCTCGTCGAATCGTTCTTTATGAAGCGGGAGCGCTCCCCGCATGATCCTGATGTAATCAACAACAAGCCATACCGCGGCATGAATGCCTGGCCCGACCAACTGGCCGGGTTTCGTGAGACGATGGTGGACTATATGCAGTCGGTGGATTGGTTGGGTAAGCGCCTCGTCCCGCTGTTCGCCCTGGCCGCCGGGATGCCGCACGATGCGCTGGAGCCGGCGTTCCGCGACCCGCAGCTTGCATTCCGGCTGTCGCATTACCCACCCATGCCTGCAGAAGCCAACCAGTTCGGGATCGCCCCGCACTCGGATGCGGGCTTCATGACCATCTTGCCACCGTCGAAAGTCGCAGGCCTGTGGATCAGGCCAAAGGGTGGCGACTGGATGGAGGCGCCCGTCATGCCGGACGCCATGCTGGTCAATAGCGGAGACATCTTGCGCCGCTGGACGAACGACCGCTTTCTTTCTACCCCGCACAAAGTGGTTAATGAGACGGGAGAGGAACGCTTCTCCGCTCCGATCTTCTTCGATCCGAACACGGACCACTTGATAGAGTGTCTGCCGAGCTGCACGTCCGCAGAAAACCCACCGAAATATCCGGCCATCACTTACGAAGCTTATTTGAAGTGGTTCATGGAGAATAACTATAAGGCACCCGTCGACAAGGCGGTGACCGGGGCGCGCCCGTGAACCGAGGCCTTCGTCGGCGCACATTGGTCGGAACCGGCCTGGCCGCCGGCGTGGGCATCAGCGGCGGTGCCTATGCCGTAGGTCCCGCGGTGAAGGTCGGCTTCGTTCATCCCGTCACGGGTGCACTCTCGGCTTCAGGCGCCCTTTGCCGGGCCGGTGCCCGGTATGCGGTTGAAGACTGGAATGCCAAGGGCGGGTTCAGCTCGATGGAAGGAGCCTTGGTCGAACCAATCTGGTCCGACACCCAATCCAGGCCCGACCAAGTAGCGGGAGAGGTGGACCGCATCCATGAGGCCGGGGCTTGCGCCGCACTGGGCGCCTTCTCGAGCGCACTCTCCGTCGTCATGGCGCAGGCTGCGGCGCGCCATGGGCTACCCCATGCCGTCGACATCGGCACGGCTGACAGCGTGTTGCAGCAGGGACAGGGCTTCTCCTTCCGCTTCGGCCCGGCGTTCAGCAGCTTCGTGGATTTCGGGCTGGACAACCTGGCGACCATCAACAACGACGCAGGCAAGCCGTGCCGCACCGTCATGTTGGTGCACGAAGATTCCCTGTTCGGGACCAGCACGGCAAAGCTCCTGGCGGAACGTCTCCCCGGCAAGGGCTTCGAGGTCGTGGGGGTGCTGCCGCATGCGACACCGACACGCGATTTCACGAACATCGCCCTGCGGATCCGGCAAGCCAAGCCGGACGTGCTGATCCCTTCGAGCTACTACAACGAAGATGCCTTGTTGCTGACCACCCTGCGTCAGCAACGGGTGGAGCCGAAAGCGATATACCATATCCTGGGTGGTGCCGCATCCAGCTACCGCTTCGTACAAAGCAACCGCGTCGCGGCAAACTACATTATGGACACGACCGATTGGTTCGATCCCAGCAAACCGTCAGCTATGACCTTGAAGGCGAGAGCAGAGAAGGACGGCTTGGCGTTCACCTACGAGGTGTTCTTGATCTACGCGACAACGATGTTCCTCTTCGATGCGATCGAGCGTGCTGGATCGCCCGACCGGAGCAAGATCGTGCAATCGTTGGCCAGCAGCACGTGGTCCGGCCATTTCATGCCCTATGGCCCGACGAAGATGGTTGGCGGTCAGAACACGGGCGCACAACCGGTCAACACGCAAATCCTCGATGGAGACGTCAAGCTGGTGTTCCCCAAAGCTTTTGCGTCCGCGATGCCGGTGTTTCCGACACCCTCGAATGGCTGAATGGCCGCTCGATGCTTCTCCCATCCGGTTGAGCCGGACCGCCGAGTTCAAGGTTCGTAGTGCCATTGCTTGATCTTCTGCTGCCGGCGGTGATCAACGGCGTGCTCAGCGGCGGCGTGTATGCGTTGCTGGCCCTGGGGCTGACACTGATCTACGGCGTGCTGCACATCGTCAACTTCGCGCACGGCTCGTTGCTCATGGTGGCGATGTTCGGTGCATGGCTAATGGCGGATCGCGCCGGGCTGAACCCGTATGCCGCCATGCCGCTGATGACCGGCGTGATGTTCGTGTTCGGCTGGGTGCTGTATGCCGGGGTGATCGGGCGCATCGCGCGCGGTAACGAGACGACGGCGCTGCTGGCAGCGTTGGGCATTTCCGTCGTGCTGGATAATCTGGCGCTGGTGCTGTTCACCGGCGACACCCGCACGATCGAGACGCCTTACTCATTTAGCATGGTCGATATCGGCCCGGTATCGATGCCTACGGCCAAGCTCGTGTCGTTCGGGTTCGCCATCGCGCTGGCTGGAGTGTTGTGGGCGTTCATGGCGCTGACCGACGCCGGGCGCGCCATTCGCGCCGTCGCGAAGGAGCCGGAGGGCGCGCGGCTGGTGGGCATCCGGCCAGAGCGGATGTTCGCGCTGGCCTACGCAATCGGGGTGGCGTGCCTGGGGGCGGCGGCGTGCCTGTTGCTGCCGACCTTCTATGTCAGCCCTAGCGTGGGCAATGTTTTCGTGCTGGTTGCCTTCACCATCGTCGTGTTGGGCGGCATGGGCAGCTTTCCGGGCGCCATGCTGGGTGGCCTGCTGATCGGCATTACGGAGTCGGTGGGCGGCCTATTTCTTGGTGAGAGTTTAGGGCCGATCTGCGTGCCCATCGTGTTCGTCGCGGTGTTGCTGCTGCGGCCGACCGGCCTGTTCGGTGCCAGGGCGTGAGGTCCGCTATCGTGGTGATGATGGCCATCCTGGCCCTGGTACCGTTCGCCCTGCACTCGCAGTTCCTGGTCGACCTTGCGATGTTGACGGCGATCTCGGCGGCATTGGGCCAGGCTTGGAACCTGGTCGGTGGCTTCGGCGGGCTGACCAGTTTCGGCCATGCGACGTTCTTCGGCTTCGGTGCCTACGGAGCGGCCATCCTGCAAACCCGGTACGGGCTCAATCCGTGGCTAGGTTTGCCGCTGGGTGCGCTACTCGGCGGCGTGGTGGGCGCGATGATGGGGTGGGCGTCGTTCCGCACCGGGTTGCGCGGCAGCTATTTCGCGCTGGCGACGCTGGCCATGGCGGAAGCCTTCCGCATCCTGGCCAACAGCATAGATTATACCCAGGCCGGGCTGGGCCTGCTGATACCAGTTCGCATGAGCCTGGCGAACTTCCAGTTTGCCGACCGCCGGCTGTCCTACGGCCTAGCCCTCACGCTCGTGCTGGCGACACTGGCAGTGGCGCACTGGCTGACACGCAGCCGCTTCGGCGCCCAGCTGATCGCAGTGCGGGAGAACGAGGACGCGGCGCGGGCGCTGGGCGTGAAGGTGCTGCGGACGAAGGTGCTCGCCCTGGCGCTGTCCGGCAGCCTGACCGCGATCGGCGGCGTGCTGTATACCCAGACCTACCTCTATATCGATCCTAACATCGCGTTCGGGCCCGAACGCAGCATTGAAATGCTGCTGGTTGCCATGATCGGCGGCGCTGGCACCGTGCTGGGCCCGGTGTTCGGCGCCATCGCGCTCCACTTGGTTGCCGACACCACCCGGGTCTGGATCAACGTGCCCGGCTTCGCACCCATGCTGTATGGGCTGGTGCTACTGGCAATCATCGCCTTCCTGCCCGGCGGCATCGCGAGGCTGCGCTCTGCTTGAGGTGCGCGACTTGTCAGTCCGGTTCGGCGGCCTGCACGCGGTGCGGTCGGTCTCGTTCCGTGTCCCGGCCGGCTCGATCACGGCGTTGCTGGGCCCGAACGGGGCGGGGAAGACCACGACCTTCGCGATGATCGCCGGCTTCGTACGGCCCACTGACGGCAGCGTCCGTTTCGAAGGCGCCGACATAACCGGCTGGGCGGCGGAGCGGATCGCCGCACTGGGCATGGTGCGGACCTTCCAAGTGACCCAGCCCTTTGCCGGGCTGTCGGTGGCGCACAATATCCGCGTCGGCGCGTTCCTGCGCCATCGCCGGGCCGCAGAGGCGGAGAGCGGGCGCGGGAGATCGGCACACGGCTTGGCCTGGGTGGCATGCTGGACCGGCCGGCGGCCGCGCTGACCGTGGCGGGGCGCAAGCGGCTGGAGGTGGCGCGGGCACTGGCGACGGAGCCGCGGCTGTTGTTGTTGGACGAGGTTATGGCAGGGTTGAACCCGTCCGAGATCAACGAGATCGTGGCGCTGATCCGCGACGTGCGGGCGAGTGGGGTCACCATCCTGCTGATCGAGCACATCATGCAGGCTGTCGCGGCGCTGGCGGATGAGGCGCACGTGCTGGCGCAAGGTGTGTTGATCGCATCTGGCTCGCCGCAGGCGATCGCGTCCAACCCTAAGGTGATCGAGGCGTATCTCGGCCACGGCGCGGCTGAGAGGATGGCCCATGCTTCTTGATTTCAATGCTGCTTGACGCGACCGATTTGGTAGCGGGCTATGGCGCGTTCCAGATCTTGCACGGAATGAGCCTGCAGGTGGCGCCCGGTGAGATCGTGGCGCTGCTGGGCGCCAACGGGGCGGGTAAGACGACGCTGAACCGGACCTTATCGGGCATTTTGCGGGCGCGATCCGGTCGGGTGGTGTTTGACGGGCAGGACATCACTGGGGCCGACCCGGCGGATATCGTGCTTGCCGGGCTGATCCATGTGCCGGAAGGCCGCAAAATCTTCCCGACCCTGTCGGTGCGGGAGAACTTGCAACTCGGGTCCTACCGACGGGGCCGGGTGGCGCGGGCGCGCAGCCTGGATTACGTGCTGGAGACGTTTCCCCGGCTGCGCGAGTGTTTGGCCCAGCGGGTTGGGCTGATGAGCGGCGGCGAGCAGCAGATGGTGGCGATCGGCCGCGGGCTGATGAGCCAGCCCAAGCTGCTGATCCTGGATGAACCATCGCTCGGGTTGTCACCGCTGTTGACGGACGAGCTGTTCGGTTTGATTCGACGGCTCCACGCGGATGGGCTGTCCATCCTGCTGGTGGAGCAGAACGTATTGCAGTCGTTGGGCGTGGCCACCCGGGCCTATGTGATGGAGAATGGCAGGGTCGCGCTGAAAGGCGGAACGGCTGATTTGATCGAGGACCCGAAGCTGAAAACAGCTTATCTCGGGGTATGACGTTCGATAGCTTACGCAGCAATCTCCGACCAGGACCAACTTTGCGCCGGATCTTGGACGTCCAGCTCAGTGACCGGAGTGCTCCAAAGCGGACTGATTTGAGTCGAGCACCGCGGATGATGCCGCCGTTTCGCCCGCCCGCATCGTGGAACGCCTGTAGCTGGTCGGCGACCTGCGCCGGGGTCCCGATGACATGGGCGCTCCGCTCGCTGATGAACCGGCGGCCAAGCTCCTCCACGGTGGTCTGCGGCGGCTCGGTCTCGACGGTTTCGAGGAAGCTTCCTCAATGAACCTGCTGAGCGCGCACCAGTTCCGCAGCGTCGCTCAGCCTCATGTCACCGGGGATGATGGAGAAGTCGACACCGTATTGATACGAGAGTTCCATCAGCCCGGCCTGCGCCGGCAGCGCGTCCAGGAAAATTGCCGCCGAACAGCTCCGGCGTCTCGGCCGCGTCGCCGAAGAACAGCATGTCGAACACGCCACGCGCGGCGCTGCGGGCGACATCCTCGTAGAAGTCCGGGCCATAATAGTCGTAGCCGACCCACGATCCGGCCGTCCGCCATAGATGGTCGGTGTGGATGAACGAGATGTCGGCGGCAAGGTGCATGGTCTCGGAGCGTGACACGACGATGATCCTTGCTTGGTGGGTGCGTTACCGGCCGGCCGGACGTTGCCAGGCCAGGCAGCGGGAGCCGGCCAGCAACACGAGCGCTTGCAGCAGCACGCCGAGGATGGAAAGCGCCACCAGCACGGCGAACACCGCCGCGGACGCCATGCTGGCGCTGTAGATGTTGATCAGCGTTCCCAACCCGATCGTGGTGCCCGATCCCAACATCTCCGCAATGACGGCGGCCGTCAGCGATAGCACCAGGCTTACCTCGAACGAGGCAAACACATAGGGCAACGCCACATATAGCTTGACCCGGCGAAGCGTTTGCCAGCGCGAGGCGCGATAGGCCCGCATCAGTTCCAACTGGTCGGCATCCACACTTTCCAGCCCTACCAGCGTGTTGACCAGTACCGGGAAGAACATGATGCTGATCACCAGCGCCACTTTCGATTGCACGCCGAAGTCGAACCAAATCAGGAACAGAGGCGCGACGGCGACCTTGGGAACCGCCTGCAGCGCCACGATGTAAGGCTGCAGGATCAGGCGCAGGACCCGTATTTCCGACAGCATCACCGCCAAGCCATTTCCCAGCAACGAGCCGACCACGAACCCGCCCAAGGTTTCCTCCAGCGTCACCAGCGTCGCGTCCGTCAGCTGGCCGCTGCGGCCGAGCGCCCACAGCATGCGGATGACGTCCCAAGGCCGCGGCACGATCTGCGGATCGATTTTCAGCACGGCCACGATCACGTGCCAGGCGACGAGACCGAGAATGATATCAACGGCATCAGATCATGACTTGTTTAGCCCAGTCGCGTGAGGCGATGGACGTGATCTGCTGTGGCTGCGCGATGAGTGCGTTCCACGCTGAGCAACAGGCATCGACGATGGCGGTGTCGGTGTCGAACACGCGGTTCGACAGGTAGTTCTGGCGCAGGAACTGCCAGATGTTCTCCTGCGGGTTCAGCTCTGGGCTGTAGGGTGGCAGCGTGAGCGTGCTGATGTTGTCGGGCAACTTGAGTTTGCCACCTGGCCTGTGCCACCCGGCACCGTCGATGATGACGACTGCATGGGCGCCGGGTGCGACGGCTTTGCTGATTTCGGCCAGGTGCAGCGTCATGGCCTCCTTGCCGGCATAGGGTAGCACGAGGGCCGCGCCCGTGCCGCGGGCCGGGCAGACGGCGCCGAAGATATAGGCCCAGCTGTAGCGGCAATCGCGCGGCGCTGGCGGCCGACCACCCTTGTCGGCCCAGGTGTAGGTCAGCGTGCCCTGCTGGCCAATGCGAGCCTCGTCTTGCCACCAGAGTTCGATGGGCTTGCCGCGGGCGAGCTCGGGGATCGCGTCGACTACGAGAGCTGCAAAGTTTTTTTATGCGTCTGGATGGCTGCGGGGTCCTGGGCCGGGTTGTGCGGCCGCACCGAGATGTGGCGGAAGCCGAGCCGTGCCAGCAGGGCGCCGACGCTGCGCTCCGCCAGCGTGACGCCGTAACGGGCCGCGATTACCTTCGACAGGTCGGTCCGGCGCCAGCGGACCACGCCATGCTCGGCCAGATCGGGACCGGAGCGCACAAGGGCGGCAACCTCGGCCTGCTGCCCGGCCGTCAGGCGGGGCACAGCCCCTGGGGCCTTGCGATCCGGCAGTCCGGCCAGGCCTTGGTCGTTATAGCGATGCACCCAATCGCGGAGGGTCTGGCGATCCATGCCGCAGGTTGCGCTGCTTCGGTGCGGGTATGGCCGTCAAGCACCAGAGCAAGCGCCAACATGCGCCGTGCCGCGTCGGCATCCGTGGCCCGCGTTGCCGCTTGCCGCAGGCCCGCCGCGTCGAACTCTGTCCGGGTAATCGAAACTGCCAAACCGGCCTCCTGCGAATCGGGACAGGGATCAGCGAATCACACCCGCGCAGAAATAGAAAACCACCCAGAGCCAGGCTTAAATGCCTCTGGTATTAGCGCGCGTTCGTAGCAAGACCGGTGTAGCGGCTACGCCACTCCAGGTTTGTCTCGTCGGCCTGCTTTCGCACGTTCACGTTTGCCTGAATGCTAGACAGTGCAGGAATGCCGAGTTGCCTCCCGACAACGCCGGTCTGATAGCTCGGATCTTCCACGAACGCCTCATAGCTTATCTGTATGGGTACGATCGAATTCAATTCGAAGAAAGCCCACAGCCTGGCGGTTTGGTCGTCAATGGCGCTCAGGCAGGCGTCGACTTTCGAGCGATCATACGCAACGTCCGATCGCGCCTTGGTCGGGGGATTGTTGAAAGCCCAGGCCGATGTTTCTTGAGCGAGAACCAACGAGATCGCTTGGTCAAGCCGATCCGACCGCTCGACAATAAGGAACCGGCACCGGAGATCAGGTGAATCGAAGAAGCCCGAGCTGTGAAGCAGCACCAAGTTCTCCACGGCAAGCTTGGAGATCAGGCGGCCGTTCCGCATGTTGTAGCGGCACGTACCATTGAAGTATTGGCCGAAGTCCTCAAGCTTCTGGTCGCGGCAGACCCGTAGGATCTCGCCGCCGTTCCACCACTCCGACGCGACGTTGAGGCTGCCGTTGGAAGCCAGGGTTTCTGCGACAAAGTTGCTGCCGCACCTGTTGGTAAAACACAGGAACAAAAACTCCAAATCATCATACAGCGCCCGCTCGAAGTCTACTTTCAATCGCAAGGAAGCTTCTACTTCCAACGCGTGCGAGCAGTAGCCAGACAATGTTGTTGAATCGACATAAAACAAGCTGACCTCCTTTTTCGGCACCGTATTCTAAATCCATGATTAGGATGCACAAGGCTTATGATGTTCTTGACCACCAGGATATAACGGGTCAGTTCAAACCAGGCTGTCCAGCCGGCCAGATCCCGACGACGCAGCCATTTGGAATTTCCTGATCAGTTTATAACTGTGCACTGTAAGAGGCTGTCTCGAAACGGTCGCGGCATGATCGAATGATGGCTGGGCAGCCGGGGCAAATCGTGATTCGTCGAGTTTG
>CAXSEG010000181.1:0-9572 GCA_964235545.1 uncultured Acetobacteraceae bacterium
GTTCGAAGGCAACGCGGGCAACGCGCTCGATCTCGCTGGTGGTGTAGATCTCGGTGGTCGCCGCGCGTTGCTGGCCGTCGGGCAGGGTCTCGACGCCGCGGGGTTCGCCGAAATAGATGCCGCCGGTGCTCTCGCGCACGATCATCAGGTCGAGGCCGCGGACCACGTCCGGCTTCAGCGTGGAGGCGTCAAGCAACGGGTCCAGCACGATGGCGGGGCGGAGATTGGCGAACAGGCCCAATTCGCGGCGCAGGGTGAGGATGGCGAGTTCGGGGCGGTTGTCGAAGCCGAGATGATCCCATTGCGGACCGCCGACGGAGCCGAAGAGGACGGCGTCCGCCTCCTTGGCGCGGGCGACGGTCTGCTCGCTGATGGCGCGGCCCTCACCGTCGATCGCGGCGCCGCCGACCAGGCCCTCGGCAAGTTCGAAGCTGGCGTGCCGCCGGATCGCCATCCAGTCGATGACCCGGCGGACCTGGGTCATGACCTCAGGGCCAATGCCGTCGCCGGGGAGGAGGAGGAGTTTTTTGTTGGCGGGCATCTTGGCGGCTCCGTTGGAGAGTGGGTGCCTGGCCTACCCCTCACCCCGGCCCTCTCCCTCAAGGGGAGAGGGAGAAGAAAAGGCTAGGCGGACGTGGCGGGGAGCCAGGCGGGTTGTTTGGCCTCGTAGGTGTCGATCGCTTGGGTGCGTTGCAGGGTCTGGCCGATGTCGTCCAAGCCGTTCAGTAGAGAGTGCTTACGGAACGCGTCGACGTCGAAGGGGATCTCCTCGCCGGAGGGGCGGATCACAACCTGGCGCGCAAGATCCACGGTCAGCCTTGCGTTGGCGCCGAGTTGGGCGTCGGTCATGAGCAGGTCGCAGAGGGCGCGGGGCAGGCGGATGCACAGGATGCCGTTCTTGGCGCTGTTGTTGAAGAAGATGTCGGCGAAATCAGGCGCGATGACGCAGCGTATGCCGAAATCCAGCAGCGCCCAGGGAGCGTGCTCGCGCGAGGAGCCGCAGCCGAAATTTTCATGCGCGATCAGCACCTCGGCGTTGCGGTAGGCGGGTTGGTTCAGCACGAATTCGGGCCGCTCGGCGCCTGCCGGGTCGTAGCGCAGGGTGTCGAACAGATGGATGCCGAGGCCAGTGCGCTTGATGGTCTTGAGGAAGCGAGCGGGAATGATCTTATCGGTGTCGACGTTCGCTAGTGGCAGCGGGGCCGCGACACCGATCAGCGTGGTGAAGGGCTGCATTACCCAATCTCCCGCACATCGGCCAGGCGCCCCGTGATCGCCGCGGCGGCCGCCATGGCGGGGGAGAGCAGGTGAGTGCGGCCGCCGGGGCCTTGCCGGCCCTCGAAGTTGCGGTTGGACGTGCTGGCACAGCGTTGGCCCGCGGTGAGCTTGTCCGGGTTCATGCCGAGGCACATGGAGCAGCCGGCCTCCCGCCACTCGAACCCGGCGTCCAGGAACAGGCGGTCGATGCCCTCCTGCTCGGCTTGCTGCTTCACCAAGCCGCTGCCGGGCACGACCATGGCGCGCACGCCGGGGGCGACGTGACGGCCGCGGATGATGGACGATGCGGCGCGCATGTCCTCGATGCGGCCGTTGGTGCAGCTGCCGATAAACACGACGTCCACCGGTAGTTCGGCGAGCTTTTGGCCGGGTTGCAGGCCCATGTAGTCCAGCATGCGACGGGCCTGCGCGGCCTTTGCCTCGTCCGTGTAGGTGGCCGGGTCGGGCACGCTGCCGGTGATCGGCAGCACGGCCTCGGGGTTCGTGCCCCAGCTGACCATCGGGGCGATCTCGGCCGCGTTCAGTTCCACGATGCGGTCGTAGTGTGCGCCCTCGTCGGAGGGCAGGGTGCGCCAATACGCGATCGCCTGCTCGAGCGCCTCGCCCTTCGGGGCCTGCGGACGGGTGCGGACGTAGTCGAAGGTGGTCTCGTCCGGCGCGATCATGCCGGCCCGGGCGCCGGCCTCGATGGTCATGTTGCAGACTGTCATGCGGCCGGCCATGTCAAGGCCACGGATGGCGCTGCCAGCGTATTCGATAACGTGGCCGTTGCCGCCGGCGGTGCCGATCTCGCCGATGATGGTGAGGATCACGTCCTTGGCGGTGACGCCGGGGGCCAACTCGCCCTCGACGCGCACCAGCATGTTCTTGGCCGGCTTCTGCAGCAGGGTTTGCGTTGCGAGCACGTGCTCGACCTCGGACGTGCCGATCCCGAAGGCGAGGGCGCCGACGGCGCCGTGGGTGGAGGTGTGGCTGTCGCCGCAGACGATGGTCGTGCCGGGCAGCGAGATCCCCAGCTCCGGGCCGATGATGTGGACGATGCCCTGCCGCGCGTCGAGCAGCGGGATGTAGGGCACGCCGAACTCGGCGACGTTGGTCTCCAGGGTCTCGACCTGGATGCGGCTGTCTTCCTCCTTGATGCCGGACCGGCGGTCCTCGGTGGCGACGTTATGGTCCACCACGGCGATCGTGGCATCCGGGCGGCGGACCTTCCGGCCGGCGAGGCGGAGGCCCTCGAAGGCCTGCGGGCTGGTGACCTCGTGGACCAGGTGGCGGTCGATGTAGAGGACGCAGGTGCCGTCATCCGTGCGGTCGACGACGTGTGCATCCCAGACTTTGTCGAATAGCGTGCGCGGCATTTCCATTCCCTACCGTCATGCCCAGACTTGATCCGGGTATCCACCGGTTCCGCCGCCGCCGGCCGGTGGAAGTGGAACGCCGTGGACGCCAGGGCCAGACCCTGGCATGACGTTTTGTGGTTGTGTCTACTCGGCGGCAACCGTCTCAGTGACGCGCGTATCGCGCGCCTTTTCCGCGATCCGCGCGGACTTGCCGCGGCGGCCACGCAGATAATACAGCTTGGCCCGGCGCACGTCGCCGCGGCGCACCACGTCGATCGAGGCGATGGTCGGTGCGTATAGCGGGAATACGCGCTCGACGCCCTCGCCGTAGCTGATCTTACGCACGGTGAAGTTGCTGTTCAGGCCCTTGTTGGAGCGGGCGATGCACACGCCCTCGAAAGCCTGCACCCGGGAGCGCTCGCCCTCCTTGATGTTGACCGAGACGCGCAGCGTGTCGCCGGGCGCGAACTCGGGGACCGCGCGGGCGGCGGTCAGGCGGGCGATTTCGCCGGCCTCGTATTCCTGAATCAGGTTCATGATGGGTCCTTCAATAGTCTGAGTTACGGCGCGGTGACGCCGGATGCAACGGGATGCGGCAGCAGGTCGGGCCTGCGGGTCCGCGTGGTCTCGAGCGCCTGATCCTGGCGCCAGCGGGCGATGGCGGCGTGGTCGCCGCTGAGCAGGACGCCGGGCACGGGGTGGCCGTGCCAATCGGCGGGGCGGGTGTAGTGCGGATACTCGAGCAGGTTGGTGCTGAAACTCTCCTCGACGGCGCTCTCGGCGGCGCCCATCACGCCGGGCAGCAGGCGGATGGCGGCGTCAAGCACCACCATGGCGGCCAGTTCACCGCCGGAGAGGACATAGTCGCCAATGCTGACCTCCTCTGCACCGCGGACGTCGATGACCCGCTGGTCGATCCCCTCGTAGCGACCGCAGAGCAGGATAATGCCTCCGGCGGCGGCCAGGCGGGTGGCATCGGCCTGGCGGAAGGGACGGCCACGAGGGGTGAGGTAGAACAGGGGGCGGCCGTCGGCGACGGGTTCGATCGCGGTGTCGACCACGTCCGGCCGCAACACCATGCCGGCGCCGCCGCCGAACGGGGTGTCGTCCACGCTGCGGTGGCGGCCGCGGCCGGCGTCGCGGATGTTGCGGGTCTCGATCGACCAAATGCCGTTGGCAAGCGCCTTGCCGGCGAGGGCCGTGGCGAGCGGGCCGGGGAACATCTCGGGGAACAGGGTGAGGATCGTGGCACGCCAGGTCATTGGCTGGCCTCGGGGGCGTTCGAAGCTGACCCGTGATGCCGTGTGTCCCATCCCTCCGCCTGCCCTCCGCCGCCATTCCACGGGCCAAGCGGGTCCGCAGAACCTTCGGCAGCTCCGTCGCCTCCCACAAGGGAAGGGGGAGAAGGGGCGGCGATGATCTCCTCCGGCGGCACCACGACGATCCGGCCGGCAGTGGTATCCACCTCGGGCACGCATGCGCGGGTGAAGGGGATCAGCAACGCGCCGATTTCCAGGCTGGCACCGGCGCCGTAATCGTGCACGGCGTCCACCCGGCCGAGCACCGAGCCGTCCGGCGCCACGGCCGAGAGCCCGACCAGGTCGGCAAGGTAGAACTCGTCAGGCTCCGGCTTGGGCAGCCGGTCGCGATCGATATACAGCCGAGTATTCACCAGCCGCTCCGCTGCCGTGCGGTCGGGCACCGGTTTGCCGGCCATATCTCTCAGCTCGGCGACGCCGTCACTGCGCCACGCCACCGTCCAGCTGCGGCCGGATTCGTCGTTCAGCGCACCGTAGGCGGCGAGGTCGGCCGGGCTCGCGGTGTAGCTGTGCACATGCAGCAGCCCCCGCACGCCATGCGGACGGCCCACTACGCCCAGCAGGATGCGCTGCTGCGGCATCAGGCGCCGACGGCTGCCTTGGCCCGCTCCTGAGCCTTCTTCTTCGGCGCGGACTGCACGGGCTGCTCGCGGAACACGGGCATCGGCGCCAGGCCGGCACGGCCGAGGAACTTGGCAACCCTGTCGGTCGGCAGCGCGCCCTCGCTCAACCAGTGGGTGATGCGCTCGTCTTGTAGCCGGATGCGCTCGGCATGGTCGGCTGGCAGCATCGGGTTGTAGCTGCCGAGCTTCTCGATGAACCGGCCATCCCGCGGCGAGCGGCTGTCGGCAACCACGATGTGGTAATACGGCCGCTTCTTGGCGCCCGCGCGGGCCAGGCGAATCTTCAGTCCCATGGGTGTGTCCTTGCTTGATCGTTAATAGGGCCGGCGCTGCTGGCCGCCCATGCCTTTCGGCATGATCGCGCCGAGGCCGTGGCGCATCAGCCCCTTCTGCCCCAGCTTGCGCATTTTCTTCATCATCGTGGACATGTCGTCGAACTGCTTCAGCAACTTGTTCACGTCCTGCACCGTGGAGCCCGACCCGGCGGCGATGCGCTTCTTGCGGCTCGCCTTGATGATGTCCGGGGTGCGGCGTTCCTTCATCGTCATGGAGGAGATCATGGCGCCCTGCTTGGCCAACACCGTCTTGTCGATGTTGGCACTCTCCAGCGCCTCCTTGGCCTGGCCCATGCCGGGCAGCATGCCGACGATGGAGGAGATCGAGCCCATCCTGGTGATCTGCTTCAGCTGCTTGGCATAGTCGTCGAGGTCGAACTTGCCGGCCATCATCTTGGCGGCGAGCTTTTCGGCCTCCTCTTCGTCGACGGTCTCGGCGGCGCGCTCCACCAGGCCGACGATGTCGCCCATGCCCAGGATACGGCCGGCGACGCGCTCGGGGTGGAAATCCTCCAGCGCGTCGATCTTCTCGCCGGAACCGGTGAGCTTGATCGGGGCGCCGGTGATCGCCCGCATGGAGAGGGCCGCACCGCCGCGCGCATCGCCGTCCATCCGGGTCATCACGATGCCGGTGATGCCGAGCACCTCGTTGAACGCGCGGGCGGTGTTCACGGCGTCCTGGCCGGTCATCGCGTCCACCACCAGCAGCGTCTCCGCCGGGCTGGTCTCGGCGCGGATAGCGCGCACCTCGTCCATCAACGCGGCGTCGATCGACAGGCGGCCCGCGGTGTCCAGGATCACCACGTCATAGACTTCGCGCCGGGCCGTCTCCATCGCGCGGCGGGCGATCTCCACCGGGGTCTGCCCGGCGACGATCGGCAGGCTGGCGACCCGGGCCTGTTGGGCGAGCTGCGCCAGCTGCAACTGGGCGGCCGGGCGCTGGGTATCCAGCGAGGCGAGCAACACCTTCTTTTTCTCGCGCTGGCTCAGGCGCAACGCGATCTTGCCGGAAGTCGTGGTCTTGCCGGAGCCCTGGAGGCCGACCATCAGGATCGGCACAGGAGCAGCGGCGGCCAGGTTCAGCGGCACGGCGCCGGCCCCGCCCAGGGCGTCAACCATTGCGTCGTTGACGGCCTTGATCACTTGCTGGCCGGGAGCGACGCTTTCGAGCACCTCGATCTGGGTCGCGGCCTCGCGCACCTTGGCGATGAAGTCCTTCACCACCGGAAGGGCAACGTCCGCCTCGAGCAAGGCCAGGCGCACCTCGCGCAGCGCTTCCGCGATGTCGATCTCGGACAAGCGGCCGCGCTTGCGCAGCCCCTCGAATACCCCGTTCAGCTTGCCCGACAGCGTGTCGAACATCGCGGTCACTCCACAACGCAAATCACGCCGCTGCGCGACCATCGCGGAGCGGCGGCGCCCTTGAGGGCAGAGCGCCTCGGGCGCCCGGAGCGCGAGGTATGGGCAAAACCGGCAGCGACGTCAATAACGGCGCAAGGTTGCGCCGGGGGCGGTGGTTCTGTATCGGCGACAAACTGGCTTCCATCAAGGTGCGCGCATGCGACGGCTCTCGATCCTCCTCCTCGTCGCGGTCTGGCTGCTGCCGGAGGTCGGCCCGGCCCGTGCCCAGGCGTCGCCCGACCAGATGAACAAGCTGTCGCTGGAGGCGCTGACCACGCCGGCGCCCGGCGGCAACCCCGGCTCGCCCGGCCGGCGGGCCTACCAGCGCTCGTTCTACCGCGGCCTCGGCCGATCCCATCGGCGATCCAGCTACGGCCCGCGGCGCTACAGCTATCACCCCCGGTCGGGCTACCAGCGGCGCGGCGCCTACCGGAGCAGCCGCAGCGACCGCCGGACCAGCTATCACCGCAGCCGGAGCTACCCCAGCTATCACGGTTACCGGAGTCACCGCACCGACCGCCCGCGATACGTGCCGGCCTATCACCGGTACCGCCGCTACCGCTGACCGATGGCGTTCCTGACTGACTTCGCGGACCAGGCTGTCATGCTGCCGCTGGCCGCCGTGATCGGCCTGATGCTGGCGCTGTCCGGCTGGTGGCGAGGCTGTGCCGCCTGGAGTTTCGCCGTGGTGGGCGTGCTTGGCACCATCGCCCTGCTGAAATACGTGTTCTTCGCCTGCTTCAGCATACTCGGTGCCAGCGGCATCCACAGCCCGAGCGGCCACACGGCCGCCGCTGGCATGATCATGGGGGGTGGGCTGGTGCTGTTCCTGCGTTCGCGGTTGCCGGCGGCCGCGTTGGCAACCATCCCGGTCAGCTTCGCGGTGCTGTTCGGCCTCTCCCGCCTGGCGGTGCACGCGCACTCGGTGCCGGAGGTGCTGCTGGGTGGCGCGATTGGCCTGGCGGGAGTGGCAGTGCTCGCTTTGCTGGCAGGTCCGCGGCCGCCGGCGAGAGGCTGGCCAGCGGCCTTGGCGGCCGTCGCAGTGCTGGTCGGCTTGCACGGGCTGCGCCTGCATGCCGAGGCAGCGTTACACGGGTTCGCGTTGTTCACCTGGCTACCGCTGCCAACCGAATGCCACGCTTGAGGAACAGTCCAGCACGCCCGTTTGCAAACGGAGTGGGTTCGGCTAAGCCGTCGCCCTGGGCGGGTCTCCGCATCGCGACATCTTCCACCAGGAGCATATATTTTGGCAGTGACGGTAACGCAGGTCATTCCTCCAGCTGGCGCTCCGTTTGCGGCAGCCACGATCACCCTGGACAACGTTCATAACACCGAGGACGTCATGTATTTCTTGACGACGGCCTCGGGTGTGGCGAACGGCGCGATCCAAGCGGATTACACGCTCGACCCGGCGACGGGTGCTCCGACGGTGCGCGACACAGGGTTCTTCCAGCCGAATGGGGCAAGCGTCGTCACGTATTACGGCAACGAGGCGACCAACCCGGGCATCCTGGCCCAAGAAGTCGCAAATCCGAGTTTCCTGCCCGCGAACCCGGGTTTTGCGTTCACTCAATACACCTATTCGGCGCCGAATGTTCTCGTGGCGCTCACCGCGACCGATTACTCCGGCAAGACTTACATCGGCACAGCGACTGGGATCGTCTAAACCAGTCGGAGACGCTCCCTCCATCAGAGTCCAAGCCCGAGCGGCCCGACCACGGAACGCTGCACCGCCAGCAGAGATCCGGCGACTGCTGCTATCAGCAAGGCGGCGCAGAGCCAACTTTGCCAAGCCCGCGCCGGGGGTATTGCCGCGAACGCCGCAATCCCGATGAGCACAAATGCGACCTGGGTGAGGAAGTCTACTGTCACAAGATTGGGCGTGAGGCGCCTCAGGCCGGTTCCGAGACGACCCGTACCCGCCAATCGGCTAGCATCTCGGTCAGGGTCTTTGACCACGGCATGGCGGGCGCCCATTGCAGCACGCGCCGCGCCAAGGCTGAGTCGCCGGCCGCCAGTGTGATCTCGGACGGGCGCAAGCGGGCCGGGTCGGTCCGTACCGCCGCCTCGACGCCGGCGAGCGCCAGCAGCTCCGCCAGCACGTCGCCCACGCGCCGGGGATGGCCGGAGGCGATGTTGAGCACGGTGCCGGACACGAGTGCGTCCCGGTGCAGCAGGCACAGCGCGTAGGCATGGCAAACGTCCCGCACGTCCAAGAAGTCTCGCAGCGGGTCGAGCGCGCCGACATTCAGCTCCGGCGGCTGCAGCCCGGCGGCGATCCGCGCCACCTGGCGAGCGAAGGCGGCCACGACGAACTGGTCGGACTGGCCTGGCCCGGTGTGGTTGAACGGCCGGGCACGGATGACCTGCAAGCCCTCCCGAGCCATCGCGCCCAATGCCAGGTCCGCCGCCGCCTTGGTGGCGCCGTAGGTGTTCATCGGGTTCAGCGCCGCCGTTTCGTCCAGCGCCACACCGCGCTTGAACGACTGCCCGTAGGCGTCGGCCGTGGAAGCGAACAGCAGGGTGCAGCCGGGCAGTGCGGCCAATGCCCGGGCGAGGGTGAGCGTGCCGCCAAGGTTGACGCGCCAGGCCAGGTCGGGGTCGGCCTGCGCGGCGGGGATAGCCGAGACCGCGGCCAGGTGGATGCAGGCATCGGGCCGGGCCGCCTGCACCCCGTCCCGCACAGCTGCCGCGTCCGTCACATCGAACGTTGACGGCATCACGGCCGCACCCGGGAATACGGCCTGCAATGCCACCGTCAGGTGGCGGCCCACGAAGCCGGAGGCGCCGGTCACCAGGATACGGTCCATGCGGCGGGTGAGCGCCGCCGGCATGGTCAGGCAGCCATGCGGGCACGGTGACGGGCCAGGTCCGCCTCGACCATCTCGGCGATCATGTCCTCGAGCGAGGTGGCAGGCCGCCAGCCGAGAACCTGCTGCGCCTTGGACGAGTCACCCAACAGCACGTCCACCTCCGCCGGCCGCATTAGGTCGGACCGGGTTTTGACATAGTCCTCGGCGATCAACCCGGCATGGCCGAACGCGATCGTGCACAGGTCGCGGATCGACGTGGTGCGGCCGGTGGCGATCACGTAGTCATCGGCTACATTCTGCTGCAGCATCAAATACATGGCCTCCACGTAGTCGCGCGCGTGGCCCCAATCCCGCGTGGCGTCGAGGTTGCCGAGCGACAGCTCCGTCGCCAGCCCGAGCTTGATGCGAGCCACGCCGTCGGTGACCTTGCGGGTGACGAACTCGATGCCGCGCAGCGGGCTCT
>CAXSEG010000182.1:0-9562 GCA_964235545.1 uncultured Acetobacteraceae bacterium
AGCCCGTCAGCCCGCAAATCCCGCTACGTCAAGGTGCGGGACCGGGCGACGTTCGAGTTCGCGGTGGTGTCCGCCGCTGTGGCGCTGGATATCGACAACGGGACGGTCCGCGAGATCCGCATCGCCTGCGGCGGCGTCGCGCACCAGCCCTGGCGCCTGCCGCAGGTGGAGGCGGCGCTGCACGGCCAGCCGGCAACGGACGCCAATTTCCTGGCCGCATCCGAACTGGCCGGGCAGGGTACCCACTCCACCAAGGACAACGCCTTCAAGGTCAAGCTGATGCAGCGCACGGTGCTTCGTGGGCTCCAGCTGGCCGCAGCGTAAGGAAGCCGGGTCATGATCACGGGACAACCGATCGATCGCAAGGACGGCCGCCAGAAGGTGACCGGTGCTGCGCGATACGCGGCGGAGTTCGCCATCCCTTCCGTCGTTCACGCAGTGTTGGTGCAGAGCACGATCGCGGCCGGGCAGATTGCCGGGTTCGAGCTGGGCACGGCGCAGGGCATGCCCGGTGTGCTCGCCATCGTGACGCCCGACAACGCTCTGCCGCTGAAGAAGAACGCCGGGCCACCTCAGGCGATCACCGCGCCGACATTGCAGACCTCGGATGTGCTGTATAACGGCCAGCACGTCGCCATCGTCGTCGCTGACACGCTCGAGCGGGCCCAGGCCGCTGCCGCTGCCGTCAAGCTGCACTACAAGGAAGGCGAGGCGCAGACGACGATGGCCGGGGCACTGGACCAGGCCTACGTGCCGAAGACCTTCCGCAACGGCGAGCGCTCGCCCGACAGTGCCCGCGGCGACGTGAAGGCCGCGTTCGACGGCGCGCAGCTTCGCTTCGAAGCGACCTACACCACCCCCGTCGAGCACCACAACCCGATGGAGCCGCACGCAACCATCGCGGCGTGGGACAGCGACCAGCTCACCGTCTGGACGGCCAGTCAGGGCATCGGCGGCGCGCAGGCCACGCTTGCCGGGCTGTTCGGCATCGACAAGACCAAGGTGCGGGTGATCTGCCCTTTCGTCGGCGGCGGGTTCGGCAGCAAGGGCAACACCTGGCCGCCGGCGGCGCTCGCGGCGATGGCGGCCAAGATCGTCGGCCGCCCGGTGAAGCTCGTGCTGTCCCGCCAGCAGATGTACACGTCCAACGGCTTCCGCCCGGCAACGGTGCAACGCTTGGCGTTCGGGGTCTCGCAAGACGGGATGCTGCAATCCGTCCGCCATGACGGCATCAGCCAGATGTCGCAACCCGTGCTCGGCGAGTTTGTGGAGCCCGTGGCCCTGGCCACCGAGATGCTCTACGCCTGCCCGAACGTCGCCGTCACGCACCGCTTGGTCGCGGTGAACCAGAGCCTGCCGACCTACATGCGGGCACCCGGCGAGGCTTCCGGCGTGTTCGCCTTGGAATCGGCGATGGACGAAATCGCGGCCGAGCTGAAGATCGATCCCGTCGCGTTCCGCTTACAGAACTACACGGAAACCGACCCGTCCGAGGACCTGCCGTTCTCCTCCAAGCGGCTGCGCGAGTGCTACGCCCAGGGTGCCGCCGCCTTCGGCTGGAGCCGCCGCATGCCGGAACCGCGCTCGATGCGGGACGGCCACTATCTCGTGGGCATGGGCATGGCGACCGCCACTTACCCGGTGAACCAGAGCCCGGCCAGCGTGCGCGTCCGCCTGATGGCCGACGGCAGCGCCGTGCTGCAATCGGCCACGCAGGACCTCGGCACCGGCACCTACACCGTGATGGCGCAGCTGGCGGCGGACGAGTTGGGCTTGTCGATCGAGCGCGTGCGCTTCGAGCTCGGCGATACCCGCTTCCCGTCAGCCCCCGTGTCCGGCGGCTCCCAGACGGCGGCCAGCGTCGGGTCCGCCGTGCTCGTGGCGTGCCGGCAGGCGCGGGACCATGCGGTGGCGATGGCGATCTCGGACGCCGGTTGGCAGGGCGCCGACCCGGCCGCTTGCCGCCTGCAGGACGGCGCCGTCGCCGGCCCGCAAGGCCGCATCACGGTCGGCGAGATGCTGGCCCGGCGGGGTGTCGAGAGCATTGACGTGGTGGGGGATGCCAAGGGCCCGCCGAAGGAGAAGGGCAAGAAGACGCACTCCCTGCATTCGTTCGGTGCCCAGTTCGCCGAGGTGCGAGTCGACCCGATGCTGGGCGAAATACGCGTGTCCCGGCTGGTGGGCGTGTTCGATGGCGGACGGGTGCTGAATGCCAAGACGGCGCATAGTCAGCTGATCGGCGGCATGACCTTCGGCGTCGGCATGGCGCTGCTGGAGGAGACGATGGTGGACGAGAACACCGGCCGGATCGTCAACGCCAACATCTCGGAATACCTGCTGCCGGTGAACGCCGACATCCCCGCCATCACGGCCACGCTGCTGGATGGCGGCGACGACCAGAACGCCAATCCGGTCGGGCTGAAGGGTTTGGGCGAGTTGCCGATGGTCGGCGTAGCGGCGGCAGTCGCCAACGCGGTGTATCATGCGACGGGGGTTCGTGTGCGGGATCTGCCGATACGCTTGGAGGACGTCCTGGCCTAGCAAGCCTTTGCGCGACCCTCCCGAGGCGCGTAACCTGTCGCGCAAATAACCGAGGAACTGCCATGTATCCCGACACGCACCTGCTGATTGACAACAGCTGGGCCCCGGCCGCGGCCGGCAAGGCCCTCCCCGTGATCAATCCGGCGACAGGCGAGCAGATCGGCACCGTCGCCCAAGCCGGCGTTGCCGACCTTGACCGGGCCCTTGCCGCCGCCGCAAAGGGCTTCAAGATCTGGAGCCGGACCTCCGCCGTCGAACGGTCCAAGATCATGCGCAAGGCCGCCGATCTGCTGCGCGAACGAGCCGACTCCATCGCCACCCTGATGGTGATGGAGCAGGGCAAGCCGTTTATCGAAGCCAAGGGCGAGACCTTGCTCTCGCCGGAGAACATCGAGTGGATGGCCGAAGAGGGGCGCCGCTCCTACGGCCGGGTCATCCCCGCCCGCCAGCCCGGCGTCTACCAGATGTCGCTGCGAGAGCCGATCGGCGTGGTGGCCGCTTTCACGCCCTGGAACTTTCCGATAAACCAGGCGGTGAAGAAGATCGCCGCCGCCCTGGCTGCCGGCTGCGCCATCATCGTCAAGGGACCGGAGGAGACGCCGGCGAGCCTTGCCGAACTATGTCGCGCCTTTGTGGACGCTGGAACGCCGGAGGGCGTCGTGAACCTGGTCTATGGCATTCCGGCCGAAATCAGCTCCTACCTCATTCCGCACCCGACCATCCGCAAGATCAGCTTCACCGGCTCCACCGCTGTCGGCAAGCACTTGGCCGCCATGGCCGGCGAGCACATGAAGCGCGTCACCATGGAGCTGGGCGGCCACGCCCCGGCGATCATCTTCGACGATGCCAACCTCGAGGTCGCGACCAAGGTGCTTGCCGCCAACAAGTTCCGCAACGCCGGCCAGGTGTGCATCGCGCCGACCCGCTTCCTGGTGCAGGAAAAGGTCTACGACGAGTTCGTGGAGCGCTTCACCAAGGCCGCCGAGGCGATCAAGGTCGGGGACGGGCTGGAGAAGGGCACCACGATGGGCCCGCTCGCCAACGACCGCCGGGTGCAGGCCATGGAGGGGTTCATCGCGGATGCGGTGCAGCACGGCGGCGAGGTTCGCACCGGCGGCGCGCGTATCGGCAACAAGGGCAACTTCTTCCAGCCGACGGTCATGACCGGCGTTCCCACCGAAGCCCGCGCCATGAACGAGGAACCGTTCGGCCCGCTCGCGCTGATGACGCCGTTCCGCGACATGGAGGAGGCGATCACCGAGGCCAACCGCCTGGCCTACGGTTTGGCCGCCTACGCCTACACCAGCAACGCCAAGACGGCGGCCAAGGTCGCGGCCGAAGTCGAGTCCGGTATGATGTCTATCAACCACCACGGCCTGGCCCTGCCGGAAACCCCGTTCGGCGGTGTCAAGGACAGTGGCTATGGCTCCGAGGGCGGGGTGGAGGGGTTGGAAGCCTATCTTTCCACCAAATTCGTCAGCCAAGCCGGCATCTAACCCCCGTCTTCCTTCTCCCTCTCCCGTCCTTCACGGGAGAGGGTCGGGGTAGGGGCCAAGCTCGCACTGTCCCCAGCCGAAACCCAACCCCTCACACATCCACCTCTTCCACCGCCACGTCCCGCGCGTGCTCCTGGATGAAGCGGAACCGCAGCTCCGGCTTGCGGCCCATCAGGCTCTCCACCAACTCGCTCGTCTCCGCCCGGCGCTCCGCCGACGCCACCACCTTCAGCAGCGTGCGCTTGCCCGGGTCCATCGTCGTGTCCTTCAGCGCGGCTGGGGGCATCTCGCCCAGGCCCTTGAAGCGGCTGACCTCGATCTTGGTGCCTGCCTTGAACGTCTTGGCCAGGCGTTCGCGGTCCGCATCGTTCATCGCGTAGACCGAGCGGGCGCCCTGCGTCATCCGGTACAGCGGCGGCTGGGCGAGGTAGACGTGCTCCTCCCGGATCAGTTCCGGCAATTCCTTGTAGAAGAACGTCATCAGCAGGCTGGCGATGTGTGCGCCGTCCACGTCGGCGTCCGTCATGATGATGATGCGGCCATAGCGCAGCTTCTTGATGTCGAACCGGTCGCCCACGCCGCAGCCCAGTGCCTCGATCAGGTCGCGCAGCTCCTGGTTCTGCCGCAGCTTGTCCACCGTCGCACTCGCCACGTTCAGGATCTTGCCCCGTAGCGGCAGCACTGCCTGCGTCTCCCGTCGCCGCGCCTGCTTGGCGGAGCCGCCGGCGCTGTCGCCCTCCACCAGGAATAGCTCCGTCTCGCGCATCACCTCGCTCGTGCAATCCGCCAGCTTGCCCGGCAAGCGCAGCCGCTTGGTGGCGGACTTGCGCGCGACGTCCTTGTTCTCGCGCCGCCGCAGCCGCTCCTCCGCCCGCTCCAGCAGGAAGGTCAGCAGATTGTCCGCGCCCTGCGGATTGCCGGCCAGCCAGTGGTCGAAGCGGTCCCGCATCGCCGTTTCCACCAGCCGGGTAGCGTCGGCGCTGGTCAGCTTCTCCTTGGTCTGCCCCTGGAACTGCGGCTCGCGCACGAAGGCCGACAGCTTGCCGGCCATGCTCGTGGTGATATCCTCGCCGGTCACCTGGGCGGCGCGGCGGTTGCTGCGCTGCTCACCCCAGGCACGCACGCCCTTCAGCAGCGCCGCCCGGAACCCGGCCTCGTGCGTGCCCCCGAGCGGCGTCGGCACGGTGTTGCAATACGAGTGCAGAAACCCGTCCGCGCCGTCCAGCCACGTCACCGCCCACTCCGCCCGACCCCCTGGCCGGCCATCGTCGCGGACCGGTAGCTCGGCCTCGCCGGCCCAGATCTCCGGCACCGCCATCGCCGTCTCGCCGATGTCCTCTGCCAGGCTGTCCTTGAGCCCGCCGGGGAAGTGCAGCACCGCCTCCGGCGGCACGTCCGCGCCCTTAAGCAAGGCCGGGTCGCAGTTCCAGCGGATCTGCACGCCGCGATACAGGTAGGCCTTGGACCGGCACAGCCGATACAGCCGCGCCGGGCTGAACTGCAGCGGGCCGAAGATCACGGGGTCCGGCTTGAACCGGATCGTCGTGCCGCGCCGGTTCTGCACTGGCCCGGCATTCACCAATTTGGTCGTCGGCTTGCCTTGCGCGTAGCTTTGCCGCCACAGCGTCCGGTCGCGTGCGACCTCCACCTCCAGCGTTTCGCTCAGGGCGTTCACCACCGAGCTGCCGACGCCGTGCAGCCCGCCGGACGTGGCGTATGCGTCGCCGCCGAACTTGCCGCCCGAATGCAGCGTGGTCAGGATCACCTCGAGCGCACTGAGCGCCTTGAACTTGGGGTGCGCGTCCACCGGGATGCCGCGCCCGTTATCCCGCACGCTCAGCCAGTTGCCCGCCTGCATTGCGAAGTCGATCGCCGTCGCGTGCCCGGCGACCGCCTCGTCCATGGAGTTGTCGAGGATTTCCGCCGCAAGGTGGTGCAACGCGTTCTCGTCCGTGCCGCCGACATACATGCCGGGCCGCCGCCGCACCGGCTCCAACCCTTCGAGGACTTCGATGTCTTTTGCCGAGTACCCGTCCTGGACAGGGTCGGATTTGGCCGCTGCCTTTGGTCCCGCCTTGGCGGAACCGAAGAGATCGTTCATGCTGTGTTCCCGTGACTCCCCGCACGCTAGGCGCGCAGGGGAGTCCGGTGCAAGCCTTGGCGCAAACCTTACTGGCCCTTTGGGAAGCTCTCGCTGGGCGAACGCTCCTGGGTGTGCGCCTCCAGGAACCACAGCTGCTTGTCGATGCCGCGCGACACCTCGGTGAAGATATCCGCGGTGTCCGCATCGCCGGCCTCGTCCGCCTCGTCGATGCTCTTGCGGATGGCATTGGCCACCGTCGCGTAGCGGTCGATCAGGGCGTGGATGTGGTCGCTGACCTGGTAGATGTCGACCGGATAGGGCTCCAGGGTGGACCGCTTGGCAACTTCCTGCACCGTGCCGAACGCGGTGCCACCCAGCTGCGTGATGCGCTCGGCCATCGTGTCGACGAACTCGTCCTGCGCCGCGCGGAAGGTGTCCAGCATCAGGTGCACGCCGATGAACTGCGGCCCCTTCAGGTTCCAATGTGCCTGCTTGGTGATCAACGCCATGTCGATCCCGTCGGCGATCCGGGCCTCGAGCAGCGCCACCGAGACGCCGCGGCCGTTCTGGTTGTTCTTGGTCCGGTGCAGGCGCGCACCCTGCGCTGTCTGGTCCGTGGGCATCGAGTCGGTCTTGCCAGCCATGATTGTCTCCCGTGATGGCGAGCCGGGTGAACGCACGATGTCCGGCCCCGTTGCGTCAGCCCCGCGCGCGATGGATGTCGTGCGTCACGATGCCGCTCTCGTCGGTCGGCATCTGCAGCCAGTCACGCCGGTCCAGCGTCGTGCTGGTGTCCCGCAGCCCGGCCGCCCAATGGTCGCGCATGGAAGACTTGCTGAAATCGTAGCCTTTCGCCTGCCCCTCATGCGCCGCCTGCTGGTAGACCAGCTGGAGGATATTGATCGCCGGCAGCGTCGCCAGGGAGGCCTTCAGCTGCCGCTCCTCGTCGGACAGCTGGTCGTCCGGCACCTTCTCCAACAGCTTCTTGATCTGGATGCGTTGCGCTTGCGCCTTGCGGTAGTAGTCGGTGGTGAGCCGGGTGCGGGACGAATACTGGATGTCCTTCGACCGCCCGAGCGTCTCAGGCATGTCCCGCGGTACCGGGCCACGGGCGCTGAACAGGTCCACCTGGAACACCAGCGCGTTCTCGCCGTGGATATGGTCCAGCAAATGCTGCAGCGGCGTGTTGGAGACGATGCCGCCGTCCCAATAGTAGTCGCCCCCGATCGCCGTCATCGGCAGGGCCGGCGGCAAGGCACCGCTGGCCATGATGTGGTCCACGTTGATCGTGGTGTGCGCATTGTCGAAATAGATGAAGTTGCCGGTCGCGACGTTTACCGCGCCCACGGCGAACCGCATCTCGCCGCTGTTGATGCGGCCGAAATCCACCAGCCGGGTCAGCGTCTCCCGCAACGGCGCGCTGTCGTAGAACGCGGTCGCATCCGGGGCCCCGCGCGGCCGCAGCCAGGGGGAGATCAGGTTCGGCGTGAACAGGCCCGGCTGGCCCTGTGACGCCGTCATGAAGCAGGACCAGATATTGTGCAGCTTGCGCAGGTCGTCCCCGTTCGGGAGGAAGCCCCATACCGGCCGCAGCGTCACCACGCGCCAGAACTCGCGCAGCGCGTCGATCCGGCGTTCCGGCGGGTTGCCCGCGATCAGGGCCGCGTTCACGCTGCCGATCGATACCCCCGCCAGCCAGTCAGGCTCGATCCCTGCTTCCTGCATGCCCTGGTAGACGCCAGCCTGATAGGCACCGAGCGCGCCGCCGCCTTGCAGCAACAGCCCGATCCGGTCGCAGCCCTCCGGCCGCCAGGATTGCCTGAGATGAAGGGGGCCGGCATCCATCGTCTGATCCTTCAAAGTTCGTAACGGCCGGAACGTGCCCTCGTGATAGGTTCGCCCCGGTTCGGCCCGGTTCGCCCTGTTTCGCCGCATCTCGCCGTTCGCTCGACGGGCAGTCGTGCCCCGGTGAGCAATGGTGCCATCCAGCGCCGGGTCACGCCAGGGGCCAACGGTCCGTGCCCATCGAGGCTGCCCCACGCCGGCTTGTGACGCCCGCTTGTGAAGTCGGGGCGATCGGCCAATCATCCGCTCGAACGTTCGGAGACGGCGAAGATGGGTCTGCAAGGCAAGGTGGCGCTGGTTACGGGCTCAACCAGCGGGATCGGGCTCGCGATCGCCCGCTCCCTGGCCGCCGAGGGTGCCGACCTGATGCTCAACGGTTTCGGTGACCCGGCGGCGATCGAAACCCTGCGCGCCGGCCTCGCCGCCGACCACGCCGTCCGCGTCCTGCACGACGCCGCGGACGTCAGCAAGCCGGCCCCGATCCACGCCATGATCGCCCGCACCGAGGCCGAGCTGGGCCGGGTGGACATCCTGGTCAACAACGCCGGCATCCAGCATGTCGCACCGATCGTGGACTTCCCGCCCGACCGCTGGGACGCGATCATCGCGATCAACCTGTCCAGTGCCTTCCATGCCATGCAGGCGGCGATCCCCGGCATGAAGGCGCGTGGCTGGGGACGCGTCATCAACATCGCCTCCGCCCACGGCCTGGTCGGCAGCGCGGACAAATCCGCTTATGTTGCAGCCAAGCACGGCATCATCGGCCTGACGCAGGTCGCTGGGATCGAACTGGCCAATGACGGCGTCACCTGCAATGCGATCTGCCCCGGCTGGGTGCTGACCCCCTTGGTGCAGAAACAGCTGGATGCCCGGGCCGAACGGGAAGGTCGCCCCGTCGCCGACGTCACCCGGACCTTCCTGACGGACAAGCAGCCGATGGCCCGGTTCTCCGCCCCGGAGAGCATCGGCGCGCTGGCGGTGTTCCTGTGTTCGGACGCGGCCGCGACGATGACCGGCTGTCCCTACTCCATCGATGGCGGCTGGACCGCGCAGTAGACCGGTCGGGTGCTGCGCAATACGGTGGCGTAGGAGACGTAGCGGTCGCGGCGTCTTAGTCCACGGAGGCTGGGACCGCGATCCAGGTCCAGACCAGGCTGCCCAGCAGCATCGCCGCCGTCACCAGGAACACCCAGTGCAGGCCGAAGGCGGCGGCGACCACACCGCCCGCCATCGGGCCGAGCGAGTTGCCGAGGAACGTCGCCGAGGCCGTCATGCCGAACACCGCGCCGCGCTGGCCGGGTCCGGCCATGCGGCCGATCAGCGCGTTCGCCGTGGGCAGGATGCCGCCGATGAACAGGCCGATGCCGAACCGCTCCGCCACGAACACCCAGTAGCTGGTGGCGAAGGCCTGCGGGGCGCTGAACAGGGCGGCCCCGGCCAGGCTGATCAGCAGCACCCGGCGGTAGCCCAGCACGTCGCTGCGCTTGCCCAGGAACGGCGAGGCCAGGATGTCGGCGAACCCGGTCACCGAGAACGCCAGCCCGCTCAGCGTCGCCAGATTGGCCACGTGGCCGACCAGCGTCTGCACATACAGCGT
>CAXSEG010000183.1:0-9516 GCA_964235545.1 uncultured Acetobacteraceae bacterium
GTCCCGCGCGTAGCTTCAATCCCGGGTGGCGTTCAGGTTACCCAGGGCCAGGTCCTTGGCCAAGCCGAGCTTGATGCCGCGATGCGGGTCAGCTTCGGCCATAGGTGTCTTCGATCCGCACGATATCGTCCTCCCCCAGATAGGCGCCGGACTGGACCTCGATCAAGGTCAGTGGGATGCGGCCCGGATTCTCCAGCCGGTGAACCGTACCGAGCGGGAGATAGATACTCTCATTCTCCCGCACCATCACCTGCTCGCCGTCGCGCGTGACGATGCCGGTGCCGTTCACCACCACCCAGTGCTCGGCGCGGTGGAAATGCTTCTGCAGGCTCAGCTTGTGCCCCGGCGTGACCACGATGCGCTTGACCTGGAAGCGGTCGCCCTGGATCAGCCGCTCGTAGAAGCCCCAAGGCCGGTACATGCGGTTGTGCGCCACTGCCTCGTGCCGGCCGGCCTTCTTCAACCGGTCCACGACCTTCTTCACGTCTTGCGCCCGGTCGCGGTGCATGGCGAGCACGGCGTCCTCGGTCACCACCACCACGGCGTCCGTCAGGCCCACGACCGCTGTCAGGATGCCGTCGCTGCGCGCGTAGCAATGGCTCGCCCCCTCCAGCAGCACGTCCCCCACGGCGACGTTGCCAGCCTCGTCCTTCGCGCCCAGGTCCCAAAGCGCGCTCCAGGATCCGACGTCGGACCAGCGCAGATCCGCCGGAACGACCGCGATCCGTTGCGTGCGCTCCGCCACGGCATAGTCCAGGCTGATGTTCGGCGCGGCGGCGAAGGCGTCCGGGCAGAGACGGATGAAGTCCAGGTCCTCGGACGCTCCCTCCAGGGCGCGGCGCACCGCCGACAGGACGTCCGGCGCGTGCAGCTGCAGCTCCTCGATCATGGTCTCCGCGGTGAACACGAACATGCCCGCGTTCCACAACGCCCCGCCGGCGACCAGCGTGGACGCGGCGGCGGCGTCCGGCTTCTCGACGAAGCGGGCGACGGCATGCACGCCGGGTGCGTCCGCCAGCGGAGTGCCGACTTCCATGTAGCCGTAGCCGGTCTCCGGCCCAGACGGCTTCATGCCGAGCGTCACGATGCGGCCGGCGCGTGCGCCCTGCACGGCCACGGCGAGCGTCGCATGCAGCGCGGCCATGTCCTCGATCGCGGAGTCGGCAGCCATCATCCAGATCACCGCCTGCGGGTCGGCCTGCGCCACCAGCAGCGCTGCGGCGGCGACGGCGGGGGCGGAGTTGCGGCCAACCGGCTCGAGCAGGATGCGGGCGTCCACGATGCCGGCGCCGCGTAGCTGCTCGGCCACCACGAAGCGGTGTTCGTTGTTGCAGACGATCACGGGGGCCGCAAAGCCAGGGCCGCGCCCGCGCAACGCCGTCTCCACGATCATGGAGTGGTCATGGTTCAGCAACCCCCAGAACTGCTTAGGGAAGCTCTCCCGCGAGACCGGCCACAGCCGGCTACCGGACCCGCCCGACAGGATCACGGGGACAACGCCAGCAGTGCTCGCCGGCTCGGGCCCGGTCTTGGCGGGGACAGGAGCAGGGGTGGGAGAAATCGCGTTCATCAATGGTCCAACCGCACAGTGTCTACCCCAATTTCCGTAGCCGGCGACGCAAGCGTCGTCGACATTGCCGTCCGACGAGGGCCAAGTGGACGGCCTATCCGCCGAGTCCGGGCGATCGCGCCGGGCGATCGCCGTAACCGCCGGGGCGGGCCTGCCGCCAGTTGAATGCAGTCTGCACCATGTCCTCCAGCGCAGCGTAGCGAGGGGTCCAGCCCGTTTCTGCCTTGATGCGGTCAGAGGAGGCGACCAGGACGGCCGGGTCTCCTGCCCGGCGGGCGCCCAGCACCACAGGGACTGGTCGGCCTGCCACTGCTTCGACAGCGGCGGTCACTTGCCGCACCGAGTGGCCTAGGCCGTTGCCGAGATTGTAGGTGACGCTTCCTGAATCCAGCTGGCCTAGCGCGCTGATATGCGCCTCACACAAGTCGGTGACGTGGACGTAGTCGCGGATGCAAGTGCCATCTGGCGTAGGATAGTCGGTTCCGAACAGCGTCACGGGGCCGCGGCGGCCAAGGGCTGCGTCGATCAGCAATGGGATAAGGTGCGTTTCGGGGTCGTGGTCTTCGCCGATGCGGCCCGCGGGGTCGGCGCCGGCGGCATTGAAGTAGCGCAGGCAGGCGGAGCGCAGCCCGGTGCGCTCGCCTGCCCAATGCAGCGCCCGCTCGATCATCAACTTGCTCTCGCCATAGGGTGAACTGGGGCGCAGCGTGGCATCCTCGGATATCGGCACCTGGTCCGGCTCGCCGAAGATATTCGCGGTTGAGGAAAGAATGAAGCGCGGGACTTTGTGGCGGACGGCCGCGTCGATCAGTGCGAACCCGCCGGACGCGTTCTGCATCAGATAATGCATGGGCCGTTGCATGCTTTCCCCAACCAGGGAAAGAGCGGCGAAGTGGACGATAGCATGCCAATCGCGCCCGGCAATCACGTCGTCCATCGCGGCGGCGTTGGCGATATCCGCAACCACCAGCTCGACGCCGGGCGGCAGGGCTGTGGCGTGGCCCTGCCGCAGATCATCGACGACCGTGACTGCTGCGCCGCGCCGGACGAGTAGGTCTACCATGTGGCTGCCGACATAACCGGCACCGCCAGTGACAAGAAAACGCTCGGGCACGTAAACTCCAGCGCTGCAGGATGAGGTTTTGTAAGGTTCGGCGAACCTATCGGCAATGTGCCGGTCGCCACTTTAACGGAAGACGAAATAGGCTACCCATCCGATCAAGGCCCACGCGGAAAGGCCCAGAACGACTCCGACGGCTAGGCCGGTGGCTGGTCCAAGTGGATGTCCGGCCAAGCGTGCCGGAGGTGATGACTTACATGTTTGACTGTCATCGACCTCGGACGGTTGAAGAATGACCATCTTGGCCGGTGTTGCCGTTGCTGACATCACAAACTCTCCCCCGGTCCGAAGGCTAAAGCTACCTCATGGTGACGTGGATCGGCACACCCCAAATGGGGCAGGTTCGAGCTCATTTAAAAGTCAAGTGATGCGCGAGGCTCGTCGGTTTGGTTCGTGCGTGGCCAGTCAGGGGGTCAGGCGAAGGGAAAACAGGACGATGCTGCGATTGTAGTTTGCCGGCTGTTGGCTGGTCGAGGTGCCAAATACGCTGCCGTCGATGCTCTCGGAGCCGCTACGATTGGCGAAGGTGTAGGACGCCGACGCCCGCAGGCTCCGGTTGAACAGATAGGATGCAGAAGCGCCTGCCGAATAGATCTTCTCGGTGCCGCCGCCGCTTGCGTAATCCGCGATCTCCAGCCCGGCCGTGGCGCTGAACAGCCAATTGCGGCGGAACTCTTGATCCAGTTTCAGGTCACCACGGGTGTACACAACACCGGAGGTCGATTCGCCGATCGAGTCTTCGATGGTCCGTTCGACATGGCCAGTGATCGTCGTGAGGCCGGTCGGGGTCCAAGTCACAGCAGCCCTCGTAACTGGGGAGGCTTGGTTACTGAACGCCCGGTTGCTGAACTCACGTACCGCATAGCCGACCAATGCGACGAACCGCAGATTGCCCGAAACGGCGTAATCGACCCCACCCAGCAACTCGTAGGCAAACGAATCGGGACGTGGGCCGTTCGTCGCCTGTACGTAGTTAGTATCGACGGCCCGCACCTCCAGCAATGCGCCGCGACGTTCCTGGACGTTGTATCGAAGCGTCGTGCCTGCTGAATACAGGTTACGGTCGCGGGCTGTCTGACTGACAGTATCACCCGGTTCCACGACGTTATCAAAACGATACTGCAGGTATTCGAGGTTCGGCTCGATTTGCCACCGGCCGACGTTCTTGGTGTACTTCGAAACTAAATCAATGACGGCGTAGTGCAGCGGCACCCTAATGGTGGCACTGTCGATCTGGGAAGGGTCCTCGTGAAGCGATAGGTAGCTGGCCGCGGCAGTGACCTGATCTCGCCCAACTTCATACGTCCCGCCGGCGGAGACAGTGTAGTCGGTCCGGTCCTGTTGCGGCAAAGCCAAGAACCGCTGGTCGGTCAGGCCAAACGACAGGCCCACGGAGTTGCGGGCGAAATCGGAGTTTATGGACACGGAGGGCGCCGTCGTGATGAACGCACTGCCATGCCCGGGGCTGGTGCCCGTCGGATTGCTGTCGTAGCCGGTCGCCTCGTCGAGGCGGGGGCGGATGATGAACTCACCGGCGCGTATAGCAAGCGGTTCATAGTCGCTGCGCGGCCGGTCGATCACGGGCACGCTGCTCGTTTCGGCGTAACCAGGGACAGTTGTCGGAAAAAAGGTTTCCAGGCTTTGCGACCGGGCGCCACCCGAGACGCTGGCGCACAGGATTGCGACCGGTGCCGTCAGCCAGGACCCGGCACGCCATGCCGATGCACATCGAACGAAGCTCATCGCCCACGCAGCTTGCTGCCGTGTCAATCCAAACACCATCCGTTGGGCTCGACCATATCCCCGAGGTAAACAGCAAGGGCTGCCACGACGAAGCTTACGCCCCTCATATTGGCGCACCCGCCCGCTCGTGTCATAGCACGTCCGTCCCGCAACGCATCTCCATGGGTCGTGAATAGGATGACCACCATGCCATTGTCGATGCCGCTTGCCGCGCGCCTGAAATCCAGCCCGCGGTGTCGCCTGATGGCCACACGCCACAGCCTGGCAGTTGGCCTGGCTCGGACGTGCGCCGCTGCCGGAACGGGCCGTCGCACGCAGGATCCAGCCGCAGCAGGGACGGGGGCATGACAAACCTGCTGGTCATCTATGCGGGCAGCGACCAGGTGAGCGTCACCCGTTTCGAGGCTTGGCTCGGACGGCAGGTGGATTGCTTTTCCGTCCACACCGGTGAGAAGTCGTGGACAGACTTCGACGATGGCGTGGGGTATCAGTGCGATCAGTTCGCCGACTTGCAACGGACGATGATTTGGTCGGTCCCACTCATCCCAGCCGGCGTGGACCTGGTGGACGCGGCCAAGGGACGCTTCGACGATCACTACCGGCGGGCGGCGATGACGATCTCCGGGCGCCGTGACGACCCTATCATCTATGTCCGGACCGGTTGGGAGCAGAATGGTGATTGGATGAAATGGGCGGCGAAGGGCAAGGAGACGGCGTTCATCCAAGCCTTCCAGCACTTCTCAGACTCTTTCCGTACCGTCTCCAACCGTTTCCGCCTCGTGTGGTGCCCCAATATCGGGCAAAACGACCCTGAGCTTACGTATCCCGGGGACGCCCATGTCGACGTGATCGGTTTGGACGTCTATCACAACCCGGAATACGATCCGAAGACGGCAGCCGCCGCATGGTCCTATATGGTGACCCGTCCATACGGGCTGCAATGGCATCTTCAGTTCTCCCGAGCCCACAAGAAACCAATGGCTTTTCCCGAGTGGGGCGTCAGCACCGACGGATTTGGCCCTTACGTCGCCAACATGGCAGCGTGGATGCGGTCCAGCGACGTGCTCTACCAGGCTTACTGGGACAGCAACGCTGCCTACTCCGGCGCGTTGAGCGGAGGTCAATATCCAAGCACCGGCGCTGCTTTCCGCCGCGCATTCGGCTGACTGTCCGTATGGGACCAATCGCCATGGCAGCCGTGCTGAGGAGAGCCGCGCATGAATGAGGTTGCCCATCAAGGTATGCGGGCGACCGCCCCGCCCGAACCGACGACCGACAGCCGGGCCGAGCAGAGAGCGCTTCAGTTCACCGCCGCCATGATGGCCATGTGCATCATCGGGCAACGGTTCGGCTTGCAGTTGGGGACAAGTGCGATCAGCGTGGTCGGACCACTCGCGCTCCTGCTGGCGCTGTTCTGCCTGGCAAATGGCACCCTGGCCGTACATAGGGCGAGGTTGGCGATCTACCTCGCCTTCATCGCGATCGCTCTGCTGCAAGTCGCCTTACATGCCGGCGAGCCCGCGGGCCAGGGCGTCAATATCCCATCCCTTGCGCAATTCACGCTCGTGACGAGCTTCGTCTTGTTCACGTTCCGCGTCCCGGTCGATGAAGCGGCATTTTTCCGGCTGATAACGTTTGCATTGGTGCTGGTCGCAATTTGCGGGATACTGCAGTTCCTGGCGCAGATCATTCGACTGCCGCTATTCGCCTTCACCGACGTACTCCCGAATGCCATCCTGATCGAAACAGGCTGGAACCTCTCTATCCCCATAGGCGTCGGTAACCTTCTCAAGGCCAACGGGTTCTTTCTCGTCGAACCCTCGGTTTTCTCCCAGTTCATGGCTGTTGGCTTGATGATCGAGGTGACGACGACGCGACGCCTGCTTTACATCGTTGCCTTCATCGCCGGCCTGCTGCTGTCGTTTTCAGGGACAGGCTGGATCGTTCTTTTCTCGTTCTTGCTGGCGACGGTCGTTGGTAAAGGCTGGCGTGGCATCCTGCTGACCACGAGCGTCGTGGTGATACTTGCGACGATCCTGGCGCTGGTATCGGTTTTTGCGCCGGATTTCTTCGTGGCTGCAACGAGTCGCTCGTCGGAGATCACGACACCGGGCACGAGCGGGCACCTGCGGTTCGTCACTCCGTTTTGGATGACGCACGACGTTTTCGTCGCGAACCCGATGGCTTGGCTGACTGGATTAGGAAGCGGCATCAGTGAACGACTGACTTTGGCTTACGACTACAACGTGAACACACCGACCAAGGTGCTCGTCGAGTATGGTCTCCCTGGCCTGGCAACATACCTTTTACTGATTACTTTCGGAAAGAAGTCGCCTATCCAAATGGGCATTGTCTTCCCATGTCTAGTGCTCGTCCTCTTCACTGGTGGTTACCAACAATTTCCGCCTGTCTTGTACTTCGTGCTTCTCCTGACCGTGACGGCCCGGCTTCGGAAACATGACCCGGCTGATGACCTATCCAGTGTCAGCCGTGACAAACCGGGTGCTGGCGGAAGCTGGGCGACCTCGTGATCCTACGCGTATCCCTACCGGGTCGGACGATGCAGCCTTCGTCGCTTGGCAGCCGTGCTAAACCAGCCTCCTCCCAACAGGAACCATGAGTCATGGCCGTCCGGTAGAAATCCCGTTTGTCGACGAACACCTAATCCGCGTAGTCGGGCTGGGTGCGATCCAGGATCCGCTTCAACGCGGCGAAATGGTAGTCCGCCGGGCTCATCGTCAACGCCGGGTTGGGCGTCTTCGCCTGCTCCTTAACCTTGGCCAGGATGTTCGGCGTGACGCATCGGCGGCGCTGGCCGGTCCACATAGAATACATCTGGGTCTGGCAGGCACGCTCCAGGAAATATAGCCGGTGGTAGGCATGCGCGACGCTGGATCCAGTGACGAGCACGCCGTGGTTGGCCAGCATCAGGATGGGCTTGTCCCCCATCACCTCCGCCATGCGCTCGCCCTCGGCCTGCTCGTCGGCGAACCCGCCGTATTCGGTGTCATAGGCGATCTTGCCGTCGAAATAGAGCGCGCTTTGCCCCGTCATTTCCAGCGTCATGTCCTCCAGCTGGGCCAGGGCCGTGCAGTACGGCATGTGGGTGTGCAGCACGCAGGCGGCGCCGGGCACCAGCCGGTGGATCGGGGCGTGGATGCAGACGGCGGACTGGTCAGCAATCCCATCGCCGTCCACGAGCTCCCCGTCGTACGAAACCTCGATCAGGTTGCTGGCGGTGACCTCGGACCAGTGCAGGCCGAACGCGTTGAGCGTGAAGCGGCCCGGCCGGCCCGGCACGGTCAGGGTAAAGTGGTTGTCGATGCCCTCGTGGAAGTCGTGCATCACCGCCAACCGGTGCGCCGCCGCCATGTCGATGCGGGCGAGTTGCCGCTGCTCCACCAAGTGGCTGTCGTGTCCGGTGATGGTCTGCATCGCGCCCTCCTTGAATGACCTGGCGACACTAGGCCCGCGCCGGCGTGAAATCGAGTGCGTCGTCGGGGGAACAGGGGCGTCGGCGCCAGGGTTCGAGCTATATCGGCGAGCATGCTCACCACCGTGCCGGCTTACCCTGCGCTTCCCTGCCCTATCCTGCGCGTCATCGACCTGGAAACGACCGGCGACAGCTTCACCGACGGTGGAGTCGTGGAGGTTGGTTGGCAGGACCTGGTGCCGGGCCTGGACGGGCGCTGGGCGCTGCACGGCGGGCCAGGTGCCAAGCTGGTCCAGCCGGGCAACCCGATTTCTGCCAGGACTTCGGCGGTTCACCACATCATCGACGAGGACGTAGCGGATGCACCGCCCTGGGCCCTGCTAGCGCCGGGCGTGCTGCAGCCGCCCGGCACGGTGGCGCTGGCGGCCCACCGCGCCTCGTTCGAGCAGCGCTGGTGCACGCCGCAGCTCAGCGCGCGGGCACGCTGGATCTGCACCTATAAATGCGCGCTGCGTGTGTGGCCGGACGCGCCGACCCACTCCAACCAAGGCCTGCGTTACTGGCGGCGGCCAGACGGGCTGGACCGCGCGACGGGACTGCCGGCGCACCGGGCGGGCCCGGACGCATACGTCACCGCATTCCATCTCCGCGACATGCTGGCCTTGGCCAGCGTCGAACAGCTACTGGCCTGGTCGGCGGAGCCGGCCCTGCTGGTCCGCGTGCCGACGGGGCCGCTGCGCGGGCGACGGTGGCGCGACCTGGACGAAGCAAGCCTGGACCGCGTGCTGGCGGGCGAGTTTGGCCGCAATGCCGACATTCTGTTCACCGCCGCGCAGGAGCGTGCGGGTCGCCGGCCGACCGGGGCGGAGCCGCCGCCGCAATTGCCGCTCGGCCTATGAGCGCTGTGGCATGAAGCTGTCCGGGCCAGCCTTCACCGGGTCGAAATGCGCCTTGATGTTCGGCCCCGCCCGCCACCGCTGAGAATGGGACGCCGCCGCCGATCACCTTGCCCAGGGTGCAGATTTCGGGAACGACAACCGCTATTCGGATCTCCTGCCAGATCGTTCAGCTGAGCGCAGGAGAGACGCAAGTTAGTTTGTCTGCTTCCGTCGATCCAGGAACGCTCCCCCGACACTTGATTTAGGCTACCGGGAGAATTGGCGGACCCGACACGATTCGAACGTGCGACCTTCGCCTTCGGAGGGCGACGCTCTATCCAGCTGAGCTACGGGTCCCGCGACATGGCTATACCGCAGGCTAGAACTCGAAGCCACCCCCTGGATTGAAGCGTGATGCCCAGGCGGAGGCGGCGATGTCGGCGCCGGAGGGGAGCAGGGCGTCGGGCTGGGTGATCCAGGCGATCACGTCGTTAATCGGGGCTTGGCGGTCCAGGTCGCGCATCAGGAGGTGGTAGCCGTTCGGGTAGACGGCGCGCCGCGTGTCGGGCGGAAGGTGGGCCCAGGCGACGGCCATGGCGCTGGCGGGGACTAGTTCGTCGTGCGCGCCGTAGGCGATCAGGGTGCGGCCGTGCACGAACGGGGCGGCAGCTTGGGCCGAGTCCATCAGGTCCACCAGGCCCTTCAGTACCGCCACCTGGGTGCTGCGGATGGTCAGCGGGTCGCGGGAGCGGGCGCTCAGGGCCTCACGGTG
>CAXSEG010000184.1:0-9432 GCA_964235545.1 uncultured Acetobacteraceae bacterium
GCCGCCGTGCTGGCGTCCCCGCAGCACCCCTACACACGCGCCCTGATCGCCGCCATCCCGCATCGCCCACCGCAGCCTCGCGCCCCCTCCACCGCCCCCGTCGTCCTGGCGCTGGAGGGGGTCGGCAAGACCTACGGCTCCCCCGGCCTGTTCCGCACCGGCCGCACCGTCCACGCCGTGCAGGCCGCCACGCTGCAAATCCGCCGCGGCGAGACCCTGGGCCTGGTCGGCGAGAGCGGCTCCGGCAAGAGCACCCTGGCCCGCTGCATCGTCCGCCTGGTCGCCGCCGACGAGGGTGCCATCCGCTTCGGCGGCACCGATTTGCGCCCGCTCAGCCGCGCCGATTGGAAGCCCTACCGCAAGCGCATCCAGATGGTGTTCCAGGACCCGTTCGCCTCCCTGAACCCGCGCCGCCGGGTGGGGGACATCCTGGCCGAGGGCCCGGTCGCTCACGGCACCCCCCGCAGCGTCGCCCGCGCCCGCGCCACCGAACTGCTGGCCTTGGTGCAGCTTGACCCGGGCGCCGCCGACCGCTTCCCGCACGAGTTCAGCGGCGGCCAACGCCAACGCGTCGGCATCGCCCGCGCGCTCGCGATGGAGCCGGAACTCCTGGTCGCTGACGAACCCGTCTCCGCGCTGGACGTCTCGGTCCAGGCCCAGATCCTGGCCTTGCTCGAAGACCTTCGAATTCGTCTAGGCCTGACGATGCTGTTCATCACCCACGACCTCCGCGTGGCCGCCCAGATCTGCGACCGCGTTGCCGTCATGCGCCGGGGCGTGATCGTCGAGCAAGGCCGCACCGACGAAGTCCTGGTTCACCCCACCCACGACTACACCCGCGCCCTGCTGGACAGCGTCCCAGGTCGAGGCTGGACCCCGCCGGCCTAGCTTCTCCCCCTCCCCTTGTGGGAGGGGGCCGGGGGGAGGGGTGGCCACGCACCAACCCTCACCGCGCCTCCCGCCGCAACTCCCGCCGCTCCAACCCCGCCACCATCCGCGCGAACGGCCACAGCACCACCGCGTAGATCAGCGCCGCCGCCATCAGCGGCGTCGGGTTGTATGTCTGCTCCTGCCCCACCCGCGCCGAGCGCAGCAGCTCCGGCAACGCCACCATCGCCGCGATGGACGTCTCCTTCACCAGCTCCAGCGAGTTCGTTGCCAGCGGGGCCCGCACCCGGCGCAGCGCTTGCGGCAGCACTACCAGCCGGATCACCCCCCAGCGCGGCAACCCCAGCGCCCGCGCCGCCTCCGTCTGCCCCGGCGCCACGGCCCCCAGCCCCGCGCGGAAGATTTCGGCGTAGTACGCCGCATTGTTCAGCACCAATGCCAGCACCGCCGCGGCGAAGTTGGACAGCCGCAGCCCCAGGAACGGCAGCCCATAGAAGATCAGGATCAGCAGCACGATTACCGGGAACGCCCGGAACACGTCGATCACCACCAGGATCGCCCACCCGGCCCAGCGCCCAGCCACACCATAGGCGACGGCGACAGCCAGACCCGCCACCAACGCCAGCGGCAGCGCCACCGCCGAGAGCAGCGCTGTCACCCGTAATCCCTGCACCAGCAGCCACTGCACCTGGACCAGCGAGTCCCAGTTCGCGAAATTGTCGATCAGGTCAGACATAAGTGCCCCGCCGCTCCACCCAGCGGCTCGCCACCACCAGCGGCAGGAACAGCAGAAGGTAGAGCACGCCGGCCAATGTCAGCGGTGACGGGTTGGCGGCGATCGCGGTCGCACTCTGCGCGTTGCTCAGCAGCTCCGGCAGCGCCACCGCCGCCCCCAGCGCCGTCCCCTTCGCCACCGCAATCGCCCGGTTGGTCAGCAGCGGCACCGCCAGCCGGATCGCCTGCGGCAGCACCACTGCCCACAGGATCCGCCTATCGCGCAACCCGAGCGAGCGGCCCGCGTCCCACTGCCCCAGCGGCACCGCCCCGATCGCTGCCCAGACGATCTCCGCCGAGAACGCGGACAGCACACAAGCCAGCGACAGCACCGTTGCCGCGAACGGCGAGAGCGACACCCCCGCGTAGGGCAGTGCAAAATACGCCACGATGATCACCACCAACTGCGGCAGCGACCGGAACAGATCGACCCACAGCGTGATCAACCCGTCCAGCACCCGCCACCTCAGGCAGCGCAAAACGCCAAGTACGAACCCGGCGCCCACCCCCAGCAGCACCGTCGCCCCCGCCACCCCCACCGTCATCCACAACCCGTCCAGAACGGACAAGCCGTAGGCGCGCAGCACCGCGACATTGCCGAACGTATCCGCCAGCCGCTCCAAACCTCAGTCGTCCGATGCCGTAGGGTGGGACGCGTTTTGGCGTCCCACCAACGCGCGCACAAAGGTCGTCATGGGTACCGATCACCAACCGACCGGCTAACCGCAATCCGCCTGATGCGGCGCCGGGTCGTAATGCGCCAGCCCGGGCGGGCCGAAGCCGGGGAACACCGTGTCCAGCGCCGTGCCCGGCGCCGGCTCCTCGCCGTACCACTTCACATACATCTTATGCAGCGTGCCGTCGGACTTCATGCACTCCAGCGCCCGCTCCACTGTGTCGCGATACGCCATGTCGTCCAGCCGGAACGCGATGCCGAAATTGCGGCCGTTCAGGTCCTTGAACCCCACCTTCACCGCCTTGTTGCGGCTCGCGGCATACACCGTGGTGGGCACCTCGTTGATCGCGGCGAAGACCCGCCGGGTCAGCACGGCCTGCACCGAATCCGGGAACGTCTCGTAGCGCTGCACCTCGAAGCCATACTTCGCGGCGTTGTCGGTCGCCCAGGTGTCGGAGATGGTGCCCCGGTTGACCGCAATCGCGCGGCCTCTCAGGTCCTCGAACCCGGCCATGCTGTCGGCGGCGCGGATCAGGAAGCCGTTGCCGGTAGCGAAGAACGGCTCGGTGAACAGCATGCGCTCCGCCCGCTCCGCCGTGATGTTCAGCGGGTTGATCGTGAACTCGATCCGGTTGGAGAACAGCGCGGCGAACAGGTTGGCGAAGTTCACGTCCTCGATCAGCACCCCGGGCCGGTGGACGCGGCGTGCGATCTCGTTCGCCAGGTCCACGCCGAAGCCCTCGGGCCCATTGGCACCCCGCAGCATCCACGGCGCCAGGCCGAAATCGGACCCGACCACGATCGGCTTGTCCGCCGGATGGTCTTGGGCGAGCGCCGGCAACGGCAGCAGCAAGGCGAGCAGCAGGAGGAGGCGCATGCGGGTCACGGTCCTTGGCAGGGGTGCGTCGCCGCCCAGTGGCGGGCGATGTCGATCCGGCGGCACAGCCAGAGGCCCGGCTGCCCCCGCACCCAATCCAAGAACCGTTCCAGCGCCAGCGCGCGGCCCGGGTGCCCGGCCAGACGCATGTGCAGCCCGACCGACATCATCGTCGAATGCGGCTCCCGCAGCAGCAACCCCGCCGTGTCGCGCAAGTAGGCGAAGAACTCCTCCGCCAGCGAAAAACTGCCGCGGATATAGCGGGCATCATTGTTTACCAGGCTGTATGGCACCACCAAGTGGGGCCGCCCCTGCACCATCCGCCAATACGGCAGCTCGTCGTTATATGCGTCCGAATCGTACAAGAACCCACCATGCTCGACGAGCAGCCGGCGGGTGTTCAGGCTAGGGCCGTAGCGGCAATACCACCCCTCCGGCGCCGCCCCGAACAGGCGCGTCAGCGTGCCAACCGCCTGGGCGATCTGGCTCCGCTCCTCGTCCTCGCCCATCACCTGGTGATCGACCCAACGGTTGCCGTGGCAGCACAGATCGTGCCCGGCCTGCCGGATCGCCGCCACCACGGCCGGGTTGCGCTCCAGCGCCACCGCGCAGCCGAACACCGTCGCCGGCGCGCCCTGGGCGGCCAGGATGCGCAGCAGCCGCCACACCCCGACCCGGCTGCCGTATTCGAACATGCTCTCCGCCGCCAGGTCGCGCCGCGTGCCGCCCCGCCCGCCATCGGTCAGCCCCGCCTCCGTGACACCGTCGCCGTCCGGGAAGGAGGGTTCGCTGCCCTCCTCGTAGTTCAGCACGATGTTCAGCGCGACCTTGGCCCCGCCCGGCCACTGCGCATCCGGCGGGTTAGGGCCGTAGCCGATGAAATCCCGCTCCATCAGGCGAGCGCCGCCAGGATCGCGCCGAGCATCCCGTCCGCGCTGTCCCGGTCGATCCATCGCAGCACCGTCACCAGCTCCAGCCCCGGCGCGACCCAGATCAGGCTGCGGCCGGCGCCCAGCGCGAACACGCTGTCGGACGGGGCGGACGGGAACGCCGGCTCGGCGCCGCCATTGCGCCACCACAGCAGCCCGTACTGGTCGTTGCACGGCGACGGCGCCAGCATCGTCCGCAGCCAACCCGCCGGCAGCACGCGCCGCCCGTCCCACACGCCGTCCTGCAGCACGAGCTGCCCCAGCCGCGCGAGGTCCCGGCTGCCGACGAACGGCCCGCCGCCCCAATGCCCGCCGCCCGAGACGCAGGCCAGCCCGTCCAGCACGGCACCCGTGTAGCCGTGCCACTCCCAATCCTGCGACGCGCCAACCGGATCCATAACCCGCTCGCGCAGCACGTCCGGGAGTGCCCGGCCGAAACGCTGCGTAAGGCAGGCGGCCAGCACGTTCACCCGCACATCGTTGTATTCGAAGTAGGTGCCGGGTTCGGCAAGCACCCGTGGCCGGCCTTTTTCACCAGTTTGCCTCTCCGCCGGGCCACCCACGACGCGGTTGTGGTCGGCGGTGTCCGGCTTGCCCCAGAGCGTGCCCTGCCACTCGCTCGACTGCTGAAGCAAATGGCGCCAGGTGATGCCGGCATTGTGCCCGGTGAACCACGGTTCCGGCGACCGGACGGGTTCGTCCAGGTCGGCGATCAGCCCGTCGGCGACCGCGAACCCGGCCAAGATGCCGAGGTAGCTCTTGGCGATGGAGAACGTCATGTCCGGCCGGAGCGTGTCGCCCCACTCGGCCACCAGCCGGCCGCGACGGAGAACGAGGCCGTTGGGCCCGCCGCGGGGCCGCACCGGGCCGATCACGGCCGCGAACTCCGGCCGGTCGCCGATCGCCTCGGTGCCCACGTAACGGCCATCCGGCCAATACATCGACGGCGGCCAATTTGTCTCGTGCGCGTGGTGGAAAGCAATCGCCGCGCCCAGGCGCGCTGCATCGAAGCCGGTCGGGTCCGGCACCCATTCGTTCAACATGCCCGAACGCTGCGCCAGCGACCCGATCGTTGCAAGGCGGAGCCGCGTCGAAGATGCTATACCTCTGCTCGCAGGAGAGTGCTGATGTCACAGGCGCTAGTACGGCCGGCCTGGACGTGGGACGAGTATCTCGAGTGGGAGCAGCGCCAGGACTGCCGGTATGAACTCGTTGACGGTCAGGTTCACGCCATGGGGGGCGGGACCGGTAGCCACGACATCATTTGCAACAATCTGCGTGGCGAGCCGAGGACGCAGCTTCGTGGTGGAGAGTTCATACAGAGTGGACCAAACTTGAAGGTCCGCGCCGGCAGGAATGCCCGTTATCCGCATGCACTGATCGACTACGGCGCCCGCTTGGAGACCGCCCTGCACGCGCGCAAGCCGGTCGCGGTGTTCGAGGTGCTGCCCACCAGCACTGACTGGATCGACCAAGGCCTCAAGCTGCGGGACTACGACTCCGAGACTTGCATCCGCATCTACGCGCTGATTAGCCAGGACGACACGCGGGCCCTGGTCTACCACCGTGACGTATGGGGGCACCTGGGCATCCGGGGTGCCGAGGTCCTCGAGGGCACGGACGCCTCGCTGACCATCGCCGACCTGGGCGTGCGGATCTCGTTCGCCAATCTTTACGAAAACACCGGCCTTGGCTTGGCCTGACCAATAGGCCACCAAAGCGCCATTTCTCGCGTGCCGGCGCGCGAGGCACCAGGAAGATCGCATGCGGATCGGCTTTTACGGTTGGGCATCATGGGCCACTCCATGGCGTTCAACCTGCACGCCCCGGTCACGCGCTGGCCGTGCCGGGACGTGCCTCCCTGCCGTGGAATAAAGAGACTTCCCCTCCCCTTGAGGGAGGGGGCCGGGGGGAGGGATGATGCGCGCACCCGCCCGCCTGTGCGCCAGGCCACCCCCTAGCTATGCTCGCCATCCACTCAGGCCGGTCCCCCGATTGATCAACCAGACATCCCGACCCGCCCTCCTCATCGCCGTGCAAAGCGCGCTGCCATCCCAGGGCGCCGCCACCATTGCTCTGTTCGACTGGATCGCGTCCGTCCGCAGCAGCATGGATGTCACCCTGTCCGTGGACCCGCTGGACGCCCCGGGCTACGCCGTCCTGCGCCGAGCCTGCGCCCGCACCGGCGTGCCCGTCCTGTGCATCGCTCCCACCACCGGGCCACGCCTTGCCCCCGTGCTCGACCAGGTGGCGGCCCCGCTTGCCTCTCAAGCCTGGAACTGCGTCGAGATCCTCTGGGCGGGTAGCGCCGCATCCCCCCCTTACCGCCTACCCTCTCCCTGGCCGCAACAGACCGTGCTCGCCGTCAGCCTGCACGCGGACCCGCCCCCCGGCGCTGCCTGGCTGGACGCGGCGGACCTTGTGTTCTGCCGCTCCCAGGACCAGGCCGATCGGCTGGCGATCGACCCGGCCCGCTGCCGGGTCGCACTCGATCCCGCCGCCAAGGCCGACCTGCTCCACGCAGCCAGCCACGCTAAGCAGCAGCCACGCCCCCACGCCTGGCCGCCACGCCGCCTGCTGCAGGTCACCCCCATGAGCAGCGCCCCCTACGTCCACACCCTCCGCCGCGCCGTTCAAGCGGCCGCCGGGTCGGAGCGCACCTGCCCCATCCTCGCCTGTGGCCCCGCCCCCAGCCGGCCCGGCGAGGGCGTGACCCACCTGCCAGGCGACCTGGCGGCGCCGGACAGCTTTGACCCGGCGGTGTTCGACGCCGTGCTGGACCAGGCCGACATCGTGCACGTTCACCAATGCCTCACGCGATTCGGCTTGTTCGTCGCTGCCCGCGCCCGGATGCTCGGCCGCCCCGTGATCGGCACCGACCATGGTGGCGGCCAGGCACCGTTCCTGAACGCCCAGCCCTATTTGATGGGCCTGTTCGGCGTCATCCAGACCTATTCCGCCTACGGGGACCTCTGCACCTACAACCTGCCGGTGCAGCGCGAGCGTATTCCGGGCCCGGTAGACGACACCCTGTTCACCCTGGCAGCCGAGACTGGGCGGGATTCGGCGCTGGTCGTCTCCACCGGCGCGATCCTGCCGAACCAAGGGTTCGAGTCGCTGATCGACGCCCTCCCCCCCACGCGACGCCTCGTCATCGCCGGCCCGAAGCCCGACCCGGCCTACCACGACCACCTGCGCCAGCGCGCCGGGGGCCACGACGTCACCTTCGAACCGGAACTGGACGACGCCGCCCTGCTCGCCCTGCTGCACGGCGCCGGGCTCTGCGTGCAGCCCGCCATCCACACCGGCCCTCTCGGCCAAACCATCGCCAAGCCGGACCTGCTCGGCCTGCGCGCGCTCCAAGCCCTCTGCACCGGCCTGCCCACCATCGTCTCGGCCGTCGGCGCGCTGAATGAGCTCGGTGGCTTGCCCGGCTGCTTCGTCGCCCACACGCCGGCCGAGTTGGCCACCCTGCTGGACGACCACGCCCATGGCAGGCTGCCCACCGTTCCGGCGCAGGCGATCCGGGCCGCCGTGTCCGCCCGCTACGGCCTCGCGGCGTTCGGCACGCATTACCTGGCGATGGTCGATGGACTCGCACCATGCACGTCCTGATCGTCAGCAACCTGTTCCCCCCCGCCTTCATCGGCGGCTACGAACTCGCGGCGCAGGACGTGGCCGGCATGCTCGCCGCACGCGGCCACACGGTCACCGTCCTGTCCTCCGGCGCGCTGGACGGCAAGCCGGACCCGGTGGTGCCCTTCGCGCTGCTGCGGACGCTGGAATGCCTCGTGGCGCAGGTCGAGATCGTGGTCGCGGAAGATCTGTTCCACCGCGGCCTCGGCCTCAACCTGCGCAACCTGGCCACCCTGGCGCAGGTGGTCGAGCAGGCGCGGCCGGACGTGGTGCTCTGCTTCAACATCGCCGGCCTGGGCGCACTCGGCTTGCTCAAGCTGCTCTCGGTGGCGGGGCCGCCTGCCGTGCTGATGCTGATGGACAACCCCTTCCTGTTCGCCGAGGGGAACCCGGCGCTGACCGCCCGCCTCCGCCGCCTGCTGGGCCTACCACCGGGCCTGCGCGGCATCACGGCGCTCAGCTGCTCCGCCTCGCTCACGCGGCAGGTGTCGAACATCGCCGGCACCATGCTGCACCTCCCGCTCGTCCCCGCCTGGACCGACACGGGCGCCCCACCACCCCAGCCGCATGACGGGCCCGTCCGCTTCGTATTCGCCTCCCGCGTGGCGGCGCACAAAGGCATGTCGCTCGCGGTCGAGGCGGCGGCGCTGCTGCGGGCACGCTGTCCGCACCCCTTCACCGTGGACATCTGGGGCGGCGGCGCACCGGCCGAGATGATGCAGGCGGCCCACGCGGCGGGCGTCGGCGACCTGTTCCGCTACCGCGGCGTCACCGGCAAGCAGGCGATGGTCGGCCATTTCGCCGGCTACGACGCGCTGCTGTTCGCCACCTGGGAGCGGGAGCCGTTCGGTTTCGTCCCGGTCGAGGCCGCTGTCGCCGGCTGCATCCCCATCATCACGGCCAATATCGGCGCCGCGGAGTTCATGGTGGACGGGCAGCACTGCATTAAAATCCGCCGCACCGCGGAGGACCTGGCGGCGGCCATGGCCCGCGTGGCCGAAATGCCGGCGCCGGAGCGCCTCGCCCTGCGGATCCGCGTGCGCCACCACGCCCGCCGCGTGTTCGATGCCCGGCGTTGGTTCGACCGCTTCGAAACCGTGCTACGCGACGCCGCCGGGTGCGATGCCCGGCAAACCGTGCCGATGGCCGATGCAGTGCTCGCACTCTCGGCCCTGGCCCATGTCTGGAGGTCGGCCGATGCTTGACGACACGGCGCGGCTCGCCCGCCTGGAACAATCGCTGACCGAGGAGCGCCGGGCACGCCTTGCGGCCGAGGCGCGGCTGGAGACCGCGATCAAGCAGATCGAGCAAACGGTGTCGGACGGCCATGCCGGCCTGGTCGCCGCCATCGTCGCCGAACAGCACGAACGCGAGCGCAACTCCACCCAGCAGGAAGCCGACCGCAAATGGCTGGCAGCACTGAGTGAACACATCAACATCGCGCAGCGCGAGGCGCATGACGGCCTGGCCGCCACGCAGGCGAGCCAGGAAGCCGGCCAGCGCCAGGTGAGCGAATGGGTGGCCGCGGAACGCATCGCCCGCACCGACGCCGCCACCGCCCTGGCCGCCATCAAGCAAGCGCAAGACGACCTGCTCGCCAGCCTGGCCGACCGCCCGTTCCTCGAGACGTCCATCCGCGCCGAGGTGCTAGC
>CAXSEG010000185.1:0-9394 GCA_964235545.1 uncultured Acetobacteraceae bacterium
GCGAGTTCGCCACCCGCCGCACGGAATCCGCCCAGCGCGGCCGCCTGCGCGGCATCGGCGCCGCCCTGTTCATCGAACCCGCCGGCGGCGTGGCCCCGACCGACGAGTCCGCCATCACCTACGACCCGGCGCACGGCTTCCTGCTGCACGAGGTCGCCGTCGCCTCCGGCCAGGGCCATGAGACCGTGCTGCCGGAGATCATCGGCCGCGCGCTGCAGATCGACCCGTCGCGCATTACCCTGCGCCAGGGCCAAAACGATGGCCCGGTGTTGAAGGGCGGCGGCGCGTTCGGCTCCCGCAGCATGATGTCCCATGGCTCGGCCGGCACGGCAGCGGCCAAGGCGGTGATCGAGAAGGGCCTGGCCCTCGCTTCCGAGGCGCTGGAGGCCGCGCAGGCGGACATCGCCTACGCCGACGGCCAGTATCGCATCGCCGGCACCGACCGCGCGGTCGGGCTGGAAGATTTGGCCCGTCGCTTCCCCGGCGGGCTCGACAGCACGGTCGAGCTGCCCGCCCCCCGCGCCTTCCCCTCCGGCGCGCACGTGGCGGAGATCGAGGTAGACCCGGAGACCGGCATGACCGAGCTGCTGCGCTATGTCTCGATCGACGATTGTGGCGTGGTGATGAACCGGACCCTCATGGAGGGCCAGATCTGGGGCGGGCTGCTGCAGGGCCTGGGCCAGGTGTTCGGCGAGCTGTGCGTGTACGGCGAAGACGGCCAGATCGTCACCGGCAGCTTCATGGACTACCCGATGCCGCACGCCGACCTGGTCCGCCGCGTCACGATCGAGACGGTGCTGGTGCCCTCCCCCAACAACCAGCTCGGCGTCAAGGGCGTCGGCGAGGCCGGCACGGTCGGCTCCCTGCCCGCGGCGATGAACGCCGTGATGGACGCGCTCCGCTCCCGCGGGGTGGCGCACCTGGACATGCCAGCCTCGGCGCAGCGGGTGTGGCAGGCGTTGCAGGGCGCGGAGGCGATGGCCGCTTAGGAACGCCTTTCTCCCCCGTTAGGGACGGGGGAGAAAGGCTGTGGTTCGACCGCGTTTCCTGGAGGTGAAGGTTCCGCCGGCCCTTCCTCCTCCTCGTCGCCATACCCCAGCAACCGCAGTGCCCGCCCGCGGACCCCGCGTTTGGCTACCTCGTGGATCAGCGCCTCCTCCCGGCCATGCGTGACCCAGATCTCGGGCGCGCCGACCTCGTCCACCGTCGCGTTCAGCTCGGCCCAGTCGGCGTGGTCGCTGATCACCAGCGGCAGCTCGACGCCGCGGGAGCGGGCGCGCTGCCGCACCCGCATCCAGCCGGAGGCGAGGCACACCACGGGCTCGGCGAGGCGCCGGGCCCAGCGGTCGGCGATGGCGCCGGGTGGGGCGATCACGATGGCGCCGGCCAGCTCGGCCTTCTTGGCCACTGTCGCCGGGCGCAGCTCCCCGAGGCGGACGCCGAGATGCTCGTAGACGGTGCAGAGCGGGGCCTGCGCGCCGTGCAGGTAAATAGGCTTGTCCCACCCCGCTTCCCGCAGCAGCGCGATCACCCGCTGGCACTTGCCGAGCGCGTAGGCGCCGACGACGTGGGTGCGCTCGGGGAACAGCGCCACGCTCTGGATCAGCTTGGCGATCTCGCCGCCCGGCGGCGGATGGTGGAACACCGGCAGGGCGAAGGTCGCCTCCGTCACGAACACGTCGCAGGCGATCGGCTCGAACGGCGCGCAAGTGGGGTCCGGCGCGCGCTTGTAGTCGCCGGACACCACGGCCCGGCTGCCGCGCCACTCCATCGCGACCTGCGCCGCCCCCAGCACGTGCCCGGCGGGCTGCAGCCAGACGCGGACCTCGCCCATGGTCAGCACCTCGCCATACGGCTGGGCCTGCTGGTGGGTGCCGGCGCGGTCCTCCCCCATGCGCACCCGCATGATCGCCAGCGTCTCGGCACTGGCCAGCACGTGGGTATGGCCGGGCCGCGCATGGTCGGCATGGGCGTGGGTGATCACGGCACGGTCCACCGGGCGCAGCGGGTCGATGTAGAAGCCGCCAGGCTCGCAGAACAATCCGTCCGGGAGGACCTTCAGCCAGGTGTCGGGATGAGGCATCAGGGGATGATAGCCCAAGTGTCAGTCCGGCCGGCTAGCGGAATACTTGACAACACCCATCGGCCTTTGCAGCTTACCGGCAGGCGGGACCGCTACGAACGATCCCGCCCCCGGTGCCTAGAAGCGTCGGCTGAGCGTGAAACTCAGCGTCCACTTCCAGACCCGGAGCTTGATCGCGATGGATAAGCCCATCGTATCTCCTTCCGGATGTGCCCCCGGGACCATTCCCGGGGGCATACCCCCGTACTCCGGACGCCATTGCGGCACAACGACGCCGCAATTGGCACGCCGGCCCCACCGGGTTATGGATTGCGGCAACAAACCGGAGGGGAGCGAACCATGGCCGCCCGCAAAGTCATCATCACCTGCGCCGTGACGGGGGCGATCCACACGCCCTCCATGTCGCCCTATCTGCCGATCACGGCCGACCAGATCACGGCGGACGCGGTTGGCGCCGCGGAGGCCGGGGCCGCCATCATCCACCTGCACGCCCGGGACCAAGTGACGGGCAAGCCGGACCAGACGCCGGAGGCCTTTGCCCGCTTCCTGCCGCGGGTGAAGCAGCAGACCAACGCGGTGATCAACATCACCACCGGCGGCAGCCCGTTCATGACCAAGGAGGAGCGCGTCCGCCCCGCCGCCGTGTTCAAGCCCGAGGTCGCCAGCCTGAACATGGGCTCGATCAACTTCGCCCTGCACCACCTGCTCGACCGCTACAAGGAGTTCAAGCACGACTGGGAGCGGCCGTCCCTGCTCGCCACCAAGGACCTGGTGTTCCGCAACAGCTTCGCCGACATCGAATACGTGCTGGAGACGTGCAGCGAGAACGGCACGCGGTTCGAGTTCGAGTGCTACGACATCGCGCACCTGTATAACCTCAAGCACTTCCTGGACCGCGGGCTGGTGAAGCCGCCGCTGTTCGTGCAGTCGGTGTTCGGCATCCTGGGCGGCATCGGCACGTATCCGGAGGACGTGGCCCACATGCGCCGTACGGCGGACCGGCTGTTCGGCGATGACTACCGCTGGTCCGTGCTGGGCGCCGGGTCGGCCCAGCTGCGGGTGGCGGCGATCGCGGCGGCGATGGGCGGCAACGTGCGCGTGGGGCTGGAGGACAGCCTGTGGGCCGGGCCGGGCGAGCTCGCCACGTCCTCGGCCGTGCAGGTACGGCTGGCGCGGCAGATCATCGAGGGGCTGGGGATGGAGCTGGCCACGCCCGACGAGGCGCGGGAGATGCTCTCCCTCAAGGGTGGGGACAAGACCGCGATATGACGTATCGTTTGCCGGTGCTGGACGATGCGGCGATGACGGCGGACCAGCGCCGGGTGGCCGAGGCCATCAAGTCCGGACCGCGCGGCCTGGTGCAGGGGCCGCTGCTCGCCTGGCTGCACAGCCCCGACCTGGCGGACCGCGCGCAGGCGCTGGGCGCGTTCTGCCGCTACGGCACCGCGCTGCCGCCCCGCCTGTCGGAACTCGCGATCATCACGGTGGGCGCCTACTGGAAGGCCGGGTTCGAGTGGTTCGTGCACGCGCCGATCGCGGAGCAGGCCGGGCTCGACCCGGCGGCGGTCGAGGCGATGCGCACCGGCGGCACGCCGCATTTCGAGCAGGAGGACGAGCAAGCGGTGTGGCGCTTCGCCCACCACCTGCTGCACGACCGCAGCGTGCCGGAGGCGACCTACCGCACGGTGGAAGGCCTGCTGGGTGCGCCCGCCACGGTCGAGCTGGTGGGGATCATCGGGTATTACGGGCTGATCTGCATGACGATCAACGCGTTCGGCGTGCCGGTTCCGGAGGGGCAGACGGAGCCGTTTCGGTAACGCCGCACCTGTTAGCCAGTGGAAAGAAATCCCCCTCCCCTTGTGGGAGGGGTTAGGGGAGGGATGCAAGCGGCACGAGGCGGGGGGCCCACTCCCCCCCGGCCCCTTCCCACAAGGGGAGGGGAGAAGAGATTAGGCTTGCCCTTCCCTCGCCCTACGCGCCTCGTAGGCTTTCATCTGCAGATAGGCCACCCGCAACATCGGATACGCGCCCTCCCCGCCGCGGCGCAGCAGGTCGCCCAGCACGTGGTCCACCTCGACCGCACCGCCGCGCTCCACGTCCCGCAGCATCGAAGCCGTAAGCGGCAAGCCCGGCGTCGTCACCGTCTTGCGCAGCCGCTCGCCCATCGCCGGGCGGGCCGGATGGCCGCACTGTTCGGCGATCGCGAGGCATTCGGCGGCGAGGGCCAATGGCACCTCCGTGCCACCGGCAGCGACCACGTCGCCGGTGCTGGCACGCATCAGGCAGGTCGTGGCGGCGATCGTGGTGAGGAACACCCACTTGTCCCACATGTCCTGGACGATCGCATCGCTCAGCCGCCCGCCGCATGGGGCCACGGCTTCGGCCAGCGCCTGCGTGACCGGCGAGGCGGCGCCGCTGCGCTCCCCGAGTGTCAGCGCCTGAGCTTCGCCGAAGTGCCGCACCGTCCCGTCCGCCTCCAGCGTGGTGGAGACCTGGCACTGGCCGCCGAGCACCGCCGCCTCGCCGAAGCGGGCCACCAGCACGTCAATGTGCGCCATGCCGTTGAGCAGCGGCAAAATCTTGGTCTCCGGCCCGGCGGCAGGGGCGAAGGACGCGATTGCGTCCTCCAGGTCGAACGCCTTGCAACTCAGGATGATGGCGTCGAACGGGGCGGCGATGGCGTCCGCCTGGATCGCCGGGGGTGCCGGCAGAGTGAGGTCCCCGCGGGCGCTGCGGATGACTAGGCCATGTTCGGCCAGCTGCGCCGCGCGGCGTGGCCGGACCAGGAACGTCACGTCCGACCCCGCCGCCAGCAGGCGCCCGCCGAACTAACCGCCGATCGCGCCGGCCCCCACCATCAGGATACGCATAGCCCTAATCCTCCCGAACGAACCAGGCGCCTCCGCGGATCGCCGCCGCGTTCACGCCGCCATACAAAACCAAACCTAGGCCCATGGCCACGAACAGCCAATCAAGCGAGCCGGTCCATCGCAGCAGAAGCCAGCCACCGCCGATTGATACGATCACACGGCCTAGCCCGGCCACCAGAGGCCACAGCAGCTTTCCCGCACCCTGTGAGGCAAAGTACAGCGCCAGGCCAGCGCCGAGGAAGCCATAGGTCGGGCCTACGTGGCGGAGATAGGACGCGCCTGCGGCCACCATCGCCGGGTCGTTGCCGAACAGGCCGATCCAGGCTTGCGGGACGAGTGCCGCGAGCACCCCGATCGCTTCGGTCAGCGCGAAGGCCAGCGCCGCACCGGTCCAGGCGATCTGCAGCGCGCGGGCCCGTTGCCCGGCGCCGATACTGGTGCCGACCATGGCGACCAGCGGCGAGCCGAGCCCGAACACCAGGGGGATCAGCAGAAATTCCAGCCGTGCCCCGGTGCCGTAGCCTGCCAGCGCGTCCGGCCCGCCATAGCTGCCGGCCATCGCCGTGGCCAGGCCCACGGCGACATTGGTCTGCACGGAGTTGACGGAGGCGGCTGCGCCCACGGCCAGAATGTCGCGGAACATAGCCCAGCGCAGCCGCAGCCAGCGCAATCGCAACCCAGTCTTGCCGATGAGCACGTACCACCCCTGCACGACCAGGCTACCGGCGTAGAACAGCGACAGCGCTACCCCGCCGCCGGCGACGCCCAGGGCCGGGAACGGACCCCAGCCGAAGATCAGGCATGGCGAGAGCGGGATCAGCAGCACGACGCCGACGATCGTGACGAGGGCGGGGAACAGCATGTTGCCGGTGCCGCGGATGACGCTGGCCAGGGCGTTGGCCAACCACAGCAGCACCGTGGTGGCGAACACCACGTTCGAATAGGCCAGCGCCGCATCCAGCGACGCGCCGCTGCCGCCGAGCGCACGGTATAAGGCCGGCCCACCCAGCAGCACGGCGACGGAGAACAGCAGGCCGAGCAGGCCGTTCAACACCAGCGCGTGCATCACCAGCGCGTCCGCGTCATCGGTGCGCCGTGCCCCGAGTGCGCGCGCGATGGCCGAGGCGATGCCGCCCCCCATGGCGCCGGCGGAGATCATCTGCATGAGCATGACGCCCGGGAACACCACCGCCATGCCGGCCAGCGCATCGGTTCCAAGCTTCGCCACCCAGTAGGTCTCGATCAGTCCGGTCGCGGACTGGGCCACCATCACCAGCACGTTGGGCCAGGCGAGCCGCAGCAGTGTGGGCAGGATCGGGCCGTGCAGTAGGAGCGTCGTCCGGGCGTCGAGGCCGGGCCGGGCGAGGGTGGCGCTCATGTCCGCGGCATATCGGACAGCAGGCAGGTGGTGCTGGCCGTCCCGACCAGGCGCAGGCTGGCGTCCGTGACGCGGGCCTTGGCGGCCGCCATCTGCCGGCCGGCATGCACCACCTGCCCGGTCGCGGTGATCAGCCCGCTTGGTGGCGGGGGACGAACGCCCGCCGCGATCGCGCGCAACGAACCCAGCCCGGGCAGCGACGGATCGGGCGGGACCGGACGCTCCCAGCGTGTGGTCCGGCGGCGGGGGGCGTCCTCGTGCATAGGCCTGTCCTTACGCTGCCGTGCTGCGCCGTATCTTGAAGGCCGGTCCGTCGATCGGCCGGCCGGTCGCCCGGTCTACCAGAACGGGGTCGGCCGGCTCGCCCGTCTGCGCGTCCACGATCTGCACGCGGGGGCCCTCCGGCGCGAAATGGCGGTTGCCCCAATCCATCAGGCTGAGCAGCACGGGGCGGAAATCCCGGCCCCGCTCGGTCAGCACGTATTCGTCGCGCGGCGGGCGCTCGCAGTATTGCCGCCGCTCCAGCAGCCCGGCCGCGACCAGCGCCTTGAGCCGCCGGGTCAGCATGTTGGGGGCGACGCCGAGCGCATCGCGGAACTCGTCGAACCGGGTGCGGCCGTTGAAGGCCTCCCGCAGGATGAGGATGCTCCACCACTCGCCGACATGCTCCAGGCTGCGGGCGATCGGGCAGGGCATGTCGCCGAACGAGGTGCGTTGCATAATCAGTGAGTAGCATCATGCAACCCTTCTGTCAAAGAGCAGACAGCTTTGGATTGCGGCTAAGTTCCGCGATAGATCAAGTGCGAACCGGCCTGCCTGATCGCCCGGCCCGCGTCGATCACATCTACAATACTTGACCTTGTCGAACGCAACATAGTAGCCGCCCCTGCGTCCCGGGATCAGACAAACTACAATAGGAGGACGTTTGACATGGATTGGATCCTGTTTCTCGGCTTGGCGACGTTCGTTCTCGTGATCGCCTTCCTGTTGTGGAACCGCCATTCGACCAAAGAGCACCAGAGGACGGGTGGAAACACCAGCGGTGCGGGTGGCCCGAACGATCCGCTCTCTGGCACCACGCCGGGCATCCGCGAGGCAGAAGATCTGCGCGCATCCCTCGACGCGGCGGCGATGCGGGACGAGAAACCCACCATGAGCAGCAACGCCTGACCGCTCCGGACTGCAAGGGAGACCGCACGACCAGCGGTCTCCCCTGGCCTTGGAGAGCGGCCTGGCTTATCCATCGTGCGTGGCCGGAACACTCCCAGAACAGTTTGCCGCCTGGTTCGCCGCGCGGGCATGGTCCCCCCGGCCGCACCAGCTCGCCATGCTGGACGCCGCGGCGGCCGGGGAGACGGCCCTGCTCATCGCGCCCACCGGCGGCGGCAAGACGCTGTCCGGCTTCCTGCCCTCCCTGATCGAACTGGCGGCACATCCCCGCCCCGGTATCCACACTCTCTACATTTCCCCCCTCAAGGCCCTCGGCACGGACGTCGCGCGCAATCTGCTGGAGCCGGTGGCCGAGATGGGGCTGCCGGTCACGGTGGAGACCCGGTCCGGCGACACGCCTCAGGCCCGCCGCGCCCGGCAGAAGGAGGCGCCGCCCAACATCCTGCTCACCACGCCCGAGAGCCTGGCCTTGCTCGTGAGCCAAGCCAATGCGGCCGAGATGTTCGGCGCCCTGCGCTGCGTGGTGATCGACGAGATCCACGCCTTGGCCGGCACCAAGCGCGGAGACCAGCTGGCGCTCTGCCTGGCGCGGCTCAAGCACCTGGCTCCGGCTGCGCGCCGCACCGGGCTGTCCGCCACCGTCGCCTACAAGGACATGATCGACGCCTATGTCGGCTGCGGCGGCCCGGTGCGCCGGGTTGAAGTGGCGGAAGGCGCGCCGCCGGAGCTGGAGATCCGCCTCAGCGAGGACCGGGTGCCCTGGTCCGGCCGCATGGGCCTGGCCTCCGCCGCCGTGATCCTGGAGCGCATCCGCGCCGCCGGCATGAGCATCGTGTTCGTCAACACCCGTGCTCAAGGCGAGCTGCTGTTCCAGGCACTGTGGAAGCTGAACGAGGAGACGCTGCCGATCGCGCTGCACCACGGCAGCCTGGATATCGCGCAGCGCCGCCGAGTCGAGGCGGCGATGGCCAAGGGCTCGCTGCGCGCCGTGGTGGCGACATCCTCGCTGGACCTAGGGATCGATTGGGGCGGGGTGGAGCAGGTGATCCAGGTCGGCGCGCCGAAGGGCGTCTCCCGCCTGCTGCAACGCGTCGGCCGCTCCAACCACCGCATGGACGTCGCCAGCCGCGCTATCCTGGTGCCCGCGAACCGGTTCGAGGTGCTGGAGTGCGAGGCCGCGGTGCAGGGCGTCGCGGCCCGCGAGCTGGATGGCGACCCGCCGCGGCCGGGTGGGCTGGACGTGCTGGCGCAACACATCCTGCTGATGGCCTGCGCCGCGCCGTTCCACCCGGATGAGCTGTATCAGGAGGTGATCCAGGCCGCCCCCTACGCCGACCTCACGCGCGACACGTTCGAGGACGTGCTGCGCTTCGTCGAGGATGGCGGCTACGCGCTGCAGGCCTACGAACGCTACCGCAAGCTGTTCCGCGATGCTGATGGCCGAGTGGAGATCCGCTCCGCCCGCATCGCCCGGCTGGCGCGGATGAACATCGGCACCATCGTGGAGATGCCGGTCCTGAAGGTCCGCATGTTGGGCATGAAGGGTGGCAGCTTGGGGGAGATCGAGGAAAGCTTCGTGAACATGATGGTCCCCGGCGACACCTTCATGTTTGCCGGCCGGCTGCTGCGATACCAGCGCATCCGCGAGACCACGGTCGAATGCACCGACGGCGGCAAGGGCGATCCGATGGTCCCCGCCTATGCCGGCGGCAAATATCCGCTCACCTCCAACCTCGCCGCCCGCGTCCGCGCCCTGCTGCACGACCCGGCGAGCTGGCATGCCTTCCCGGAGCAGGTGCGAGACTGGCTCGCCCTCCAGCAGAAGCGCAGCAGCCTGCCCGGCCCGGACGACCTGCTGGTGGAGGTGTTCCCCCGCAACGGCCGCTGGTACAC
>CAXSEG010000186.1:0-9303 GCA_964235545.1 uncultured Acetobacteraceae bacterium
GGGGCCGAGCTGCTCCCCTTCTCGCCGCTGGCCGATGAACCGCCCCCCGGCCACGCCGATTGCTGCTGGCTGCCCGGTGGCTACCCCGAGCTGCACGCCCCCGCCCTCGCCGCCGCGTCCACCTTCCGCACCGCGCTGCACGGCTTCGCCCAAACCCGCCCCGTGCACGGCGAGTGCGGCGGCTACATGGTGCTCGGCCAGGCCATCACCGTCGCGGATGGCACCACCCACGCGATGGCCGGGCTGCTAGGCCACCGCACCAGCTTCGCCCGCCGCGCCCTGCATCTGGGCTATCGCCGCGCCCTGCTGCCCGGCGCTGCCGTGCGGGGGCACGAGTTCCACTACGCCACCATCGCCGACCCCGGCACGGACGCCCCTTACGCCACGGTGGAGGACGCCGGCGGCACGTCGCTCGGCCCGGCCGGCGGGCGGCGCGGCTCCATCACCGGCTCGTTCTTCCACGCCATCGCCCGCGAGGAGTCCTGAGGGTGGAACAGCATCGGTCGCCCCCGTCCGAAGCCGGAGACGATAGCGCCGCCGACGCCGTCCGCGCGCGGCAGGCCGTGTTGACGAAGCCGCCGGGGAGCCTTGGCCAGCTCGAGGACATGGTGGCCTGGCTCGCGCGGTGGCAGGGCCGCCCCGCGCCGCGTCTGGACGACGTCAGGATCGTTGTGTTCGCCGGCAACCACGGCGTTACCGCCCACGGCGTGTCGCCGTATCCCGCCGCCGTCACGGCGCAGATGGTCGCGAACTTCGCCGCCGGCGGCGCCGCCATCAACCAGCTCGCCCGGGTGGCGGGAGCGTCACTTCAGGTCGTCCCGCTGCAGCTCGACCGCCCTACGCAGGACATCGTCACAGGCCCGGCGATGACCTCGGCGGAGTTCGCCGACGCGTGGGCCGCCGGGCAGGCCGCCGCTGCACCCGGCACCGACCTGCTCTGCCTCGGCGAGATGGGGATCGGGAACACCACGGCGGCCGCCGCACTCTGCACGGCCCTGTTCGGCGGCGGCGACTGGACCGGGCTCGGCACCGGCGTAGACCCTGACGGGCTGTTGCGGAAACGCGCCGCCGTCCAGGACGCGGCCGAGCGCCACGCCGGGCTCGCCCCGCTGGAGAGCCTGCGATGCCTGGGCGGGCGGGAGATGGTGGCCATCGCGGGCGCAATCACGGCGGCGCGCGAACGGGGCATCCCCATCCTGCTGGACGGCTTCGTCTGCACCGCAGCATCCGCCCCGCTCGCCGTCGCCGCACCCGGCGCGCTGGACCACTGCCTCGCCGCGCATGTCTCGGCGGAAGCCGCCCACCGCCGCCTGCTCGACCGCCTGGGCCTGATGCCGCTGCTCGACTTGGGCATGCGGCTCGGCGAGGCATCCGGCGCCGCCCTGGCCGTGCCGCTGCTGCGGGCGGCACTCGCCTGCCACACCGGCATGGCCACCTTCGCCGAAGCCGCCGTCGCGAACCGGGCGTGAAACGCTGGGCCGAGCTGGTCGGCGCGGTCACACTGCTCACCCGCCTTCCCGTCGGCGACCTGACACCTCGGCATCCGCCACCGGAAGACTGCGTGTGGGCCTATCCGCTGGTGGGCGCCATCGTGGGCGCCGCCGGGTCCGTTGTGCTAGCCGCCGGGCTGGCCCTCGGCTTGCCCCAGTCGCTCGCCGCGCTCTGGGCCCTGCTGGCGACCGTTCTGGTTACCGGCGGGTTGCACGAGGACGGATTGGCGGACACCGCGGACGGGATCGGTGGCGGACGCACCCGGGAGCGCAAGCTGGCCATCATGCGGGACAGCCGCATCGGCAGTTTCGGCGCCCTCGCCCTGCTGTTCAGCCTCCTGCTCCGCGGGACGGCCCTGGCCGTCTCGCCGCACCCGGTCCAGGCGATCTTGCTGGTCAGTGTGCTCGGACGTGGCGCGATGCTGCTCCCCCTCCTGCTGCTCGCTCCGGCCCGGCCGGAGGGGCTCGCACACAGTCTCAGCAGCGCGCGCCGGACATCGATCATTGCGGGCATCGGCCTCAGCGCACTGGCAGCCTGCTCGGCTCCTGCCGTCGGGCTCGCCGCAGTCGCCGCCGGGCTCGCAGCCACGCGCCTTGCCGGAAGACAACTCGGCGGTTACACGGGCGACGTCCTCGGCGCCACAGAGCAGGCCGCCGAATGCTTCGCCCTCACGATGCTGGCGGTGTGATGCCATGCACCACGTTACCGCCAGGCTTGTCACTGCCGGACTTGCTGCCGACCGGTTTACATGGCGCGATCGCTTGTGCGATCGGCACCTGGGCCCGCTATGGGCCGATACCGATGGGTTCGCCCCGCTCGGGCTCGGCAGCGGACGGATTGCGGCTACCTGTTAGGTATTGGGTCTCTGGCCTGTCAGGTCGTCAATCGATGCCGGTCGTGCATAATTCCATGGAACGAATGCCCTCTCCGATCCCCGTCGATGAAGAAGGCACCCTGGTCAGCGTATGAAAATACCGTGACGATGGTACTGATGGTAGTAGGGCCGGTGGTAATAGTGACGATAGTAGTGGCGATGATAGTACTGCACGGTCGTCACGGCCGGCACCCTGGTCTCATCCACAGCCGCCTGCGCCTGCGACTCGGCAAGACCCTCGTGGACGATGCCATGACTTGAACCCGGCCGCATCACGTCGGCATGGCTCTCCACCCGCAGGCCATCATGAGACGGAACCGGCACAGCCTGGGCCGCACTCACCGCTGCGAACGCGGCGAACGCTGCCAGCAGGCAAGCAAAACGTGTTTTCACTCTTGTCTCTCCATTATCGTTGCCCACCGCCCGCGTGGCGGTCGTCGTTTAGCCTGCCAACCTACTCGCGACAGGAGCAGGACCAACTCGCTCTATCGCCGCGTATTTGTCTTAACCATAATCCGGGCCAATTGCGCTCGTAATGTGTTGATGCTCCCGTCCCTTCGACGCCACGTCGGACAGCGCGTGGCCCGACAGCAGCCCGGTCGCCATCGCCGCCTCCGCGTCAGGTTTTCGTTTTGACCGGAGCCACGTCCAGCTTGAGCGAGAGCTCCTTCAGCCGGGCCGGGGGAACCGGGGACGGAGCGCCCATCATCAGGTCCTGCCCCTGTTGGTTGAGTGGGAACAGGATCACCTCGCGGATGTTCGGCTCGTCCGCCAGCAGCATGACGATCCGGTCGATGCCGGGCGCCGATCCGCCATGCGGCGGTGCGCCGTAGCGGAACGCGCTCAGCATGCCGCCGAACCGCGCCTCCACCTCCGCCTCGTCATACCCGGCGATGGCGAAGGCCCGGATCATGATGTCCGGCCGGTGGTTCCGGATCGCACCGGAGGACAGCTCCACGCCGTTGCACACGATATCGTACTGATAAGCCTTGATCGACAGCGGATCTTGCGTGTTCAACGCCTCCAGCCCGCCTTGCGGCATCGAGAACGGGTTGTGGCTGAAATCGATCAGCCCGGTCTCCTCCACTCGCTCGTACATCGGGAAGTCGGTGATCCAGCACAGCCGGAACGCCTCCTTCTCATACAGGTCCAACTCCATGCCGATCCGGTTGCGCACGGTACCGGCGAACTTGGCGGCCTCCCCCTCCGGCCCCGCGGCGAAGAACACGGCGTCCCCGGGGTGCAGGCCGCAGGCACCCCGGATGGCCTCGACCCGCGCCGGATCCAGGTTCTTGGCGATCGGCCCGCGTCCGCCTTCCGCCTCGAACTGGATATAGCCGAGCCCGCCGGCACCCTGCTCGCGCGCCCACTCGTTCAGCTTGTCGAAGAACCCGCGCGGCTTCCGCCCGGCGCCGGGTGCAGGGATGGCACGCACCACGCCGCCGGCCGACGCGATTTTGGCGAACAGGCCGAATCCCGACCCGGCGAAATGCTCCGTCACGTCCACGATCCGCAACGGGTTACGCAGGTCCGGCTTGTCCGAGCCGTACTCCAGCAGCGCCGTGTCATAAGGGACGCGCGGGAACGCCCCCTCGGTGACCGTCCTGCCGCCGCCAAACTCGCGGAACACGCCCGCGATCACCGGCTCAAGCGTGGTGAACACGTCCTCCTGCGTCACGAAGCTCATCTCGAAATCGAGCTGGTAGAACTCCCCGGGGGAGCGGTCCGACCGCCCCGCCTCGTCCCGGAAGCACGGCGCGATCTGAAAATAACGGTCGAAGCCGGCCACCATCGCGAGCTGCTTGAACTGCTGCGGCGCCTGCGGCAGTGCGTAGAACTGCCCGGCATGCACCCGGGACGGCACCAGGAAGTCCCGCGCACCCTCGGGGGAGGACGCTGTGAGGATGGGCGTCTGGAATTCGGTGAACCCGGCCGTGATCATCTGCCGGCGCAGATAGGCGATCACCCCCGCCCGCAGCATCATGTTGCGATGGATCTTGTCCCGCCGCAGGTCCAGGTAACGATAGCGCAACCGCATCTCCTCGGGCACCGCCGCGTCCCCGGCGACGGGGAACGGCAGCACGGCGGCCGGCGATTGCAGTTCGAGCGCCGCCGCCCGCAGTTCGATCTCGCCCGTGGGAAGGCGCGGGTTGACCGTGCCGCCCTCGCGCTTGACCACACTGCCCGTGACGGTGACGACACTTTCCACCCGGATCGCATCCGCCGCCTCGAACACCGGCGACCCGGCAGGAAACACCACCTGCGTCAGCCCGTAATGATCCCGCAGGTCGATGAACAGCAGGCCGCCATGGTCTCGCTTGCTATGCACCCAACCGGACAGGCGGGCCTCCTTCCCTGCATCCTCCGCACGCAACGCGTCACATGTGTGGGTGCGGTAGGAGTGCATGGCACGGATCCGGTATACAAAGGGTTAACCGGACGGGTGGTGGGCGCGACAGGGATTGAACCTGTGACCCTCGCCATGTCAAGGCGATGCTCTACCGCTGAGCTACGCGCCCCCAAATCATAGGCGTCCGGGGAGCGCGCTTCGTAACCCGGGCCACGCGCGCACGCAAGCGACCGGTTCGCGGGATGACAGCGCAGCGAATGAGCGCTTCTATAGTGTATGGACTTGCCCGAGCCCGCCTTGCCTTCCGGCATCGCACCGCCCTACCTCATCATCCGCCCGGCTGAGCAGACCGTGCCGCTGGTCGTGGCATCCCCCCATTCCGGACGGGCATATGACAGTGCCTTCCTGCAGGCTGCCCGGCTCGGTCCGCTCGACCTGCGCCGCAGCGAGGACAGCTTCGTCGACGAGCTGTTCGAGGGTGCCGTCGCCCATGGCGCGCCCCTGCTCTGCGCCCAGTTCCCCCGCGCCTATTGCGACCCAAACCGCGAGGCGTGGGAGCTGGACCCGGCGATGTTCGCCGATGCGCTGCCCGATTGGGTGAACACCACGAGCCCGCGGGTCGGCGCCGGGCTCGGAACCATCGCCCGCGTGGTGACGTCCGGCGAAGCGATCTACCGCGGCAAGCTGCGCTTTGCCGAGGCGCAGGCCCGGGTACGCGATTGCTGGCAGCCATACCACGACGCGTTATCGCTCCTGATCGGAGAGACGAGGGAGCGGTTCGGCAGTTGCCTGCTGATCGACTGCCACTCCATGCCGGCCGGCGCCGGGCGGATGGGCGGGCCGGATTTCGTGCTTGGCGATGCCCACGGCACGGCCTGCATGCCTCAGGTGACCACCCTGGTGGAACGCGTGTTGAGCGCGTCCGGCTATGACGTGCGGCGCAACGACCCTTATGCCGGCGGTTACGTCACGCGGCATTACGGCCGGCCGCGCGACGCCGTGCACGCCTTGCAGATCGAAGTGGCGCGGCGCTTGTACATGGACGAGGCGACGCTGCAGAAGGCGCCGGGGTTCGCCAGGCTGCAATCCCGCCTCGACGCACTGATGGCGGAGGTCGCTTCCGCCTGTTCGTCGCTGCTGGATGGACGGCAAAAAAAAGGCGGTGCCTTGCAGCACCGCCAAGTTTAGGGAGGAAACGTCCAAGAAGTAGTGAGACCGAGGCCTCACTACGGATCTGAAGGTAGGCTCGCTCCCCCCTGCCGGCAAGCGGTTTTTTGCAGTGCAGCATTTCGTGAACGGGCGCCTATCCAGTAATATCGTGGACACCATTTCAGGCCATGATACGTCCATGATCGTGCGGCTGATCTTCCTTGCGTTGCTGAGCCTGGTGCCCCGCTTTGTGTCTGCGCGCGCGATGCCAGCGGCCAGCATTCCAGCTCCTTCGGCACTATGCCGGGCAGCGATCCTCCAGGTCGAACGGACGGCGCATGTGCCGGAGCGCCTGCTGGATGCCATCGCCATAGTCGAGAGCGGTCGCCGCGATCCGATCAGCGGCGCCGTTTATCCGTGGCCGTGGACCATCAATGCCGAAGGTATTGGGCACTTCTACGACAGCAAGGCGGACGCAATCGCCGCCGTGCAGGCCTTCCAGGCCCGCGGCATCCGGTCCATGGATGTCGGCTGCCTGCAAGTGAACCTGCAATACCATCCAGAGGCGTTCTCCACCCTCGACCAGGCGTTCGATCCCGTAGCCAACGCGGCTTATGCGGCACATTTCCTCCAGCAGCTCTACGGCCAGACCAATGCGTGGCCACTGGCAGCCGCCGCCTATCACTCGTTCACGCCCGAACTGGGCGCCGACTACGCGCGCAAGGTGCTCGCCGCCTGGGGCGTGCCGCAGCTTCCCGTCGGCAGCCAGATCGTGACCAACGCGGCTGCGGCACTCGTGCCCCAGGTCCCGACGACGATGCCCTCACCAGGCGGTCGGGTTGCCGTACTGCTGCCAACGGGGAACGAGGCGATCAGGGTAATGCCGATCGCTGGGCCAGTCGCCGGGCCGGGCACGGCGCCAGCCAGCCCGCTGGCGACCACGGCCCGCGGTCTAGAGTCATACCGCGCGACGCCGATCACGTTCACGAACCGCCCGGGGCGTCTTTTTTGAATATGGACTGCTGAATTTACGCTTAGCGCCAGCGGAGGTTGTGGCGAGCGGGAAGCCGAATGACTGTTTCTCCATGTTTCAGTAGGTGCTCCGCACGATTTTTTCTGATACGTGCCCTCTATAGCGTGACTGAGCTGGAGGTTCGATGACCAGGCTGACACTGTTCGCCGCCGCGGCCGCCGGGCTTGCTTTTGTTGGTTCAGTCGCAGCACAGCAACCGGGCGTGCCGGTCAGTGTCGCCCCGGTCACCCGGCAAGACGTCCCGATCTTCGTGCGCGGGATCGGGACGGTGCAAGCCCTGCAATCGGTCCTCATACGCGCCCGGGTGGACGGGACCATCGACAAGATCGCATTCACGGAAGGGCAGGACGTCAAAGTCGGGGACGTGCTGGCCATCATCGACCCCCGCCCCTACCAGGCCGTCCTCGACCAGGCCAACGCGAAGAAGCTGGCCGACGTGGCAATGCTCGGCAATGCCAAGCGGGACTTGGCACGCTATTCGGACCTTGCTCGCAATGACTTCGCATCCCGCCAAAGCGTGGATACTCAAGCCGCGTCCGTGTCGCAGACGACCGCGACAACCCAGGCAGACGACGCATCGATCGCCGCCGCAAAGCTCAACCTCGATTTCACCCGCATCACCTCGCCGGTCGATGGCCGGGTCGGGCTGCGCCTCGTCGATCAGGGCAACCTGGTCCATGCCAGTGACTCGACTGGCATCGTCACCGTCAACCAAGTGCATCCGATCGCCGGCCTGTTCACGCTGCCACAGGACATGTTTCCGTCGGTGCAGGATGCGATCCGGTCATCGGCCTCCTCGCCCCTCAAGGTGTTGGCGTTCGGCGGCGACGATACGCGGCAGCTCGGTGCCGGCACGTTGCTGACCGCCGACAACGCTATCGACACCACGACGGGCACCATCCGGCTGAAGGCGACGTTCCCGAACGCCGATGATCGGCTCTGGCCCGGTGAGTTCGTCAACATGCACCTCCAGCTCGGCGTCGCCAAGAATGCGCTGACCGTTCCCTCGCCTGCGGTGCAGCACGGGGTGAATGGCCTCTACGTCTATGCCGTGCAGAACGGGAGCGCGAAGTTGGTCGCGGTCGAGACCGGCCAGGATGATGGGCAGACCACAATCGTCACGAAAGGCCTGAACGGCGGCGAAACGGTAGTCGTCGGCGGCCAGTCGCGCCTGACTGACGGCACGAGAGTTGCACATGCGGCGCAGGCAGACGCCGGCGGCAGTGGCCCGGCGGCAACGGCGAAGACAGGCGGGTAGATCAAGCCATGAGCATCTCGACACCGTTCATCCGCCGGCCCGTCGCGACCTCGCTGCTGATGGCGGCAGTCCTGCTGATCGGCATCGCGGCCTACCCGCTCCTCCCCGTCGCCCCGCTGCCGCGGGTGGATTTCCCGACCATCGCGGTCTCGGCCACCTTGCCCGGCGGCAGTCCGGAGACCATGGCTGCGACCGTGGCCCAGCCACTGGAACGCCAGTTCTCGCAGATCTCCGGCGTATCGCAAATGACCTCCGTCAGCGTGCTGGGATCCACCCAGGTGACGGTGCAGTTCGATCTAGACCGCAACATCGATGCCGCCGCCGGGGACGTTCTGGCCGCCATCAACGCCGCTGGCGGGCAGCTGCCGAAAACGCTTCCCAGCCCGCCGACCTACCGCAAGGTGAACCCGGCGGACAGCCCCATCCTCATCCTGTCCGTCCAGTCCGATACGCTGCCGCTGATCGAGGTGGACGATTACGCCGACAACATCCTCAGCCAACAGATCTCGCAGATCTCGGGTGTCTCCCAGGTCTCGATCGGCGGCGAGCAGAAGCGCTCCGTCCGCATCCAGGTTGACCCGGCGCGTCTCGCCGCCATGGGCATGACGCTGGAGGACGTGCGCAGCACCCTCGTCAACGCGACGGTGAACAACGCCAAGGGCAGCGTGGACGGCACGCGGCAGTCGCTCGCGATCTACGACAACGACCAGCTCACCAAGGCGAGCCAGTACGATAACGTCATCATCGCCTACCGCAACGGTGCGCCGGTCCGCGTCCGGGACATCGGCACGTCGATCGACGGGCCCGAGAACGCCCGGCTGGCGGGCTGGCAGAACGGCCACCGCGGCATCCAGCTCCTCATCTTCAAGCAGCCGGGCGCCAACGTCCTCGACACCGTGGCGCGGATCCGCGAGGAGCTGCCGCGGCTGCAGGCGGCGATCCCGCCCTCGGTGCACGTGGATACCGTGATCGACCGGACGCTCACCATCCAGGCCTCGGTGAAGGATGTGCAGTTCACCCTGTTGCTGTCGATCTCGCTGGTCGTGATGGTGATCTTCCTGTTCCTGCGCAATTTCTGGGCAACGATCATCCCGAGCGTGACCGTGCCGCTGGCGCTGGTCGGCACGTTCGCCGTCATGTACCTGCTC
>CAXSEG010000187.1:0-9255 GCA_964235545.1 uncultured Acetobacteraceae bacterium
GGACCCGAAGGGGGTCGGCATGGCGGTGGTGGGGCGGGACCAGGTCCGGGCCGGCGCGGTGCTCGACGCCTGGGTGGACCGCTCCGAGGTGGTGATCCGCTACGTCGAGGTGGAACTGCTCGATCCCGTTTTCGCCAAAAGCGTGCTGATCCCGATGAACTTCCTCTCGATCAACGCCCGCAAGAAGCAGATCCGCACGCGCTTCATCACGGCCGCCCAGTTCGCCCGTGTGCCCGCCACGAAGGAGGCGGCCACGGTCACCTTCCTCGAGGAGGAGAAGATCATGGCCTATTACGGCGGCGGCAGCTTCTACGCGAAGCCCGGCCGCATGGAGCCCGTGCTGTGAGGGGCATGCCGGGCCGCCTGCCGGAGGGTGAGCGCATCTTGTGGCAGGGCTCGCCAGACTGGCGGGCGATGACGCGCCGCGTGTTCCACATCCGCGGGCTCGCGGGCTATTTCGGCGTGCTGCTGGCCTATTCCGCCGCGCACTCCTTCAGCCAGGGCAAGCCGCCGGCCGACATCCTGCTCACCACCGCCAAATTTGCCGGGCTGGCCCTGGTGCCCCTGGCCCTGCTCACCTTGTATGCGTGGGGCACGGCGCGGGCCACGGTGTACACGCTCACCAATCGCCGCATTGCCATCCGGATGGGGATCGCGCTGCCGATGACGATGAACCTGCCCTTCTCCCGCATCGACGGCGCCGGTTTCCATGCCGCCGCAGACGGCACGGGGGACGTGGCACTCCAGCTCGCCAAGGGGGACCGCGTCGCCTATCTGTTGCTCTGGCCGCATGCCCGGCCGTGGCGGCTCGCCCATGCCGAGCCGATGCTGCGCGCCATCCCGCACGCGGAGAAAGTGTCGCACCTGGTGGCCCGGGCACTGGCCGCCTCGGCAAATTCAGCAATTCCGCAGTTGCAGGCGACGGTCGGCCCCGCCACCATCGGGGCCGAGCCGCACGCCGCCGCGGCCTGACCCGGCGGGCGAAGGAGGAAGCAATGGCGAACGGACGCAGCAATCTCTGGGCCAAGTTGCCGGTGTATGCCGTGGGCGGCATGGTGGCCCTCGCCCTTGTAGGCGCCATGATCGGCGGCCGCTCCGATGCGCCGCCCGAAACGGGCCAGGCGGTGGCCGCGCGTGACCTGCGCTTCGAGGACCGGGCAGATGGCGCCGTGCTGATCTACGACGCCGCCAGCACCACTCCGTTCGAGGTCGTGCAGGGCCAGGCTGGCTTCCTGCGCGGCACACTGCGCGGCCTCGCCCGCACCCGCCACAGCGAGGGCTTGGACGGCAGCGCGCCGTTCCACCTCGCCGCCTGGCCGGACGGGCGCCTCACCCTGGACGACCCGGCGACCGGTCGCCGGGTCGAGCTCGAGGCATTCGGCAGCTTGAACGCGGCCGTCTTCGCCCGCCTGCTGCCCGGCTTGGCCCCGCCGCCAGCAAGCCAGGGCGGACACGCGTGATGTGGCCGTTCAGCCGCGATACGATAAGCGTCGTCTGTGACATCGACATCGAGCAGTCGCGTGAGAGCTTCCACGCCCACGCCGTGCCCGATGGCGTCGCGATCCGTCCCGGGGACATCGTGGTCGTGCACGGCGTGCCCACCGATATCGGCTTCGGCGACCGGCTGATCCGCCAATGCCCCGCCACCGTCACCCGCGCCGGCCCTCTCACCCGGCTCTGGACCAAGATCACCGCGATGACCGAGCTCACCGAGTTGTATGAAGTCGGCTTTCTGCCGAAGGAGACACCATGAGCGCCACAATCAACCGTACCCGCCCGGTGAACGACAGCACCAAGCTGGCCCAGCAGGATACCATCCTCAGCCCGCGCTTCTACACCACCGATTTCGAGGCGATGGGCAAGATCGACGTCAGCCGCGTCCGCACCGAGTGGGACAGCCTGATCGCCGAGATGCGGGCGGACCCGAACCGCGGCCACTTCATCCGCAACGAGCAGTTCGACATCGACCTCTCCACCATGGAACCCGCGCTGCGGACCGAGCTGCTGGAGTTCCTCGTCTCCTCCGTCACGGCGGAGTTCTCGGGCTGCGTGCTGTATGCCGAGATCAAGAAGCGCATCAAGGACGGGGACATCAAGGACCTGTTCACCTTCATGACGCGGGACGAGGCGCGCCATGCCGGGTTCATCAACGACACGCTGAAGGATTTCGGCGTCGGCGTGGACCTCAGCTTTCTCACCAAGGCAAAGAAATACACCTACTTCCGGCCCAAGTTCGTCTTCTACGCCACCTACCTGAGCGAGAAGATCGGCTACGCCCGCTACATCACGATCTTCCGCCACCTCGAGCGCAACCCGGACCGCATGATCCACCCGATCTTCCGCTGGTTCGAGAAGTGGTGCGGCGACGAGTTCCGCCACGGCGAGGCGTTCGCGCTGCTGATGCGGGCGGACCCGAAGGTGCTGAACGGGCTGAACAAGCTCTGGATCCGCTTCTTCCTGGTCGCCGTGTTCGCCACGATGTACGTGCGCGACCATGCCCGCCCGGTATTCCACGCCGCTTTGGGGGTGGACCCGACGGAATACGACTACACCGTGTTCCGCATCACCACCGAGATCACGCGCCAGGTGTTCCCCGTGGCGCTCGATATCGACCACCCGGCCTTCCGCGCCGGCATGGAGCGGCTGCGCAAGATCACCGAGGGCCAGCGCCGGGCCCGCAGGCAGGGCGGCCTCATGGGCAAGCTGAAGGGCCTCGGCCTGACGGCCAGCGCCGCCTTCGTGTTCGCCCGCCTCTATCTGCTCCCCGTCGAGAGCAATGCGCTGCCCAGCACCGTTCGCCTCAGCCCGGCCTGGTAGCGCCATGCAGGCTTACGTCGCCCCGGCCGGCTATGCGCTGTTCGTCTGGTGGTTCAGCACGGGGGTCATTATCCTGCTCGACAACCTGCCGCGCCGCACCTTCAAGTGGAGCATGGCTGGCGGCAGCGCGGTCGCCGCCGTGTCGCTCTGGCGGCTATGGGCCGGCAACGCGGACACCAGCACGGCCGGCGCCTATGCCGCCTTCACCTACGGCCTGCTGGTCTGGGGCTGGCACGAGATGAGCTTCTTCATGGGCTACGTGACGGGGCCTCGGCGCGAGGCCTGCCCGCCGCACGCCACCGGCTGGAAGCGGTTCGGCTACGGCGTCATGGCCTGCCTGCATCACGAGCTGGCCATCCTGCTCACCGCGGCCCTGGTGATCGCCGCCACCTGGCACGCGCCGAACCAGGTGGGTCTGTGGACCTTCGTGGTGCTCTGGGGCGCGCGGCAGAGCGCCAAGCTTAACGTGTTCCTCGGCGTGCTGAACCTGAACGAGCAGTTCGTCCCGTCGCACCTTAAGTTCCTGAGCAGCTTCATGGCGAAGAAGCCGATGAACCTGCTGTTCCCGCTCTCGGTCAGCTTCGGAACGGTGCTCGTCACGTGGCTGGTAATGCGGGCCGCCGCCGAGGGCGTGACCGCGTTCCAGGCCGCCGGGCTGACCATGATCGTCACCATGCTGGCGCTCGCCGTGATCGAGCACTGGTTCCTGGTGCTGCCATTGCCATTCGCGCGCCTATGGGAATGGGCGGTCATGCTGCGAAATCCGCGCCGGGCCTTCCGCTTCCCGGCACGCTTCCACGCCAGCACGACGGCCAGTTGACCGCGGAACAAATCTTACAATACGGGGAGGATGACTATGGATTACGAGAAGTTCTTCCAAGACCAGATCGACACACTGCGCCTGGACGGCAACTACCGCGTGTTCGCCGAACTCCAGCGGCGCGCCGGATGCTTTCCTCGGGTGACCCACCGTGGCACCAAGGCCCATGCCGAGGTCACCGTCTGGTGCTCCAACGACTATCTCGGCATGGGCCAGCACCCCGTCGTGGTCGCCGCAATGCACGAGGCGCTGGACACCTGCGGCGCCGGCGCCGGCGGGACACGCAACATCGCCGGCACCAACCACTACCACGTGCTGCTCGAGGACGAGCTGGCCGATCTGCACGGCAAGGAAGCCGCCCTGCTGTTCCAGTCGGGCTACATGTCCAACTGGGCCGCGCTCAGCACGCTCGCCACGCGCCTGCCCGGCTGCGTCGTGCTGTCCGATGCAAGCAACCACGCCTCCATGATCGAGGGCATCCGGCACAGCCGCGCCCGCACCGTGATCTTCGCCCATAACGACCCGGCGGACCTGGACCGCAAGCTGGCGCTCCTGCCGCCGGAGCTGCCGAAGCTGGTGGCGTTCGAGAGCGTCTATTCCATGGACGGGGACATCGCCCCGATCGGCGCGATCTGTGACGTGGCCGAGCGCCACGGTGCCATGACCTACCTGGACGAGGTACACGCGGTGGGCTTGTACGGCCCGCGCGGCGGTGGCATCGCCGAGCGCGAAGGGCTGATGGACCGGCTGACCGTGATCGAGGGCACGCTGGCCAAGGGGTTCGGCGTCGTCGGCGGCTACATCGCCGGGTCGATCGCCATGTGCGACTTCATCCGCAGCTACGCCTCCGGCTTCATCTTCACCACCGCCCTGCCCCCGGCGGTGGCCGCCGGCGCGCTGGCCAGCATCCGCCACCTCAAGCAGGACCGCGGCGCCGCCGCCCTGCAGCAGCGCCAGGTGGCGAAGGTGCGGGCTACCCTGGATGCGGCGGGCGTGCCGCATTACGCCAACCCAAGCCACATCGTGCCGGTGATGGTGGGTGACGCGACCCTCTGCAAGCAGATCAGCGACCAATTGCTGGACCAGTTCGGCATCTACGTCCAGCCGATCAACTACCCCACCGTCGCGCGTGGGACGGAGCGGCTGCGCATCACACCGTCGCCATTCCACACCGACGCGGACATCGAGCACCTGGTCGGTTCGCTCTCGGCCGTGTGGTCCGAGCGCTGCATGCAGCGTGTCCGGCGGGCCGCCTGACGAGACCATACGCTCGCCATTCTATGAACCAGGCCAAGGTGTCCAACGTTACTGCATGGGATTGAAGGAGACGGGATGATGGCCGAGAAAACGAAGACGTCACGCCGGGCTATGATGCGGTCCGGGCTGATGCTGGCAACGGCGGGCCTGGTCGTGGCGGGCACCGCCCATGCACAGGACGAGAAGATCGAGCAGAGCCTGGTGCAGTATCAGGAAATGCCGAAAGACGGCGCCGAGTGCGACAAGTGCGTGAACTGGATGGCCCCGAACGCCTGCAAGATCGTCGCTGGGACCATCAATCCAAAAGGCTGGTGCGTCGCCTTCGCCCCTCAAGGCGGCTAACGACGACGTAGGGTGGGACGCGCTTGGCGTCCCACCGAGACATGCGAAAAGGCGCGACGCAAAACGTATCCCACCCCCACCGTCTACTTCGCCGCTGGCGGCTCCGCCGGCGTCACCCCATTCGGAGCCGCCTCTGCCGGAGCCGGACCCGTAGTGTCCCCCGTCTTAGCCGGCGCGGTAGCGGTGACCGGCGTATCACCCCCCGGAAGCGCCTCGGGCGTAGCCGCATTCGTGCGCAGGTAGTCGATCACGTCCGCCCGCTCTTTCGGGTCCCGAATGCCGGCGAACGACATCTTGGTGCCCGGTGCATACGCGGCGGGATTGGTCAGCCACTTGTCCAGCTCGGCAAACGTCCATGGGCCCACATGCGCCTTCAGCGCGGACGAGTATTGATACCCCTCCATATGCGCATGCGGACCGCCGACGACGCCGTACAAGTTCGGACCGAGCCCGGCCTTGCCGCCCTGGTTGAAGCTGTGGCACGCGATACAGCCGAGCTTCAGCGTATCCTTCTGCCCGGCCGCCGGATCGGCGGAAACAAGACGGTCGGCGATCGGCGTCACTTCGGGCGCGGCACCGGACGGCGGCGGGGCCGCGACGTTGTTCGCCGTGGCACTGGCCGGGATCGCCGTCGCAGCAGCAGCGGAACCCGGCGGCGGGGCAGCGGGCAGCGGCTCCGGCGAGTGCGACAGGCTCCGCAGGTAGTCGATGATGTCCGCCCGCTTCTTCGGGTCGGCCAGGCCGGCATAGCTCATCTTCGTGCCCGGCGCGTAGGCCGACGGCTTCTTCAGCCACTCGTACAGCTCGTCATAGGTCCAAGGGCCCTGCTTGGCCTTCAGCGCCGCCGAATACTCGTAGCCCACCATGTGCGCGTGCGGCCCGCCGAGCACGCCATACAGGTTCGGGCCCACGCCCGCCTTACCGCCCTCGTTGAAGCTGTGGCAGGCGACGCAGCCCTGTCCCTTGACCAGCGCCTCACCCTGTCCCGGGTCGGCGGAGACAAGCTCGACGGCGACCGGCGGGTCCTGCGCTTCGGCAACCACCGCGGTCCCGGCGGCAGTCGGCATGTCGATCTTGATCGCGGACGTCGCCAGGCGCTTGGGGTGCACCAGTTCATCCCCGACAAGGCCAGCGACCATGAAGGTGATCCCGGCCACCAGCACTGCAGCGCAGGCTTTGTTGACCTCCATGCTATCCATCTGGGCTACTCCCGGCGACGTGGCGGCCCAAACGGGCCTCGATGCTAAGTTGGCTGGGGGCCACGGTTTGCAACGTCGCCGCCTGCCGAACCTGGCTTTAGCATCGCGTGTCGGACACGGCTACCCGGTCCAAGCGCCGGGTGCAGGAAAACCCGTCACCCTCCCCCGTGAGGACGGAGGAGGGTGGCTCTCCCTACTTCCCTGCGGGCGGAGCCGCCGGATCGGTGGCGTTCGGCGCCGTCGTGGGGGACGGCGGCGGCACGGCGGGATAGGCCGGCAGGCGATCCGCCGGCTGGGCCTGCAGAGCCGGTGGCAGCGCCGTGGTGGCCGGCGCCACGATCGGCGGTGCGCCGGCCGCCGGGTCCGGAGCCCGGGCGGCCGCCGGGGTCGCCGCGACATAGAGTGGCAGCGGTCCCTTCAGCTCCGGAAACGTCGTCACCATGCTCACGCCATAGAGCGGCTTGAACACGCCCTGATGGCACGTGGCGCAGTTGATCTTCGCCACATCGTCCTCCGGCCCGCGGCGCACCCGCGGGAACACGTCATGCAAGCTCGCCATGTACGTGGTGTTCAGGTCCCGTACCATCCGGATCCCGTGCCACGCCACCACGCGTTGCGGCGTGCTCTGCGACCAGTCGCCGAACGCCCGGCTGTTGTGGCAGTACGTGCAGTTGACCCCCAAAGACTGCGAGAAATGGATCATCAGCGCATAGGTCCAGTCCGTCTGCTTGATCGACTGCCGGTCGGTGCCCGGCAGGGCCACGATCGACTGCACGCGGATCTCGTCGTCGTTCTCCAGGAACGGCGTGAACGGATCGTACGGCAGGGACGAATCGCCCACCGACCCGGCGGCGATGTTCTTTCCCGTCCCCGTTGTCACCATGCCGACGGCATGCGCCGGGCCCGGGTCGTTGAACCAGACCTGGGACGGCACGGGGTTGCCGCGGTGGCAGGTGTAGCAAGTCACCCCCGTCAGCGCGACGTGCGGCTGGTAGTCGGCGTTGATGTGCTGCACCATCTGGATCATGCGCCGCGCAACGACCTTGGTGTAGATGCTGTCCTCGGCCATGTTCGCCGTGTTGTGGCAGTACGCGCAGCCCTGCTTGGGCGACACCCAGTTGGTCAGCGACACCATCAGCCGGGTGAACTGCCCGACGCTCAGGCTGCCCAGCACCTGCACGTTCTTGTACACCGCCCCCGCCTTCGGCCCGACCGCGGGCAGCGGCGGCAGCGAGTTCGGCACCTTGTTCAGCGACGCGAGCTTCACGAGGTCGTCCGGGTCGTAGTTCTCCACCATGGCGGTGCCGCGGAAGCCGCGCTGCACGACCTTGGCACCCGGCGTCTGGAACTTCGTGATGACCACGATGCCCAGCAGCACCGCCGCCGCAGCGCCCACCAGGAGCAGGCCGTAGCGGATCCCGCCCGTGATGGCCTTGTCCGAGCTATCCTTGAACTCCGGGACGCGGCTCATCGTGCCGCCCCCGTCGCCAGCCGCGGGTCCTGCACCAGGCCCCACATGTCGGGATACGGGGCTGCGATGTGATGCTTGACCCCCCACAGGAACCAGTTGTCGACCACGGTCCCGGTGAGCAGGATGCCGATGCCGCCACAAAGCGGGCATAGCACGGCGAACCACCAGGCCCAGCGATGGATGCTCTCGGCCGACGCGCAGAAACCCATCGTCCAGCGCCAGAATAGCGCGCCACGCTCGAACGCCGTGCCGCGGTCCACGATCTGCTCCAGCTCACGCTCGCCGCCGTAGCGGCTGATGGCGAGCACGGTCGCACCGTGCATGGCGAACAGCAGGGTCGCACCATACAGGAACACGATCGAGAGCATGTGGAACGGGTTGTAGAACAAATTGCCGTAGCGCAGCGAGAACGAGGCCGTCCAGTCGAGGTGCGGGAAGATGCCGAACGGCACCGCCTCCGCCCAGCTGCCCATCAGCAAGGGGCGGATGAAGCCGAGCACGAGATACAGCCAGATCGCCGCCGCGAACGCCCAGGCGACATGGGTGCCCATCCCAAGCACGCGCGCCCGGCGGTAGATCCGCGCCCACCACAACAGGATGGAGGCGGTGAGGAAGAAGCCCGCCATCAGCCACCAGCCGCCCTGGGCGAGCGGCGGGAACCGCAGTCCGTAGCCCGGCGCCGGCGGCTCCAGCGCCAGCCACGGCAGCATGCGGACGAACTGCACCGGATCCCAGTTCACCGACGCCCACATGTTCAGCCCGATGATCTCGAACGCCACCAGGCCGCAGACCAGCGACAGGGTGCCCAGCGTGCCGAGATAGATCGGCCCGACCTGCGCATCGCCGAACCGGCCGAAGGTGTGCAGGAAAAACGGCGTGCCGGACCGTGTCGCACCGGAAGCCGTCAGCGGCACCCCGGCATAGGCAGGTCCACGCACCTGCACGCGGGTGAAGAGGTTTTGGTATTCAGCCACGACTCGGTTCCCCCCGGTCCATTACTGTCACTTCCAGATCGGCAGGTTCAGCCACCAGCCCCACCACTCGGGCCAACCCCGGGTCCAGAACGGGCCGCTGATGATGATGCAGACCGCACTCCAGAACCCGGCGGACAAGGCCAGGAACAACCCGAGCCGGTGCACGCCGAGCGTGCCGATCGACCAGCCGATCGTGTCGCGGAAGAAGGTGTTCTCGTGCTCGGCGGTCTTGACCAGCGTGCCCTTGGGCGGGTTCGCGGCCGACAGCACCAGCCCGCCATGCATCGACAGCGCGAGCACGGTGGTGAAGAAGAACGTCACCGCCAGCATGTGCGCCGGATTGTAGTGGAAGTGCAGGTATTGGTAGCCGGTGTT
>CAXSEG010000188.1:0-9183 GCA_964235545.1 uncultured Acetobacteraceae bacterium
CCGGCACCTTCTGCGCCTCGCGCTCGGCGAAAAAGGCGTGACGCTGGGCGCGGCTCTCGTCGCTGGCGACCAGCTCGGTGAAGAGCGTGCGTTCCAGCTTCAGGCCCTCGTCCATCGAGAGCGTCACGGCCGCCCGCACTGCCTCGATGCAGGCGGCGGGGGCGCGCTGGCCGCGGGCGCGCTTTAGCAGGGGTCCGGCCGCCTCGTCCAGCAACGCCGGGTTGGCGCGGGCCTCGGCCAGCTTGTCCTCGCGGTCCCGCACGCGGGCGAGCTTTTGGCCGATCACGGACCGGGCGAAGGCCATGGCCTCCTCCTTCGTGGCGCAGATCGCATCGGCCAGGCCCGGCAGGGTGTCCACCGCCATGTGGGTGCCGCCGACAATCGCCTTCATCGCCGCCACCGGGCCGATCACCCGCGGCAGGCGCTGTGTGCCGCCAGCGCCGGGGAGGATCCCGAGCCTCACCTCCGGCAGACCGACCTTCGCGCCGCGCACCGCCACCCGATAATGACACCCCAACGCCAGTTCCAGCCCGCCGCCCAGCGCCAGCCCCTGGATCCATGCCACCACGGGGCGGTCGAAGCCCTCGATCTCGGCAATCACCTCCGTCAGGATCGGGTGCCCCTGCCCCTTGCCGAATTCCGTGATGTCCGCACCGCCGGAGAACGCGCGCGGGGTGCCAGTCAGCAGCACGGCGCGCACGTCGTTGCGGTGCAGGATCTGCTCGAACGCCTGCATCAGCCCGACACGCACCACGTGGCCGAGCGCGTTGACCGGCGGATTGTCCATGGTAACCACGGCCAGGTCGCCGTCCAGCGCCAGATCCACCACCGCGTTGATGCTGCCCATAATTCTAAACCTCCAACCATTCGCGGCGCATGCCGGCGTCCACGGCCAACTCGGCGGGCGTGCCTTCGAACACTAGCCGGCCGTGCCCCCTCACATATAACCGTTGGAAGATCGCCAGCGCGATGGCCAGCTTCTGCTCCACCAGGAAACGCGTGCGGCAGGTTCCGGCGCCAGCTCGCTGATGAAAAGCGTCTGGGTCAGCTGGTGATCGTCCGCCCGCATCTCCGAGATGCCGAGCGGCGTCTCGCGCTTCAACCCACTCAGCGTGGCGGCGACGCGCGCGGGATCGGACGAGTCGGCCGGCTTCATCGCGGCGGCGAGCGTATCGATCTCGTTCACGATGTGCCAGGCGTAGAAGGTACGGCCGAACCGCTTCCCGAACGCGTCCTGGAGGTCGTCGATGCCGGGCACGTTGCCAGCCCAGTGCTGATCTGCGCGTCCCCCTTCGCCCTGGCCTGGCGGCGTCCGCCAGCACCTCGTCGCCGAGGTAGTAGGTGTAGAACTTGCCCTTGTAGCCGCTATCGGCGATGCGGGCCGTCTCGTCCGCCCAGGCGCTCCGAGTGGGCACGAGCGACGTGGACGCGAGCAAGGCGACCATGGCGGCACCGATGCGAAGCCGCATGGATCAGTCTCCCTGAACGGTTGCTTGTACGCGGGTGCTTGACCGGCCCGGCCGCAATCCTGTTCCCTGATCCTGAGGCCGGACGCCCTGCAGCGTCAATGCTGCTCACGCCTTCCAGGATGCATCCCCATGCCCGTCCCCGCCATCTTCAACCGCCTGCGCCTGCCGGTGATCGGCTCGCCGCTGTTCATCGTCTCCACCCCGGAGCTGGTGATCGCGCAGTGCCGGGCCGGGGTGGTCGGGTCCTTCCCCGCGCTGAACGCCCGCCCGGCGCCGGTGCTGGAGGAGTGGCTGCAGCGGCTGACCGGCGAGCTGGGCGAGGCGGACGCGCCGTTCGCGGTCAACCAGATCGTGCACCGCTCCAACGACCGGCTGATGCACGACGTGGAGATGTGCGTGAAGTACAAGGTGCCGATCGTGATCACCTCGCTGGGCGCGCGCGCGGAGGTGAACGAGGCCATTCATTCCTATGGCGGAATCGTGCTGCACGACATCATCAACGACACCTTCGCGCGCAAGGCCATCGCCAAGGGGGCGGACGGATTGATCGCGGTGGCCGCGGGTGCCGGCGGCCATGCGGGGACGACCTCGCCGTTCGCGCTGATCAGCGAGATACGCACCTGGTTCGACGGGCCGCTGGCGCTGTCGGGTGCGATCGCGACCGGGGGCGCCGTGCTGGCGGCGCAGGCGATGGGGGCGGATTTTGGCTACATCGGCTCGGCCTTCATCGCGACCGAGGAGGCGAACGCGGCGCCGGGCTACAAGGCAATGCTGGTGGAGAGTGCGGCGGACGACATCGTCTACACCAACCTGATCACGGGGGTGCACGGCAACTATCTCAAGGGCAGCCTGGTCGCGGCCGGGCTCGACCCGGCGAACCTGCCGGTGTCGGACGTGTCGGCGATGAATTTCGGCTCCGACCGGCAGAAGCCGAAGGCGTGGAAGGATATCTGGGGTGCCGGCCAGGGGGTGGGCGCGCTGAAGGCGGTGGTGCCAGCGGCGGCGCTGGTGGCCCGGCTGGCCCGCGAGTATGACGCGGCGCGCGCCCGGCTCGGCCTGGCGGAGCTTGCGCGGGCGGCATGACCGACATCGTCATTACCCGCGCGCTGCTGGAGGCAGGCGGGATCGACGCCATGGTGGCCCGCTCCGGCTCCGGCATGCTGCTGCTGACGGAGGCGGAGCGCGCCCTATCGCTGCGGCAGACCTTGGCAGCGCGGCCGCCGGGCGAGGCGGTCTGGTTGTTCGGCTACGGCTCGCTGATCTGGAACCCGGCGATCCACTTCGCCGAGCGCCGCACCGCCGCGATCACCGGTTGGCACCGCGCCTTCTGCCTGGCTACCCGCGCCGGCCGCGGTACGCCGGAAAATCCGGGCTTGGTCCTGGGGCTGGACGCCGGCGGAGAATGCAGCGGCGTCGCGTTCCGGCTGGCGGAGGAGGGGCTGGAGACGGAGCTCGGGCTGCTCTGGCGGCGGGAGATGCTGGCCGGCAGCTACGTGCCGCGCTGGGTGGAGCTGCTGGACGAGGGAGGCACACGGTTCGGCTATGCAATTGCCTTTACCGTGAACACGGCCATCGAGCACTATGCCGGCGACCTCACTCAGGAAGCGGTGATCGACCGGCTGGCAACCGCCTCGGGCGAACTGGGCACCGCGGCCGATTACCTGTTCCGCACCTGCGCCGGGCTGCACGCCATGGGGATCCCGGACGCGGAACTGGACCAGCTGGCCCAGACGGTCGCGGCGGCACAGACGAGGGTCGCGCGGGAGAAGCCCTGAGGCTTGGCGGTCGCTACTCCGCGGCCACCTTCAGGCTGGATGCCGCCAAGGCCTGGTCCAGGTCGGCCAGCAGGTCGTCCGGGTGCTCCAGCCCGATCGATAGCCGCACGTAGCCCGGGGACACGCCGCTTTTCATCTGGTCGGTGTCGTCCAGCTGGGAGTGAGTGGTGCTGGCGGGGTGGATGGCGAGCGAGCGGGCGTCGCCGATATTGGCCACATGGTAGAACAGCTGCAGCGCGTCGATGAACCGGCGGCCGGCGGCGGCCCCGCCATGCAGCTCGAACCCCATCAGCCCGCTGGCACCGTGCGGCAGGTATTTCGCCGCGAGGACCGCATCGCGGCCCGTCATGTGGGCAGGATGGATCACGCGCGCGACCTCGGGCCGCTTGGCCAGCCAGTTGGCGACGGTAAGCGTCGTCTCGCTATGGCGCTTCATGCGCAGCGGCAGCGTCTCCATGCCTTGTAGCACGAGCCAGGCGTTGAACGGGCTGATCGCCGGGCCGAGGTCCCGCAGCAGCGTCACCCGCGCCTTCAGGATGTATGCGATGGGCCCAAGAGGCTTGACCGCTTCGGTCCAGATCGCGCCGTGGTAGGAGGCATCCGGCGTGTTCAGGGCGGGCTGGCGCGCGGGATGCGCGGCCCAGTCGAAATTGCCGCTATCGACGATCACGCCGGCGATGGCGGTGCCGTGGCCGCTCAGGTATTTGGTCGCGGAGTACATCACCACTGCCGCACCATGGGCGAACGGGCGCACCAGCATCGGCGCGGCGGTGTTGTCCATGATCAGCGGGATGCCCATCGGCCGGCCCAGCGCCGCCACTTCGGCGATCGGGAACACGCGTAGCTTCGGGTTGGGCAGCGTCTCGGCATACCAGGCGCGGGTGCGCTCGTCGGAGGCGCGGACGAAGGCCTGTGGGTCCACCGGGTCGACGAAGCGGCACTCGATGCCCATGTCCTTGAACGCGTTGGCAAACAGGTTCCAGGTGCCGCCATACAAGTCGGTGGAGGTGACGATGTTGTCCCCCACGCGGGCCAGGTTCTGCACCGCCAGCGCGCTCGCCGCCTGGCCGGAAGCGACGGCGAGGGCCGCCACCCCGCCCTCCATCGCCGCGACCCGCTTTTCCAGCGCGTCGGCCGTCGGGTTCATGATGCGGGTGTAGATGTTGCCCAACTCCTTTAGCGCGAACAGGTTCGCCGCGTGCTCGGAGCTTTGGAACTGGAACGCCGTGGTCTGGTAGATCGGCACGGCGACGGCGCCGGTGCTCTCGTCACGCCGCCAGCCGGCGTGGACGGCCATGGTCTCTGGGTGCATCTGGACGTGCTCCGCTCGTGTTCTGGGCATCAACCTACGACGCAGCGTGCGAAGGCGGCAAATAGTCTGCCTACAGGCGGCCCGGCAGCCGGACCACCCAGATCCGCATCCACCCTGGTGCGTGGTTCAGGATATCGGCCGATCCCTCCCATACCAGCTTGCAGGCGACGAACAGCACGATAACCAGCCCGAACCAGGCGATCCAGCGGTAGCGCTCCAGCAGCCGGGCGATCAGCGTCGCCGCCACCGCCATCATCACCACCGATACCACCAATCCTGCGATCAGCACGCCGACGTGGCCCCGCGCCGCACCGGCGACGGCCAGGACGTTGTCCAGGCTCATGGACAGGTCGGCGAGCAGGATCTGCATCATGGCGGAAGCCAGCGACTTGGGCGGCGGCGCCTTGGTGTCGTGACGTTTATGCGGCCGCAGCTCGCGGTACATGCGCCAGCAGACCCACAGCAACAGCAACCCGCCTGCCAGCAACAGGCCGATCACCGCCAACAGCTCGAGCGCCACGAGTGCCAGGCCGATCCGGATGATGGCGGCACCGCCGATGCCGCCTAGTACCGCCGCACGCTTCTGCTTCGCTGGTAGCCCGGCCACCGCCATGCCGACCACCACGGCATTGTCCCCGGCGAGCACCAGGTCGATGAACAGCACCTGCGCCAGCGCCACGAGTTGCGGTAGGATGGCGCCGTGGAGGAGTGCGTACATGGTCCCGCGTTACACCCGCCCCGAGATGGCCGCCATCTGGTCCCCCAAAAACCGCTACCGCCTGTGGTTCGCCATCGAAGCGGCCGCGGCGGACGGGATGGAGGCGGTGGGCGACATCCCGCCCGGTACCGCCGCGGTGATCCGCGCCCGGGGCGGGCCGCTGCTGGCCGCCATGGGTCAGGCGGACCTGGACCGGATCGATGCGATCGAGGCGGAGACGCGCCATGACGTGATCGCCTTCCTGACATGGCTCGCCGAGGGCGTCGGGCCGGAGAGCCGCTTCGTGCACCAGGGCATGACGAGCAGCGACGTGCTGGACACCTGCCTCTCGCTGCAACTGACGCAGGCGGCGGATTTGCTGCTGGCCGACCTGGACCTGGTGATGGACGCGCTGAAGCGCCGCGCGTTCGAGCACAGGCACACGCTGACCATCGGCCGCAGCCACGGCATCCATGCGGAGCCGACGTCGTTCGGGCTGAAGCTGGCCGGGCACTATGCCGAGTTCGCCCGCAACCGGGTACGGCTGGAGGCGGCGCGGGCGGAGGTCGCGGTGTGCGCGATCAGCGGCGCCGTCGGCACCTACGCGCACCTCGATCCGCGCGTGGAGGCGCACGTGGCGCAGGCGCTCGGCCTGCAGGTGGAGCCGGTTTCCACCCAGGTGATCGCGCGCGACCGGCACGCCGCGTTCTTCTGCACGCTGGCGGTGATCGCGAGCGCGGTGGAGCGGCTGGCGACCGAAATTCGGCACCTGCAGCGGAGCGAGGTGCGGGAAGCGGAGGAGTTCTTCCACGCCGGGCAGAAGGGCAGCAGTGCCATGCCGCACAAGCGCAACCCCGTGCTGAGCGAGAACCTGACCGGCCTGGCCCGCATCGTGCGCGCGGCTGCGGTGCCAGCGCTGGAGAACGTGACGCTGTGGCACGAACGCGACATCAGCCACAGCAGCGTGGAGCGCGTGATCGGCCCGGACACGACGCTCGCGCTGGATTTCGCGCTGGTGCGGCTGGCGGGGATGATGGAACGGCTGGTGGTGTATCCCGAGCGGATGCTGGCCAACCTGGAGAGCCTGGGCGGCGTGGTGCATAGCGGCGAAGTGCTGCTCGCCCTGACGCGCGCCGGCATCCTGCGGGAGGACGCCTACCGGATCGTGCAGCGCAACGCGATGGCGACGTGGACGGCGCTGGGCACGCCGGGCGGGCGGAGCTTCCGCGACAACCTGCTAGCGGACGACGCGGTCGCAGGACGCATCACCCCGGAAACGATCGACGCGGCGATGGACCCGGCGATGCATCTGCGCATGGTGGACCAGCTGTTCGAGCGCGTGTTCGGCCCAGAAGCACGAACGTAGGACGCATAAGCGCAGCGGCATGCGCCCTACCCGCACGGACCCGCATCGTGCCCCGATCCTTTCACAATTCCGTCCAGAGCCGGACATAGTGCCCACGTAACCCTACGCATGGATCGAAAGGAGGTCCTTTCCATGCGCAAGACCCTGTTCGCCTTGACTGCCCTGGCCGGCCTGATTGGTGCGGGTGCTGCAACCACAGCGCCAGCCCATGCCGAGACTGTCGTCACGACCGTGCAGTACTACGGTGGCGGCTACGACCCGCGCGCCGCCGAGTGGCGGGAGCGGGAGTGGCGGCACCAGGAGTGGGAGCGCCATCGCCGCTGGGAAGAGCAGCGCCGCTGGCACGAGTGGCATCGCGGCTGGTGATCCGGCCCGCTCAGTCCCGCCTGACATAGGCGCTGCCATCCGCGGCGGAGACGGGGTGGTCGGCGTATTTTGCGTGCGGTGGGTGCGCCACTTGGTCGAACTCGGCGGCCAGGTGGTGCAGCGCCGCCCGCATCGCCGCACCCCGCATGGGCCGGCCATGGCCGGTGATCAGCAGCTCCGGCTCGAGTGCCGCCAGGGTTTCGGCCGAGCGGCGGGCGCTCGGCCAATCCTGTGTGTAGTACATCGGGGGGCCGTGCAGTTCCGGCTCCTGAGTGAGGGCCGAGTAGGCGGACTCCTGCGCCGTCGTGATGACCGCGTCGCCGGCGATCAACGCGCGGTCCGCCTCCCGCCAGAACGAGCAGTGCCCGACCGCGTGGCCCGGCGTGTGGATCCACCGCCAGCCCGGCATCAGGGGCAGGCTGCCATCTTCCGGCAGAGCGTGTAGTCGAGCGGAGACGTTCACCGGGCCGCGTGGATAGAGCGGCGAAAGGATGGACATGATGCCGCCGCCGACCGCCGGATCCGGCGGAGGGTAGGACGCCTGACCGTTCATGTAGGGATGTTCGTGCTCGTGCGCGTAAACCGGCGCGTCCCACTCTTCGGCCAAGGTTTCGAGCGCGCCGAAATGGTCGAAATGGCCATGTGTCATCACGATCGCGCCGGGCCGGCTCCCTGCGCCGAAGCGGGCGGCGGCGGCCGTGCGGATCGTTCCGGCAGTGCCGGGCAGCCCGGCGTCAACCAGTATCCATTCGCGGTCCCCTGACCCTGCCGGCCCGACGAAGACCACGTTCACCAGTAGGAGACGCTTGATCGCAAGGTCGTGCGCCACTTCGAGGACGCCACCGTCACGCTCGGCTCCGGCTTCGTCGGACCGGTCCATCGGGAGTTGTTGGGCCATGCTCGCTTCCTCTGCTTCGCTTGGGTAAGGCGGTTGTCGTCTGCCAGTTCGCTGGGAGCGGCATCACGAAGCCGGCTGGACACGGCGACGCTGCAGGGCCAGGTCAGCAGCGTGTGCACCGTAATCACCCTGCACCGGCCGGGTCATGCCTGGCCGTTGCTGCTCGCCGCGAACCGGGACGAGTCGCTGGCCCGGCCGTGGGACGCTCCGGCCCGTTATTGGCCCGACCGGCCGGGCGTGGTCGCCGGGCGGGACCGCAGCGGCGGCGGGACATGGATGGGGGTCAACCGCGCCGGGCTGGTCGCCGCCGTGCTCAACCGGCCCGGCAGCCTGGGCCCGGCCCCGGGCAAGCGCAGCCGTGGCGAGTTGCCGCTGTTGGCGTTGGACCACGACGGTGCAGCCGGCGCGGCCGGCGCCATCGCGGCGTTGAACGGAGCGGCCTATCGCAGCTTCAATATGGTGCTGGCGGACCGGGGCGCGGTCTGGTTCGTGCGCAACGACGAGGCGGGACGCATCCGTGGCTGGGAACTCGCGCCGGGCCTGCACATGGTGACGGCGCACGATCCGGACGATCCCGCGAGTGCGCGCGTGGCACGGCATTTCCCGCGGTTCCTCGCAGCCGACCCGCCGGTGCCGCCGGACTGGTCGGGTTGGACGCGCCTACTCGGCGACGAGGAAGGCCCGCGGGAGGCAGCCCTCAGCGTCGTGCCGCATGATGGTTTCGGTACGGCCAGCGCCGCCTTGTTCGGAGTGCCGGCCGAGGGGCCGGCCACTTGGCTGTTCGCCTCCGGCCGGGCCACCGCCGCGCCGTTCGTGCCGGTCGCCCTGGAGAGTGGCGATGGGGGCAGCCGGCTGCTATAGGGCGCGCTCGCAACGAGGAATTCCGCCATGGCTCGCCGGAGGCAACTGTACGAGGGCAAGGCGAAGGTCCTGTTCGAAGGACCGGAACCCGGCACCCTGGTGCAATACTTCAAGGATGACGCCACGTCCGGCAATGGCGCCAAGAAGGGCACCATCACCGGCAAGGGCGTACTCAACAACCGCATCAGCGAATACCTGATGACCCGGCTGGGTGAGATCGGGGTGCCCACGCATTTCGTGCGCCGGCTGAACATGCGCGAGCAGCTGATCCGCGAGGTGGAGATCATCCCGCTCGAGGTCGTGGTGCGCAACGTGGCCGCGGGCTCGCTGTCGACCCGGCTCGGCATCCCCGAGGGCACGCGGCTGCCGCGTTCGATCATCGAATACTACTACAAGAACGACGCGCTGAACGACCCGATGGTGGCGGAGGAGCACATCA
>CAXSEG010000189.1:0-9163 GCA_964235545.1 uncultured Acetobacteraceae bacterium
AACGTCGGCAGCACGCCCTCGGCGGCATCCACCAGCACGATGGCGCCATCCACCATGTTCAGGATACGCTCCACCTCGCCGCCGAAGTCGGCGTGGCCCGGCGTGTCCACGATGTTGATGCGCGTGCCTTTCCACTCCACGCTGGCGACCTTGGCCAGGATCGTGATGCCGCGCTCCTTTTCCAGGTCGTTGCGGTCTAGCGCGCGCTCGACGACCTGCTGGTGCTCACGGTAGGCGCCCGACTGCTTGAGCATCTGGTCGACCAGCGTCGTCTTGCCGTGGTCGACGTGGGCGATGATGGCGATGTTGCGGATATCCATGCGTGTTCACTCGGGCACGCCTCGTCGGGCGGGCCTCGCCTGTCTCATGTTGCAGGCGCACACATAGGCAAAGACGGTGCGGAATACGAGCCGAAAACGCGAAGGGCGCTCTCCCGGGTGCCTACCCGTCGCGGGTATGGCTTGCCATGCTTATGCGCCGGACCGGACGGCATACATGGCGGGGGCAAGTTGGTCTTCCGGATCGGTGTGAGCCTGCAGGACATAAACCGTGAGATCGTTGCGAATGTCAGTGCTGCTGTCGATGCTGCCGAGCGGGGCGAACACGTCGACACTAAACGCACCATAAGCTTCGAGACCTGGGCCACGTTCTTCCGCTGCATGACGCCCAACCGCATCGCGATCCTCCAGCATGTCGCCGGGCATGGCGTTGTTGCAAGCACGCGCGCCCTGTCGGCCGCGTTACACCGTGACCACTCCGGCGTTCATGCCGACGTTGCGGAATGGTGAAACTCGGACTTCTGGAACGTGACGGCAATTCGCTTCGCTGCGAGGTCGAGCCGGACACTGCCGAGATGGCAGCAGCGTGATCGGGCGTTGCCTACCGGGACGTGGCCGCGGCCCGTAGGGCGGCTTGCTCGCAACCGACCGCTCTAAAGTAGCCGGTGGCGCGGCTCTATGGCCGCGCGCCGAACTTGCCGATCACCGCCGCAGCAGCCTTGCTGCCCATCTTCCCGCACTCCGCCAGGCCCCGACCGGCGGCCAACCCCGCCAGGAACCCGCCGGCATACGCGTCGCCCGCCCCCGTCGTGTCCACGACCTGGGTCGGGTCGGCCGCCACCTCGAACCGGTCCCCCCGGCTCAGCACCACGCTGCCGGCCTCGCTGCGGGTCAGCGCCGCGATCGCCACCTCCGAGCGCACCGCCGCCTCCGCTTCCGCGAAATCGTTCACCTCATACAGGCTGCAGATCTCCGCCTCGTTCGCGAACAAGATGTCCACGTCGCCCGCCACTAGCTCGCGGAACGCCGCCCGGTGCCGGTCCACGCAAAACGCGTCCGACAAGGAGAGCGCGACCTGGCGCCCAGCGTCATGCGCGGCGGCGGCGGCGCGGCGGAATGCCGCCTGGGCCGCCGGTGGATCGAACAAGTAGCCTTCGAGGTAGAGCACCGCGGACTGCGCCACTAGCGCCGTGTCCACATCCTCCTCGCCGAACGACACGCAGGCGCCCAGGAACGTGTTCATCGTGCGCTGGCCGTCCGGCGTCACCAGGATCAGACAGCGTGCCGTGGCCGCCCCGCCCTGCAAGGGTGCCGTCGGGAAATGCACGCCCACCGCCGTGATGTCGCGCCGGAACGCCTCGCCCAACGCGTCATGCGCGACCTTGCCGAGATAGGCCACGCGCGCACCCAGCCCCGCCGCCACCACGCAGGTATTGGCCGCCGAGCCACCGCTGCTTTCTTTGCCGGGTGGCATGGCGGCGTATATTGCGCCCGCGGCCGCCTCGTCGATCAGCGCCATGCCGCCCTTGCGCATGTCGTGCTTGGAGAGGAACGCCTCGGGCGCGGGCGACACCACGTCCACGATCGCGTTGCCGATGCCGATAATGTCGTAGGTGGGGGAGGACGCGGTCATGCTGCAGTGCCAATTCAGGAACGAGTGGGCCAGGAACGAGTGGGGTGCCGCCTATCATCCCGCGCCCCAAGGGGCAATCGGGTGAAGGCGCTGCTGCTCGGCCTGGCTCAGCTGGATGACCCGGCCTGCGCCGGCGTGCTGGTCCGCAGCGTCGGCCTGGCGCTGGTCGCCTACGTGGCGCTGCTGGCCGGCAGCATCTGGGGCATCCGCGAGGCACTCGCCATGGTGCATTGGCCGGCCTGGATCGCAGCCATCCTGGGGACCGTCGGCGTGGTGCTGCTGGCGTTCTGGCTGTTCCTGCCCACCGTCATGCTGATCGCCACGCTGTTCATCGAGCGGGTCGCCCGCGCCGTGGACCGCCGCCACTATCCCTTCCTGCCGCCGCCCAGCCCGGCCGCGCTGCCGGCGCAGCTTTGGGACGGCCTGGCCCTCGCCCTCCAGGTCCTGCTGCTGAACGCCGTCGCTGTCGTGCTCGCCCTGCTTGTGCCCGGGATCGGGCTGGTGCTGGCCATCGTGGTCAGCGGCTGGGCCATCGGCCGCGGGCTGTTCGTCGCCGTGGCGATGCGTCGCATGGGCCGCGCCGCCGCTCAGGCGCTGTATCGGCGGAACCGTTTCGCCGTGTTGCTGCCCGGTTTGGTGCTGGCAGCGGCCGCCACCCTGCCGGGCCTGAACCTGATCGTGCCGATCGTGGGCACGGCAACCATGGTGCACGTGCTGAACCATACCCTGCGCTGAAAGCGGGTTGTTCGTGTACCGCGGCGATGTTAGGGCATAGCCGTACCGGCCAAGACGCCTGGCAGATTTCGCGCAGGGAGGGGTTACCCCTTTGTTCAAACGACGTAACCCGACCGACGGCGAAGGCGAGTCCAGCGCAGCAATTCCGCTCGCTGTGGACCCCGCCACCGCCCAACCGGCGGCGCCAAAGCCCGATACCGGCTTAGGCGTCCCGCCCTACCGTCCAGCCCCCCCGAAGGAGGTGCCCACCATGGGCCGCACGCCTTACCCGACGCCCGCACCGAATACCCCGCCCGCCCCGACACCGCCGCCACCCAGCCTTCCCGGCCCGCCCGGCCTGCAGCAGCCCGGGGCCATGCGCCAGGCGCGCGCCCCGGCGGAGCGTCGCATGCTCGTGGTTGGCCGGGGCATTAGCGTCCAGGGCACGGTCCAGGATGCCGAGCGACTCGTGGTCGAGGGCACGGTCGAGGCCAGCATGATACACGCGACCGAACTCGCCATCTCCCCCGGCGGCATGTTCAAGGGCGAGGTCGAAGTGGAGGACGCCGAAGTGGCCGGCACGATCGACGGCACGCTGACCGCCCGCGGCAACCTGATCGTCCGCGCCTCCGGCAAGGTGCTCGGCACCGCCCGCTGCCGCCGCCTTCAGGTCGAGGATGGCGGCCAAATTACCGGCCGCATCGAGATGCTGACCGAAGCCGCCCGAGCCGTAGACGCCGCCTGAGTCGTATCACCCTCTCCCCATTTTGGGAGAGGGTAGGTGTAAGGAAGCTAAGGATTCCGGACTGCAGGCCCTTGTGAGAAGGACGGGCGTCTTGCGCGCCCAACACACCGTCCCCACGGTCACGGGATGACTTGGCCCTCCGCCGTCCGTCCATAAGGCCCGCGCGGCGGACATGCACACGGCGCTCCGACCGGCTTGGCAACCCCCATCGGGCAGACCCGCTGCCGGGGCCCATACTCCGTTGGGACGAACGCGTTGCATCGGCTACCCGGCGGCCCATACGCCGGCCGGTAGCCGTACTCTTCAGGCTGCTGCGGCAATCTCCCTTCGGGCTGCAGCGGCGGGTAGCCCTCTGACCCGGATTGCGGGTAGTTGCCGCCCGGCGAGGCAGAGAACCCCCCGGGGGGCGCATACTGTGCGTGGACAGCCCCCATAGCGGCCCCGAGCAGCACGGCACTCACAGCGAGACGTCGCAGCACGGGCAAACCCCTTCCTTCCCTCGGCACTCAAACGATACGCGACGCCGGCCCGCAAGGTTGCAGGCACGACGCCACGAGCGCCTGGAACGCACGCGCCCGATGGCTGCCGGCATGCTTGGCCGCCGGGTCCATCTCGCCGTAGCTGAGCACGCCGCCCGCCGGCACGAACATCGCGTCGTAGCCGAACCCGAGGCCTCCGCGCGGCGGCCAGCACGTCATCCCGTCCACCCGGCCCAGGAACGTGGACGTCTCGCCGCCGGGCCACGCCAGGCAGAGCGCGCAGACGAACCAGGCGCGGCCGGGCCCACCCGCCTGCTCGTTCACCCGCACCATGGCCGCTGCGAAATCCCTGCCCGGCCCCGCCCAGCGCGCCGACAGCACGCCCGGCGCGCCGCCGATCGCCGCCACGCAAAACCCGGAATCGTCAGCCAACGCCGGCAGCCCGCTCCCTTCGGCGGCAGCCACCGCCTTCAGCCGCGCATTGCCGGCAAAGTCCGGTTCGGTCTCCTCCGGCTCCGCCAACCCGAGTGACCCGGCGGACAGTACGGTCACGCCAAACGGCCCCAGCAGCGCCTCGATCTCCCGCAGCTTGCCCGGGTTGTGGCTGGCCAGCACCAACCGCTCGCCGCGCGCGACCCGCCTCATGCCAGTGCGGCACGCTGCAACGCATACAGCTGCCCCGTGCCGAGCCGGGCCAGCCGCATCAGCTCGGCGAACTGCGCGTCGGTAAACGGCGCCTTCTCGGCCGTCCCCTGGATCTCCACGATGCCGCCCTCGGTCAGCACGAAGTTAGCGTCGGCATCGGCCGCCGAATCCTCGGCGTAGTTCAGGTCCAGCGCCGCCTCGCCGCCCAACAATCCACAGGACACCGCGGCCACCTGGCCAAGCATCGGCGACTGCGGGAGCACCCGGCCGTCCACCAGCTTGTTCAGGGCCAGGCTCAGTGCCACCCAGGCCCCGGTGATCGCGGCGCAGCGCGTGCCGCCATCCGCGTTCAGCACGTCGCAGTCGAGCGTGATCGTCATCTCGCCCAGCCGCTTGCGGTCCACCACGGCGCGCAGCGAGCGGCCGATCAGCCGCTGGATCTCCTGCGTGCGTCCGGACTGCTTGCCCCGCGCCGCTTCCCGCTCACCCCGGCTGTGGGTGGCACGCGGCAGCATGCCGTATTCCGCTGTCACCCACCCCACGCCCTTGCCACGCAGGAAGGACGGCACCCGCCCCTCCACGCTCGCCGCGCATAGCACCTCGGTGCCGCCCATTCGGATCACGCAGGACCCTTCGGCGTGGCGGGCGAAACCGGTGGTGAAGCTGACGTCGCGCAACGCGTCAGGCGCGCGGCCGGATGGTCGCATGGGGGAGGTCCTCCGTCGGTCGGCGTTCCTAGAGCCAAGGCGGCGCCGGCGCTACTCCGGCGTCAGCGTCACGATCACCTCGGCCGCCAACCGGTGCGTCTCCGCCTGCTGCTCCAGCGATTTCGGGAACCGCGACCGGCCGGCCTGCACCATGATCTGCTTGGCCTTGCCCTGGTGCCACGCCCGTGCGGCCTCCAGCGCCGCCTGCCAACCCCGTTCATATTCGCCCATCCACGGACTCTTAACGGCGGACCGACCGGACGTCACCGTCCAGGGGACGACTCCGCGGCATTCATGCCATATACGTACCGTGACGTTCCACGAAGGCCGCCCCCACCTCCCGCCGGGTCTCGATCCCCGCAGCGCCGCCGTGCTGCGGGAGGTCGTGGAGCAATTCGTCCAAACCGGCGAGCCGATGGGCAGCCGAACCCTCTCCCGCCGCCTGCCGATCGCCATGTCGCCAGCGACGATCCGTAACGTGATGGCGGACCTGACGGAGGCCGGGCTGCTCTTCGCCCCCCACACCTCCGCCGGCCGCCTGCCCACCGAGCGTGGCCTGCGCCTGTTCGTGGACGGCCTGCTGCAATACGGCGACCTGGGCGAGGACGAGCGCGAGCACATCAGCCGGTCGCTCGAGGCACGCGGCCGCTCGCTGCAGGATACGCTGGCGGACGCCTCCTCGATGCTTTCCGGCCTGTCCGCGGCCGCCGGGCTGGTACTGGCGCCGAAGAACGAGGGCGCCATCCGCCATATCGAGTTCGTCCCGCTCGGGCCGGGCCGCGCGCTGGTGATCCTGGTGGGCACCGACGGCCAGGTGGAGAACCGGGTGATCGAAACGCCGCCCGGCCTGCCCCCCTCCTCCCTGACCCACGCCGCCAACTACCTCAACGCCCGCCTGTCCGGCCGCTCCCTGGGGGATCTGCGCAGCATCGTGGGCCGCGAGATGGCGGAGGACCGCACCCAGTTGGACGCGCTGTCGGCCCAGGTGGTGGAGGCGGGTCTCGCGACCTGGGCCAGCGGCACCGTCGGCTTCGGCGGCAGCCTGATCGTGCGCGGCCAGGGCAAACTTCTCGCAGATGTCACAGGGATCGAGCGGATCAGCGCCATCCAGGTCCTGTTCGACCGGCTGGAAACCCAGGATACCATGCTCAAGCTGCTGGAACTGGCGGAGCAGTCGGATGGCGTGCGGATCTTCATCGGGGCGGAAAGCGGATTGTTCGGTGCGGCCGGCATCTCCATGGTGGTCGCCCCGGCGCGCAACGGCGCCGACAAGATCGTGGGCGCGATCGGCGTCATCGGACCCACGCGCATCAACTACGGACGCATCATCCCCGTGGTGGATTACACTGCCCGCATGATCGGCCGGCTGCTGGGATGAGCGGCTTGTTCCGCAACAGCTTGTTCGGCGCGGGCCGCCGTCCTAATTCTGCCGCCATGAGTGAAACCGATCTCCCGCCCGAGATGGCGAACCAGGCCACCCCTGCCCCCGAAACCCCGGAAGACGTCATGGCCGCCGCCACGGCGCGCATCGCCGCGCTGGAGGGTGAGCGCGACGATTTCCGCGACCGCTACCTCCGGTCGGAGGCGGAGATTGCCAACGTGCGTACCCGCGCCAAGCGCGACGTGGACGACGCCCGCCAGTTCGCGGTGCAGAAATTCGCCCGCGACGTGGTGGAGGCGGCCGACAATCTGCGCCGCGGCTTGGACCAGCTGCCCGCCGCCCAGCCCGGCGAGCCTGAGATCGTGGGCAAGCTGCGAGACGGGTTCGAGGGCGTGGAGCGGTCGTTCCTGTCGCTGCTCGAGCGCAACGGCATTGCCAAGGTGGACCCGACGGGCAAGCCGTTCGACGCCAACCTGCACCAGGCGATGGCCGAGCAGCTGAGCATGGACCACCCGCCCGGCACCGTGATCCAGGCCTGGACCGCCGGCTGGACGTTGAACGGCCGGCTGCTGCGTCCGGCGATGGTGGTGGTGGCGAAGGCGGGGGATGCGGCTTCGCCGGACGGCGTGCCCTGAGCCACGCTGAATCACGCGACTGGACGATGGGCAGCTTCCTGCCTGGGAAGCGGATCAGCCAATCAAGTGAGAGGTCGATGGCATCCGCCCCATTGCAATGACCGGTGGGACCTTCGCGCACAGCCTGATCAGCGGAAACACAATCCGCAGCCTAGACAACGGGCTCGCTGGTGGCTCTTGCAGGGCGATGAGCCCAGACCTGCAAATCCGGACGTCGACGACGGTCCGCTATCCGGACGCCGCAGTCACCTGTTCGCCTCTCATGGCAAAAAGCCGGCTTTTTCCAGATCCCCTCGTGATCTTCGAGGTGAGTTCGGACAGCGCGGCCAGCGATGACCGCACGACCCAACCGGCGGCGTACAGGGCGCTCGCGTCCGTCCAGCGGTATGTGATCATCGAGCAGGATCGCGTCTTCGGCACTGTCATAGTCCGGAGTGAGTTGGCGTGGCAGCACGTGTTGGTAGGGCGCGGGGAACTGTTGGACATGCCCGAGATCGGGGTCGCTGTGCCATGACCGAGCTTTACGACGGCTTAATCTTGGATGAGTTAGCCGTGCCTGGCGAACGGTAGAAAACCCCGCCCCGACCACTTGCTTCCCTCCACCCGCCTCAATACATCCGGCGTCATACCACACCCTAGGGGTTCCCAGCGGTGCTTCGGGCCGCAGCGGACCGCTGAAATGGAGTTCTGAATGAGCAAGGTCATCGGCATCGACCTGGGCACGACCAACTCGTGCATCGCGATCATGGAGGGCAAGGATGTCCGCGTGATCGAGAACAGCGAGGGCGCTCGCACCACCCCCTCCATGGTCGCCTTCTCCGACAGCGGAGAGCGCCTCGTCGGCCAGAGCGCCAAGCGCCAGGCTGTCACCAACCCCACCAACACCTTGTTCGCCGTCAAGCGCCTGATCGGCCGCCGGTTTGACGATCCGCTTGTCTCCAAGGACAAGGGGCTGGTTCCCTACGACATCGTCCGTGGTGATAACGGGGACGCTTGGGTCGAGGCCCGTGGCGAGAAATATGCGCCGGGCCAAATCAGCGCGTTCATCCTCGGCAAGATGAAGGAGACGGCGGAGAGCTATCTCGGCGAGAAGGTCGACCAGGCGGTCATCACCGTCCCCGCGTACTTCAACGACGCCCAGCGCCAGGCGACCAAGGATGCCGGTCGCATCGCCGGCCTTGAGGTGTTGCGCATCATCAACGAGCCGACGGCGGCGGCCCTGGCCTACGGCATGGACAAAAAGAATCACGGCACCATCGCCGTGTATGACCTCGGCGGCGGCACGTTTGACATCTCCGTGCTTGAGATCGGTGATGGCGTGTTCGAAGTGAAGTCCACCAACGGCGACACTTTCCTCGGCGGCGAGGATTTCGACGGCCGCGTGATCGACTACCTGGCCGACGAGTTCAAGCGCGACCAGGGCATCAACCTGCGCAGCGACAAGCTCGCCCTGCAGCGGCTGAAAGAAGCCGCCGAGAAGGCCAAGATCGAGCTTTCGTCCAGCAAGGAGACCGAGATCAACCTGCCGTTCATCACGGCGGATGCGTCCGGCCCGAAGCACCTCGTCATGAAGCTCACCCGCGCCAAGCTGGAAAGCCTGGTGGACGACCTGATCCAGCGGACGCTCGGCCCATGCAAGGCCGCGCTCAAGGATGCCGGCGTCAACGCCAGCGAGATCGAGGACGTGATCCTGGTTGGTGGCATGACCCGCATGCCCAAGGTCATCGAGGCGGTGAAGGCGTTCTTCGGCCGTGAACCGGCCCGCAACGTGAACCCGGACGAGGTCGTGGCCATCGGCGCCGCAGTCCAGGGCGCCGTGCTCAAGGGCGACGTCAAGGACGTCCTGTTGCTGGACGTCACCCCGCTGTCGCTCGGCATCGAGACACTGGGTGGCGTGTTCACCCGCCTGATCGACCGCAACACCACGATCCCGACCAAGAAGAGCC
>CAXSEG010000190.1:0-9144 GCA_964235545.1 uncultured Acetobacteraceae bacterium
GCAGAGACACGATCCACGACAAACTCTTTCACCCCGTCAAAGGATGTGGCGGCTGGTGCATCGCTGGGCGTCCGTATCGGGACGGGATGCCCAATGACACCTTCCTTGCCATCGTCGAAACGCAGGAACAGACGGTGACCACCTGCATGCGAGGCGTCGTTGTTTTGATGCAAGGAACTCACTCCAAGGGTGCAATAGGATGTAGCGGCGCATGCGCCTCGGCCAGCCGCTCCCAACCACCACCGCATCGATCCCGACTGACAGCGCCGCCCTGACCGCCTAAGCTCGCGGCAGATGCTGACCGACCTCCCGAACCTGCTCACCCTGTCCCGCATCGGCGCGATCCCGTTGATGGTGGCGTGCGTCGCGGTGCGGACGCCGGTGGGGGATCTGCTGGCGACGCTGCTGTTTGCGGCGGCCGGGATCACCGATTGGCTCGATGGGCATCTCGCCCGCACGCGGCGGCAGCAATCCGATCTCGGGCGCATGCTGGACCCGATCGCGGACAAGCTGCTGGTGGGGGCGACGTTGCTGGCGCTCGCCGGGCAGGGGCGGTTCCCGGATGGCGCGCTGTATGCGGCGATCGTGATCCTGATGCGCGAGATCCTGGTCAGCGGGCTGCGGGAGTTCCTGGGCGGCATCCGGATCAGCCTGCCCGTCACGCAGCTGGCCAAGTGGAAGACCGGGTTCCAGATGGGGGCGCTCGGCACCCTGCTCGCGGGTGACGACGTGGCGGCGCTGCTGCACGTGCCGTTGCCGGTCGCTGGTATCGGCGAGGCTATGCTGTGGGTTGCGGCGGTGCTGACGCTCGTCACCGGGTGGGGCTACCTGCTCGCCGGGCTGCGCCACGTGCAGGGCGCGCCGAGCGGGCAGTGACGGGACGCACCGTCCTCGGCATCGCGGGCTGGTCCGGCGCCGGCAAGACGACGCTGATCGAGGCCGTGCTGCCCGGGCTGCTGGCCGCCGGGCTCGTCGTCTCGACCGTCAAGCACGCCCATCACGGGGCGGAGCTGGACAAGCCCGGCAAGGATAGCTGGCGGCACCGGATGGCGGGTGCGCGGGAGGTGCTGGTGACCTCGCCCGGCCGCTGGGCGCTGATCCACGAGGAGCCGGGGGCCGAGCCGGATTTGCCGGAGCTGCTGGCGCGGATGGGCGGGGCGGACCTGGTGCTGGTGGAGGGGTTCCGCCGCTATCCTTTCCCGAAGCTGGAGGTGCACCGCCCCGCCTTGGGCAAGCCGCCGCTCTGGCCCGAGTGGGCGGACGTTGCGGCCGTGGCGAGCGACGCGGCGTTGCCCGGTTGCAGCCGGCCGGTGTTGCCGCTCGGCGATGCCGCTGCAATTACGTCATGGATCGTGTCGTTTGTGCACCGCCGCCTCGCGGAAGCTTGAGCCGGATGGGTGTAGCAGGCACAGTCCGGCCCGTCCGGCCGCGCGGCCACCTTTGGAGCCATCGTTGATGCGGCGTTCTGCCCTGTCCATCACTGCGATCATGTCGGCGGGCTTGCTGTCCGGGTGCACGGGAACCGGTGTCTTCTTCGATCATACGACCCAGTATTTCGGCCATAACCCGAACACGCCGGCTGGCAGCAGCGAAACATTCCTGCGCATCCGGGGCGAGAGTGTGGACGTGCCGGTGCTGGTTCCGGAGAGCGGCAACGTGTGGCCGACCAACACCGGGCCGGACCTGACGCTGCAGGACATCCAGAAGCAGCAGGACCAGGAGATCCGGCGAGGGTCGGGGCAGACGGGCGGTGCCGGGGGGCAGCCCGGCGGCGCTGGCGGCCCGGCCGTGAACAACGGCGGCAATGGGCAGGTCGGGCGCGCCAACAATGCCGACCGTGGCCTGCCGCCGCCGCAGACCCCGCCGCCACCGCCGCAGCAGCGTTCCGCCGTGCCCACACCGGGCGGGCCATCGCTGGATGTGGGCGGCGGCAGCGGGCGTGGCTACCGCCAGATGCAGACGCCGCCCTCCGGCGGGAATGGGATCCTAGTGCCGAATGGCAACGGCACCAGCACGCTGATTGGCCCCGATGGCAGCGTGAAAACGGTGCCGACCAAGTAGGTGACAGTCCGGATCCGCTATTTCGCCTGGCTGCGCGAGCGGATGGGCCGCCCGGAGGAGAGCCTGGCCCTGCCCCCAGGTGTCGCCACCGTGGGCGAACTCGCGGCCTGGCTGCGGGGGCGCGACGAGGCCGGGCAGCGGGCTTTCACCGACCTGGCCACCGTGCGGGCGGCAGTGAACCAAAGCTTCGCACCCCCGGCCTCTCCCGTGCAGGACGGGGACGAGGTGGCGTTCTTCCCACCGGTGACCGGAGGGTGACGCTCACGGTCCGCGTGCAGGCCGGGCCGTTCGACCTGGCGGCCGAGTTGGCGGCGCTGACCGCCGGGCGGACGGATGTGGGCGGGATCGGCAGCTTCGTCGGCGTAGTGCGGGACGATCCGGCGCGACCGCTGCTGAGCCTGACGCTCGAGCATTATCCGGGGATGACGGAGGCGGCGATGGCGGGGATTGCCGGCCAGGCCTGCGCACGCTGGCATCTGCTGGGCTGCACGTTGGTGCACCGGGTCGGGCGGCTGGTGCCGGGGGACGGCATCGTGCTGGTGCTGGCCGCGGCGCCGCATCGGGCGGCGGCGCTGGAGGCGACGGCGTTCCTGATCGACTGGCTGAAGACCCGCGCCCCGTTCTGGAAAAGCGAGCAGTTCGCCGACGGGCAGGCCCGCTGGGTGGAGGCGCGCGAGGCGGATGACGAGGCTGCCTCGCGCTGGTGAGCCCGGGTCGCCGATCGCTCGACCGGCCGCGGGAGGGCCTCCTGGCGGCGGCGGTGCTCGGCGGGGCGGTGCTGCTGGCCTGGCCGGCCTTGGTGAACCGCTACCCGATCGTGTTCAGCGATACGGCGGCGTTGGCCGACATGGGGCTGGCGCCGAGCATGGGATGGGACAAGCCGTGGGTGTACGGCCCGCTGATCCTGCTGCTGCATGGTGGCGTATCGCTATGGGGCGTGGTGGCCGGGCAGGCGCTGGCGGTGAGCGCCGTGTTGTGGGGGGTGGGGCGGAGCGCCGGGCCGGGTGGCGTGTGGCCGCATGCCGGGCTGTGCGCCTTGCTCGCGGTGGGCAGTGCGGCGCCCTGGTTCGTCAGCTTCGTGATGCCGGACATCTTCGCACCCTTGGTGGTATTGTGCGTGGCTCTGCTGGGCTGGGGACGGCTCGGGCGGGTGGCGACCGGCTGCGTCGTGCTGCTGGGGGCGGTTGCGATCGCCGCGCACCTGGCGCACCTCGTCGTCGCGGCTGGGTGCCTGGCTGCGGTGGCGGCGACGCGGGCCCGGCGGCTGCTGTATTGTGCGGCGCCGCTGGTCCTGGCGTTGGCCTGGCTGCTCGGCAGCAACCTGGTGGGCAACGGCGTGCTGGCCGTGTCGCCCTATGGCTCGGTGTTCGCGCTGGCCCGGCTGCAGGCGGATGGGCCGGCGGCGGACTACATCCACAGCGTCTGCCCGCAGGCCGGGCTGCGCGTCTGCCAATGGTCGGACCGATTGCCGATGGACAGCGACGCGTTCCTGTGGGCGCCGGAGGGACCGGTTTGGGGCCATGGGTTCGGCCCGATCCCGTTCACCCCGGAGGCGGCGCATCTTGTGTCGGCCACGTTGCGGTTTGCGCCACTTGCGGCGGCGGAGCACGCGGGCCTGAACACGCTGCGCCAGCTCGTGCGGGTGCAGGTCGGCGATACGCTGGGCCCGCAGTATTTGGAGGCGACGGTGGGTCTGCTGCTGCGGACGTATTTCCCGGCGGCGGAACTGCTTCGGTTCGAGGCGGGGCGGCAGCCGCAGGGCACGCTGGACGCCGTGGCGGCGCCGCTGGAGCCGCTGCGGCTGGCGCTGCTGGTGGCGGGGGCGTTGGGCACGGTGCTGTTGGTGCCGCTGATATGGCGGCGCAATCCGGCCCTGGCGGGGCTGGCGCTGACCGTGCTGCTGGGGGTGCTGGCCAATGCGTTCGCGACGGGGGCGCTGTCCGGCCCGCATGACCGGTATGGCGCGCGGATCGCGTGGCTCGTGCTGCTGCCGCCCTATTTCGCGTTGATGACCGCCTGGCGGAACCGGCGCGTTATTGGTGACCACCACCCGCGAGAGGTTCGCCATGACCGATGATCCGAAGCACGCCCCAACGGCCGATCCGGACGCTGCGGGAACCGCGCCGATCGACCCAGTGAACCTGGTGCCCGGCGTGGATGCGGACCGGATGCAGGAGGTTGCCGAGGCCGCGGCCGATGCGGCGGGTGCGGAAGGCGCCGGGCCAGCAGACCCGATCGGCGGGGGGGCGACCGAGGCCGCGACGGCCTGGGGTGGGGAGCAGCCGGCGAAGGTAAAGAAGTGAGGCTTCTCCCTCTCCCGTCCTTCACGGGAGAGGGTCGCGGTGAGGGCCGTCCGCGCACATACTTCCAGCTATCACGGGATCCCAAGCTCCCTCACCCCGACCCGGTCCCAGAAGAGGGAGAGGGAGAGGCACCGGGGAGCCGTGCTACGCCGCCACCCGGGCCATTTCCGGCGGGCTTAGCCGGACGAGCTTCTCGTATTCGCTCAACAGCGTGTGGGTGATGCGGCCGGGCGTGTAGCTGTGGTTGCCGATCTGGCGGACCGGGGTGACTTCGGCAGCGGTGCCGACCAGGAACGCTTCCGTGGCCCGGCTTAGCTCCTCGGGGAGGATCGTGCGCTCGACCATCCGGATCTGGTGGCGGTGGGCCAGGCCCGCCACGGCCTGCCGGGTGATGCTGTCGAGGAAGCAGTCGGGTGTCGGCGTGTGCACCTCGCCGTCGAAGACGAAGCAAATGTTGGCGCCGGTGCCCTCGGCGACGTGGCCGCGCCAGTCGTACATCAGCGCGTCGTCCCAGCCCTCGGCCTCGGCCTTATGCTTGGCCAGGGTGCCGATCATGTATTGGCCGGAGGCCTTGGACGCCGTGGGTGCGGTGTCGGGGCTGGGGCGCTTCCACTCGGCAATGCCGAGGCGCACGCCCTTCATGCGGTCGTCGCCGAACAGGTTGGGCCAGGCCCAGCAGGCGATGGCGAGGTGGACCTTGCTGTTCTGCGCCGAGACCGACATCTGCTCGCTGCCGCGCCAGGCGATCGGGCGGACATAGGCGTCCACCAGCCCATTGGCCTTCACCACGTCCGCGCAGGCCTGGTCGATCTGCTCGGGCGTCCAGGGGATCTGAAAACCCAGGATGCGCGCCGAGGCGATCAGGCGCTCGCTGTGCGCGCGCAGCATGAAGATGGTGCCGGAATAAGCCCTCTCGCCTTCGAACACGCCGCTGGCATAGTGCAGGCCGTGGGAGAGTACGTGCAGCTTGGCGTCACGCCAGGGCACCATCTCGCCGTCCCACCAGATCAGGCCATCCCGGTCGTCGAAAGGAGCTAAAGCCATTGCGTGTCTCCGAAGTAATTTAGTTGCTCCGACATAGCTAAGGCTATGGGTAAAACATCGAAGCGTCAACGAGACTGCCATAATGGGAGTGCCTACCAGCCATGTCCGGGATGAAGGCCGAACGGCCTACGGCACTGCAGGCCGGGGCCGCGCTGCTGTTTCTGCGGGAGGAGCAGATGCGCTTCGCACAGGACCTGCTGTTCTTCGCCTACCGCGATTTCACGGGGGTCGCCGACGTCGTGCTGGCCGAGTTGGGGCTGGGACGGGCGCATCACCGAGCGCTGCATTTCATCGGGCGCAATCCCGCGATGACGGTGGGCGACCTGCTCGGCATCCTGCGCATCACCAAGCAGAGCCTGGCGCGGGTACTCAACGAGCTGGTGGAGAAGGGCTTCGTGGCGCAGGCGCCAGGCCGGCAGGACCGGCGGCAGCGGCTGCTGACGTTGACGCCCGAGGGCCAGACGCTGGAGCGGCGGCTGTTCGATGCCCAGCGGGAACGGCTGGCGACGGCTTACCGCGAGGCGGGTGGCCCGGCGGTGGAGGGGTTCGGCCGCGTGATGCGCGCCGTGATGGACCCGGCGGCCCGCGCCTACCTGGACAAGGCGCGGGTTCGATGAGCGGGGATGCCCATATCCTGGTGGTGGACGACGACGACCGGCTGCGCCGCCTGCTGCAGCGCTATCTGGCGGAACAAGGCTTCCGCGTCACCACGGCGGACAATGCGGCCGATGCACGGGCCAAGATGCGCTCGCTGCAGCCGGACCTGATGGTGCTGGACGTGACGATGCCCGGCGAGACGGGGCTGGACCTGACAGAGACGCTACGCCGCGAGCGGTCGGACCTGCCGATCCTGCTGCTGACCGCCCGCGGCGCGCCGGAGGACCGGATCGCCGGGTTCGAAGCGGGGGCCGACGACTATTTGGCCAAGCCGTTCGACCCGTACGAGCTGGTGCTGCGGATCCGGGCCATGCTGCGCCGGGTCACGCCCGTGGAGCATGCCGGGCCGGTGCAGCTCGGGCCGCTCAGCTTCGATGCGGAGCGGGGCGAGTTGGTGGGACCGGAGGGTGTGGTACACCTGACCGGGGGGGAGGCGGCGCTGCTCGGGCTGCTGGCGCGGGCGCCGGGGGACGTGCTCTCCCGCGAGGCGATCGGGCAGGCGCTGGGGATGGACGAGGCCGGGGATCGGGCGATCGACGTGCAGGTGACGCGCCTGCGCCGCAAGATCGAAGCGGATCCGCGTGAGCCGCGGTTCCTGCACACCGTGCGGGGACGCGGCTACGTGCTGAAGCCGGGCGGCTAGGCGATGCGGCTCGGGATCAAGCGCGTGCTGCCGCGATCGCTGCTGGGGCGCAGCCTGCTGATCATCCTGCTGCCGCTGGTGATCCTGCAGGGGGTGGCGTTCACCATCTTCTACGGCAGCTACCTGGATGTGACATCCCGCCGCTTGGCCTTCGCGATCGCCGGCGAGGTGTCGCAGGCGATCGAGCTGATGCACCGCTTCCCGGGCGATGAAAACCGGGATTGGATCCTGTACTCGGCCTGGCAACGGCTCGAGGTGCCGATGCGCTTCGCTCCGGACGCCAAGATCGACGGCAAGCCCTGGGTGAACCAGCCCGGCCCGATGGATGACGACCTGGCGGCGGCGCTGCAGGACAAGGTGCGCCTGCCGTTCAGCATGGATTGGACGTCCGACCCGCGCAACGTGGAGATCGAGGTGCAGCTGCCGGAGGGGGTGCTGGAGGTGGAGGCGCCCCGCAAGCGGCTGTACACGTCCACCCTGTACCTGTTCGTACTGTGGCTGGCGGGCTCGGCCCTGCTGCTGTTCACCATAGCGGCGATGTTCATGCGCATCCAGGTACGGGCGATCCGCCGGCTGGCAGCGGCGGCGGAGCTGTTCGGCGTGGGGCGGGACCGCGGGCCGATGAAGCTCGAGGGAGCGACCGAGGTGCGGCAGGCGGCGGTCGCGTTCAACCGCATGCAGGCGCGGATCAGCCGGTTCCTGACGCAGCGGACGGAGATGCTGGCCGGCGTGTCCCACGATTTGCGCACGCCGCTGACCCGGCTCCGGCTGGCGATGGCCATGCTGCCGGCGGGGGCTGGGGTGCGGGAGGACGTGGCCGACATGACGGCCGACGTGGAGGAGATGGAGCGAATGATCGGCGGCTACCTGTCCTTCGCCCGGGGGGAAGGGATTGAACAGGCGCAGACCGTGGACCTGTCGGCCCTGCTCGGCGAGGTGGCGGCGGGCGCCCGCCGGGCCGGGGCCGAGGTGGCGCTGGACGTGCCGGCCGGGCTGACCCTGTTGCTGCGTCCGGATGCGTTGCGGCGGGCGATCATGAACCTGCTGGATAATGCCAGGCGGCACGCCCGGCGCATCACGCTATCGGCGGTGCCGGAGGACCGGATGGTCGAGGTGCTGGTTGACGATGACGGCCCGGGCATCGCGCCGGACCGGCGGGAGAGCGTGTTCCGCGCGTTCGAGACGGGCGGTGGCGGTACCGGGCTAGGCTTGACGATCGCACGCGACATCGTGCGCGCCCATGGTGGCGACATCGTGCTGGAGCAGAGTCCGATGGGCGGCTTGCGGGCGCGGCTGCGGCTACCGCGGTAGCGGGTCCTTGTGGGGCGGATGAGCCGCACCAGCCAGACATAGGGCAGTCGGCCTCGATCCGGCAGTCGCTCGTCGATAGAAGCTGTCAGAGCTTTCCGGGCCATGCGCCATGGCTGAAGGAAGGACGGGAACTCATGCTCAAGCCGCTCGATGCCGCCCCACTCTCCAGAGCGGCGGCCACTTCCTCGCCAGTTCCGCGCTCGATGGTGCCAAGGGAAGACCGTCGGTCCAAAGCAGGCTCCGGCCGGCCGAACAGGAAGCCTTGAAGCTGGTCGACCCCCAAGCTCAGGAGAAGGTCGCGCTGCTCCATTGTCTCGACTCCTTCGGCAATAACGCTGAAACCGCAGGCGTGGCCAACCGACACCAGGCCGTTCAGCAAGGCCGTCCGTTGCGGGCGATTGGCCAGAAAGCAGCGGTCGATCTTGATCGCGCTAAGCGGGAGCGACTGCAAGTAGGCGAAATTCGAGTAGCCCGTGCCGAAGTCGTCAAGCCAGATCTCGATCCCAAGGTCACGCAAGCCGGCAACGGTGTCGGACACGGCAGGGCTCTCTTCGAGCAGCAGTCCTTCCGTGAGCTCGATGACCAGGCGCGACGGCGGCAGCCCCGTTTCGGTCATTATGGCCACGACCGTTTCGAGCAAGGACGGATCGCTGAAGTTCAAGGCGGATAGATTGACGCTGATCTTCGCATCGTTCTGCATGGCCATAGCGGCATAGCAGCTCCGGCGGAGCACCCAGTTGGTGAACGGGATGATGAAACCGCTTTCCTCCGCGGCCGGGATGAAGCGTTCGGGGGGGATGATGCCCTTCACCGGGTCGCACCATTGCGAGGTGACTTCGAATGCCACGATCTGGGACGAGATCGCGTCCACGATGGGTTGATAGCGCAACTCGATGTCGCCTGCGTGCAGCGCGACCTGCATGTCGTTGGCCATGCTGGCTGCATCACGCAGGGCCTGCAGGCCGATCGGCTTCGGTCGAGCCAGGCGCGGTCGATTTGCGCTGGCGGGCCATTTGCCGTCCTCGATGTGGCGATCGTACAGCCGGGGGACGCTCAGCCCCGAATGCTTAGCCGCGTACAATGCCTTGTCGGAGCGCGACAGCAAGCCATCGGCCTCGGTCGCGT
>CAXSEG010000191.1:0-9132 GCA_964235545.1 uncultured Acetobacteraceae bacterium
GGCCTATGGCGACAAGAGCCAGTTCCAGATCATCATCGAGCGGCTGGAATATGCCGGCGCGGGTGCCATGCTGGCGCGGATCGAGGCGCTGCGGGTGAGGCTGGCGGCGGAGGGGCTGTTCGAGCGCCGGCGGCCCCTGCCGGTGCTGCCGGCGCTGGTGGGGGTGGTGACGTCACCGCAGGGGGCGGTGCTGCACGACATCCAGACCACGATCGCGCGCCGGTTCGGGCGGCCGATCCTGCTGTGGCCGGTACCGGTGCAGGGCGAGGGTGCGGCGGAGAAGATCGCCGCCGCGATCGCCGGGTTCTGCGGGCTGCCGCGGGACGGGGTGGCGCGGCCGGAGGTGGTGATCGTGGCGCGTGGCGGCGGCAGCCTGGAGGACCTGATGGCGTTCAACGACGAGGCCGTCGTGCGCGCCGCCGCCTGCTGCTCGATCCCGATCATCGCCGCCGTAGGGCACGAGACGGACCACACGCTGATCGACCTGGCCGCGGACCGCCGGGCCCCCACGCCGACGGCGGCGGCGGAGATGGCGGTGCCGGTACGGCTGGAGCTGCTGGCGGATTTGCAGCAGCGGGACGCCCGCACGACCGGTGCGCTGGCGCGGATGACGGGCGAGCGGCGGATGCGGGTGGCTGGGCTGGCGTCGCGGCTGCCGGACGTGGCGTCCTTGGCCGAGTCGGCGCGGCAGCGGCTGGATGACCGGGCCCACCGGCTGGCTCTGGCGATGCCGAACTGGTTGGCCCATCGCTGGGCGGTGCTGGTGCAGGTGGAGCGGGCGCTGCCGGACGCGCCGGCGCTGCTGCGGGAGGCGGCGCAGACCCTGGCCGATGGCGGGGCGCGGCTGCGGCTCGGGCTGCCGGCGCTGGTGGTGGCGCGGCGGGCGGCGCTGGTGGCGGCGGAGCGGCACATGCCACCACCGGCGGGCGTGCTGGCCTCGGCGCGGCACCGGACGGCGGTGGCCGGGTCGGGCTTGCCGACGGGGTTGCGGCACGCGGTGCAGCGCCACCGGATCGAGGCCGGTCGCATCCTGCCCCGGCTGACCGAGGTGCCGGTGCGCGCGCGCCTGCGGGAAGTGGCGGCGCGGCTGGAGGGGTTGGCTGGGCGGCTGCAGGCTGGGGATCCGCGGGCGGTGCTGGCCCGTGGCTATGCGCTGGTGACGGACGCATCGGGCCGGCCCGTGACGAGTGCGGCGGGGGTGCGGCCGGCGGCGCGGTTGTCGCTGGAATTCGCGGACGGGGTGGTGACGGTGCAGCGTGTGGGCGACAAGCTCGGCACCCGTCAGCAGGAGTTGGCGTTTTAGCTTCTCCCTATCCCGCTAGCGCAAGAGGGTCGGGGTGAGGGTGCTTGGGATCCCGGAAATGCCAAGTCATGCGTGCGTGCCCGGCCCTCTCCCGTGAAGGACGGGAGAGGATAAAGAGCCCGCAGCAAGCACGCCATCCACCCACCGGGGCACGATCGTCGTCGCCGGGCCATACTGCCGCTCGTCGAACGCATCCGCATTGTCGGACGCTTCGAGGTTCAGCTCGCAGGTGTGCAGGCCGGCGGCGCGGGCCTTAAACACGAAGCCGGCGGCCGGGTAGACCGATCCCGACGTGCCGATCGCGACGAAGCGGTCCGCGGTGGCCAGGGCACCCTCGATCAAGTCCAGGTGCAACGGCACCTCACCGAACCAGACGACGTGCGGGCGCAGCGTCCCGGAACACTGGCAACTGGCGCATCGTTCGCCGCTGCCGAGGTCGGCCCGCCATGGCGACACGGCCTCACATGCGGTGCAGCGGGCCTGCAACAAGTCGCCGTGCATGTGGATCACATGGCTGGAGCCGGCGCGTTCGTGCAGGTCGTCCACGTTCTGTGTCACCAGCACCATGTCGTCGCCTCGTGCGGCCAGCCCGGACTCCAGCCGGGCGAGTGCCGAATGCGCGGCGTTTGGTTGGGCGGCGAGGAGGGTGCGGCGGCGAGCGTTGTAGAAGGCCTGCACCGCGGCCGGGTCCCGCGCGAAGGCTTCGGGGGTGGCGAGCTTCATCGGGTCAAAGTGCTCCCAGATACCGCCCGCGTCGCGGAACGTGCCCGTGCCGCTCTCGGCCGAGATGCCCGCGCCGGTGAGCGCGAAGATCTTCATGGCCGGGCTGTTTCGTATATGTCCTCGAAGGTCAGGATGAGACCGGGCGGGTCCAGGGCGATCGGGCCGGCGGTGACGATGCGCGTGGGGATGTCATCCGGCGTTCGCCGGTGATGGATGATGAAGCGTTCGATCGGGTGAACGATCAGGTAATGCTGGATCTGCGGCACCGCGAAATAGCCGATCAGCTTGGCTCCAGTATCGGTTGCCTTGATGTTGGGGGAGATCACCTCCACGACGACGACCGGATTGGGGGCTGCGATGTCGTCGTCGCGCATCGGGGGGCCACAATTCACCAGGGCATCCGGCTCATAGTCGCTATCGCCGGTATGCACGGTGATGCCGTCGGGCATCACTTCGCAAGGCAATCCGGCCTCGGCCACGGCGCGCCGCAGGGCAAGGTAGATCGCCGCCTTCATCCGGGCATGAACGGCCCGTTCGGGAGCCATGGCGAAGATCTCGCCATCGACCCGCTCGAACCGGCCCCTTGGCTGGGCTTCGTACCAGCGGAAGTAGTCCTCCCGCGAGATGTATCCGCCCTCTCTGGCGAGCGCCGTGCTCATGGCCGGCCCCCGTCCCAGGCGGCGGCCAGCGTGCCGGGCGCCAGTTGCACCGTGATCTCCGCCAGGCGGTGCGCGCCGGTCACGATGCGGTCGAGCGCGTGCGCGCGGTCGGCGTCCCCGATCTCCCGCAGCAGCGCGTCGAACTCCCGCTCCAGGGCGGGCACGACATGGGCGCGCCCGAAGCTCACGTCCACGAACCAATCCGGAAAGCCGAGGGTCACGTCCAACTGGTTGCCGAAGAAGTAGCGCAAGGAGCCGTCCGCATCGTGCACGGGCGAGATGAACAGGACGTTCCAGAACGCGGTGCCGTCCTTGCGGTGGTTGACCAGCCACTCGATGCAGCCCTGGCCCGCCGCCATGCAGGTGCGGATCCGCGCCCGTGCCTCCGCATCGGTGCGCGGGCCCTGGAGGAAGCGGCAATTGCGGCCGACCGACTCCTCGGCGCTGTAGCCGGTCACGGTGGAGAACGCAGGATTGACGGCGATCATCGGGCAGTCTGGCAGAAGCGGGTCAGACAACACCATCGCGGCATCGCTGTGCATCATCGCCGCCCGCAGCGCGTCGCCGATCGTGTCCGACATCGGTCTACTTCCCGTCCCTGATCCGCTTCCAGTAGAACAGGCCGCGCACCGTCTTGCCATCCACTCGCGCATAAGCGGGGTGCTCGCCCCAGCGCTGGAAGCCGAGGCTCTCGTACATCTTGATCGCGGGCCCCTGGGTCTCGCGCACGTCCAGGTTCAGCACCTGGTAGCCAAGCGCGCGGGCGGCCTCCTCCACCCGGCGGGTCATGATCGAGGCCAGCCCGTGGCCGCGGGCGTAGGGGGCGACGAAGCTGTGCATCAGGGTGGCGGCCAAAGCCTGCGCCTCGTTGTTGCGCGGCGGACGGACGAGCTGCGCGCAACCGACGATCACGCCGTCCAGCCGGGCGGTGAACAGCAGGCGTTCCGGCATCAGCAACACGCCGCGGAAGTAGCTTTCCAGTGCCGTGCGGCCCGGCGGGTTCAGCCAGCCGAAGCCGCCCCCCTCGATGATCGCAGCGTCCGCGGCCTCGCACAGCGCCTGGAGATCGTCATCGGGCAGGACGGCCGCACGCTCCACCGCAACGACGGGGGTGCCGGCCTGGCTCACGGCGACCAACGGAGAAAGTTGGCCAGGATGCGCAGGCCGACCCCCTGGCTTTTTTCGACGTGAAACTGGGTGCCGGCGCGGTTGCCGGCGGCGACCATGGCGGGCACCGGGGCGCCGTACTGGGTGGTTGCGATCACCTCGCCGAGCCGGGCGCCGCGCAGGGCGTAACTATGCACGAAATACACGTCGTCGCCCGGCCGCAGGCCGTCCAGCAAGGCGTGGCTGCCGGGTTCGAAGTCGAGCGCGTTCCAGCCCATCTGCGGCAGGCGCAGGCCGGGCGCGGCCATCTCCGCCACATCGCCCTGCACCCAGCCGAAGCCCGGGGTCGTGGTATGCTCCAATCCGCGCTCCGCCATCAGCTGCATGCCGACGCAGATGCCGAGGAAAGGGCGGCCGGCGTTGGCCGAAGCGTCGATCGCGTCCCGCATGCCGTCCACGGCGGCGAGCCCGGCGGCGCAGTCGGCGAACGCGCCCTGGCCCGGCAGGACGACACGGTCGGCGTGGGCCACCTGCGCCGGGTCGGCGGTGACGGTGATGGCGGCGTCGATGCCGGACAGCTCGGCGGCACGAGTGAGCGCGCGGGCGGCGGAGGTGAGATTGCCGCTACCGTAATCCACGACGGCAACGTGCATCATACCGCGACCCCGGACAGCGCAGTCCGGGCGCAGAGCAGGCGGAAATAGGCTTCGTCGTGGGAGCGGCCGGCCACGATATGGGCCAGGCGGAACCGGCCGAGACCCAGGCTCCAGCGGCGCAGATCGTTGCCGAACAGGCCGATGACCGCGAACAGGGCGAAGGCGAGCAGCGGGCGGAACGGCGGGGGGGCGACGACGCAGATCGCCACCAGCACGGCTAGGGTAATGGCGCCGGCGATCAAGGCGGCATGGGCCACTAGCCAGAGCGGGCCCAACAGAAAACCGCCCCAGGTGAACCCCTCCTTCACCAGCACCGGCGGCCGGCGGGCGTGGATGTGCGCGGTGTAGATCTTCACAACGCGCCCTTGGTGGACGGAATGACGCCAGGGCTGCGCGGGTCCAGCTCGACAGCCGTGCGAAGGGCGCGGGCCAGGGCCTTGAAGCAGCCTTCGGCGATATGGTGGGCGTTGCGGCCGGCCTTCTGCGTCACGTGCAGGGTGATCAATGCATTGTGGGCGAAGGCGCGGAAGAACTCCTCGAACAGCTCGGTGTCCATGGTGCCGATGGTGGGCACGGCGAAGGCGACCGACCAAGCGAGCAAGGGGCGGCCCGAGATGTCGATCGCGACTTCGACCAGCGCCTCGTCCATCGGCACCAGCGCCTGGCCGTAGCGGCGGATGCCGCGCTTGTCGCCGATCGCCTGGGCGAAGGCCTGACCGAGCACGATCCCGACATCCTCCACCGTGTGGTGGTCATCGATATGGAGGTCGCCGGTCGCCTGCACGTGCAGGTCGAACAAGGCGTGCCGGGCCAGCGCGGTGAGCATGTGGTCAAGGAAGCCCACGCCGGTGGACAGCTCGGCCCGGCCGGTGCCGTCCAGGTCGAGGGTGAGGCGGATGTCCGTCTCGGCGGTGGTGCGGGTGATGGTTGCAGACCTTGGCATGCATCGGCTGATAGCGCAGTTCGCACGGGTTGTCCCGCCCGCGCGGTGAACCGGCTGCGGGTCTGCTGCGTCTGGTGGGGGTGACTTCGACAGGAGGGTGCAATGGCTGAAGACGACACGGTATCCGGCAAGCCGGTGCTGCCGGGCAACCACGGCCAGTTCGGGACGAACGTGATGACGGAGGAGTCGGAGCTCCTCGAAAACCACGACGCGCCGCCTGCGCCGGCAGGGCAGGACGCGCAGCAGACGCAAGGCCCGAAGCAGACGGGTGCGGGGGAGCGGTCCTGATGGCGTCGGTGGATGAGTTGGCGCACCAGCACGGCGTGAGTGCCGAGGCGGTGCGGGTGCTGCAGGACGCGTTGCGCCGGGGCGGCGGACGCCAGGCGCAGTTCAGCCATCCGGAGCTGGGCGGCATGGGCCAATGGTCGTCCGGTGGCATGACGCAGGTGGGCGACATGTTCAACACGGCGCTGAAGGACAAGGTGAACCGGCTGTGCTCGGCGCTGGCGGCCGATGCGGCGGAGCACCCTGCGTCGAGCCACGACGCGGGCCGGAAGGATTCGGCAGGGCCGGGCGATTGGTGGCCGGAAGGGCTGGGTCGTCCGTCCGCCACCGGGTCGCAGAACGGGCTGCGCTACGCGTGCTTCCCCGACACGAAGCGGGTTGCAGTGGAGCAGGCCGGCCGGGTAACGCTGTATGACAGCGGCGAGCACCGGATCAGCGGTGTGTCGCAGCAGCAGAGCGGCACGCAGGAGCTGACGTTCAGCAGCCAGCAGGGGACGGTGCGGGCGAGCGACTTGCCGGCGGCGGGGTGAGTGAGACATCCTACTTGCCACATTGTTGCAGGCGAACGCGATCATGGGTCTTGTGCCATTGCCCGACGACCTCGTTGCGGTCACAAACTGGCGAGTCGCGGAAGGGTATGCACAATGGAGGCCGATTTCTTGCAAAAGCGGTGCAACGCTATGTGGACAAAGCTGACATTGGTTCAGCTCAACTGATCGCGGCAGCCGGAGAGGGAGTGGCTGACATCAGAGCGGGACGCTGTAAGGATTACGTGGGTCTGCCGGGCTGGAAATCCTCCGGGAAGAATTGCGCACCAACCTGGCCCATGCCGCACTATTCAATAATAGACACGACGAAAGTGTCCTTCCGCCTTTCAGATCGCGCTCGGGACGATGGCAACGAGATACTTGCCTTTGGTTCGAAGACGTCTGGTCTCGCGCCGATCGCGACCCGAGTGCTGCCGCCGCTGGCTGACTAAGCCGAGATAGCCTCCAGCGATCGGTTGTTCACCGCCGGGCCGGTCGCGATGGCCGCCATGACGATCACCATGCTGCCGGCAATGAAGGCGAACACGCCGAGGGTGCCGAAATCCCGCAGGAAGAACGCGATGATGAAGGCGCTGAACACCACCGATATCCGGCTGAACGAGTAGACGAAGCCCACCGCCACCGCCCGGATCCGGGTCGGGTAAAGCTCGGCCTGGTACGAGTGGAACGCGAAAGACATGATGTTGGACGACAGCGTCAGCATCACGCCACAGGCCACCACCGCCACCACGTTACCGGCCTGGCTGAACAGCAGGCCGAACACCGCGATCGAGCCGGCGGCACACATAATCAGCCACTTGCGCTCCACGCGATCCGCGAAGACCGCCCCCACCAGCGGCCCAAAGGGAGCGGATAGGGCGATGACGAAGGTGTAGAGCAGCGAGGTGGTGACTGTGATACCCTGGCTGACCAGCAGGGTCGGCACCCAGTTGGCGAAGCCGTAGAAACCGACTGTCTGGAAAATGTTGAAGATAATCAGCATGATTGTCCGCGACAGGTAGGGCGCACGGAACGCCTCCATCAGGCTGCCGCGTGGCAGGACCGCCTCGGGACTACCCGGCGGCGGCAACGGGCTGCCATGCTCGGCCATGACCCGCGCCTCCAGCGCCCGCATCACCGCGTCTGCCTCCTCCAGCCGGCCGCGTCCGGCCAGCCAGCGCGGGCTTTCCGGGACCGAGCGGCGGATGAACCAGACGGCGACGGCACTCAGCGAACCGATCAGCACGACGACGCGCCAGCCGCTGAAGCCGCCGAATTCTTGTGGCACGAGGATATAGGCGAGGAACGCCACTACGGGGACGACGGCGAACTGGATGGTCTGGTTCACGGCGAAGGCCCGGCCGCGCAGACCCTTGGGCACCAGCTCGCTGATGTAAGTGTCAATCGTCACCAGCTCGACGCCGATGCCGATGCCGGTGATGAAGCGCCAAAGATTCAGCCCGAACGCGTCGGTCTGAAACGCCATGACCGCGGACGCGGCGGCATACCAGAGCAGGGAGAAGGTGAAGATGGACCGGCGGCCGAACCGGTCCGCGACGAAGCCGAATGCGATGGTGCCGACGAACAGCCCGGCGAACAGGGCGGCCACGAAGCCAGCGACGCCCGACGTCCCGAACAGGCCGGGCGTGGTGGGGGTGAGGATGTGCTCGCGCACCAGGCCCGGCGCCACGTAGCCGGTGAAGAACAGGTCGTAAAACTCGAAGAAGCCGCCGAGGCTGAGCAGGACGATGAGCATCCATACGCTGCGTGTCGACGGCAGGCGGTCGAGCCGCGCGCCGATATCGCCTGCTTGCATTGGTGAACGTTCCCTCGATCGTGTTTTGGGCAATTAGCCATCAGAGGGCGGACGTTGGAAGCCCTGTCGAGGGGCAAGCGGGCCTCAGAGGTCCGGACCGGGGCGTGGCTTGAGATTTCACCACGGCTTCGCCATCTGCGTTGCATGAACAACACACCCTACGACCCCGTGGGATGGCACGGCACTACCATCCTGTGTGTCCGCCGGGGCGGACACGTGGCCATGGCCGGAGACGGGCAGGTCACCCTCGGGCAGACCGTCATCAAGGGCAATGCGCGCAAGGTGCGCCGCATCGGCGCCGGGGACCGCGTGCTCGCCGGGTTCGCCGGCGCTACCGCGGACGCCTTCACTTTGCTGGAGCGGCTGGAGGCCAAGCTCGAACGCTTCCCCAACCAGCTGGAACGCGCCTGCGTCGAACTGGCCAAGGACTGGCGGACCGACCGCTACCTGCGCCGCCTGGAGGCGATGATGGCCGTGGCGGATGCCGACCGGTCCTTCACCCTCACTGGCAATGGCGACGTGCTGGAGCCTGACGACGGCGTGATCGCCATCGGGTCCGGCGGCAACTACGCGCTCTCCGCGGCCCGCGCCCTGATGGAGATCGACGGCCTGTCCGCCGAGGAAATCGCACGCCGGGCCATGCGCATCGCGGGCGAGATCTGCGTCTACACCAACGCCAACGTCATTATCGAGACCCTGTAGATCATGGACGTTCCAACCTACTCCCCGCGCGAGATCGTCAGCGAGCTGGACCGGTTCATCGTCGGCCAGAACGACGCCAAGCGCGCCGTGGCCATCGCGCTGCGCAACCGCTGGCGGCGCGCCCACGTGGACCCGGCGATGCGCGAGGAGGTGGTGCCCAAGAACATCCTGATGATCGGCCCCACCGGCTGCGGCAAGACCGAGATCGCCCGGCGGCTGGCCAAGCTGGCGCAGGCGCCGTTCCTGAAGGTGGAGGCGACCAAGTTCACCGAGGTCGGCTACGTCGGGCGCGACGTGGACAGCATCGTGCGGGACCTGGTCGAGGTCAGCATCACCATGCTGAAGGAAACCTCGCGCAAGGGCGTGCAGGCCAAGGCGGAGCTGCAGGCCGAGGACAAGCTAGTGACCGCC
>CAXSEG010000192.1:0-9029 GCA_964235545.1 uncultured Acetobacteraceae bacterium
TAGGCTGTATTTGCAAGTTGTGGCTGTGACGTTCCTGCTCTTGTGAAGGTTGGATAATTACACTTCTGTCGAGAGTGTGCGTAACGTTCGCGAGCTGCAACTCCAGGAGTAAAGCAACGATGTCCAGGCTTTCGATCAAGCACCTCCCGCTCTTGCTGGCATTTGCCACCCCGTTGGCCGGCTGCCAGACGACTGCATCCCAGATCAGTTCGAGTGGCACGATGGGTCCGGACGACACCAGCTTCATCAAGGCCGCCTACACCGTCGCGCAGCTGGACGAGCGGGCCGGCAAGCTGGCCGCCACCAAGGCCGCCGATCCGCGTGTGGTGGACCTCGCTGCCAAGATGAGCGCCGAGGCGCAGGTGTTGTACCCGAATCTGCAGGGCGCGATGCAGGCCGAGCAGCTGCCGATTCCGACGCAGGCGAGCGACAAGGTTCAGGCGCAGTTGGCGAAGCTCGATGGCCTCAGCGGCCCTGCGTTCGATCGCGCGTTCGTGGCTGCGGAGTTGGACGATCATCAGCGCGCGGTGGGGATCCTCCGGAAGGAGGATGCGACGACCAAGGATGGCGCGCTCAAGACCCAGGTGGAGACGGAACTGCCGGCAGTGCAGGGAAACCTGGACGCGCTGAAGTTCCTGTCGGGTAATATGGCCGCGCAGAAAAGCTAGCTTCGGGCGAGTGCGTGTGGGGGTGGGACGCCAAAGCGCGTCCCACCCTACTGGAGTTGGGCGGCGGCAAGCCCGTCGTCTTTGGCGCGGCCCCTTGCTACGGCGGGACGCTTGGCGATGCGGGCCGCGTAGGCAGTGAGTTCCGGCCGTCGTGGAACGAGCTTGAACGCCATGGTCCAGGACAAGGCACTGCCCCACAAGATGTCCGCGGCGGAAACCGTGCTGCCCAGCAGATGGGGACCGGGTTGGAGTGCGGCGGAAAGGATGTCGATCACTTCGTCATAGCTGCCATAGGGGCTCATCGCCCGGGAACCGGGCTCGACGCCGCGTGCCTTGTCGACCAGGGCGGGCTCGAACGCTGCAGCGTAGAAGGCCTACCATCGCAAATAGGGCCCGCGTGCCTGGTCGGTGATGGCAGGAGCCAGCCCGGCGGCGGCGGGAAACAGGTCCGGCAAATGGATGAAGAGGGCGACTTGTTCGGTAACGATTGCGGAGCCGTCCTGCATGGCCGGGATCTTGCCCAACGGGTTGATCGCGCGGTAGGCGGGGAAGGCGTTCTCACCCTTGCTGCGCTCGAGCAATTGCAGCGTGTACGGGCCGCCCAGCTCCTCCAGCAGCGCCATAACACCACTGGACCGAGTTATGCGGGGCGTGGACCAGGGTGATCGGGCGGTCGCTCATTGCGGTCTCCGTTCGCCCTTTCTGCAATGGAACACGGCGGGCGCGCCACCTGGCTACGCCGCACCCTTGCCCGCCCTTCCCCGCCCTCCCATTTGTTCGCCGCGCCAGAGGAGCCATGCCGTGCCCGATATGCCCCTCCCGGCCGACTTGCTCGGCGAGCTCCACGGCATCCTCGGCCCGCGCGGGTTGCTGACCGGTGTGTCCGAACGGGCGGCGGCCGGGCAGGACTGGCGGCGGCTGTTCGACCATCCGCCCCTTGCCGTGCTGCGCCCCGCCTCTGCCGCGGAATTGGCCGAGGCGGTGGGGGTCTGCGTGCGGCGCGGCGTGGCGATGGTGGCGCAGGGAGGCAACACCAGCATGGTCGGCGGCGGCGTGCCGAGCGGGCCGGGCGAGGTGGTGGTCAGCTTCGCCCGCATGAACCGGGTCCGCGGCGTGGACGCGGTGGATATGACGCTGACGGTGGAAGCGGGGGCCACGCTGAAAGCGGCGCAGGACGCGGCCGCGGAGGCCGGTTGCCTGCTGCCGCTGTCGATCTCCTCGGAAGGCACGGCTACGGTCGGCGGCGTGCTCGCGACGAATGCGGGCGGCAACAACACCGTGCGTTACGGCAACGCGCGTGACCTGGCGCTCGGGCTCGAGGCGGTGCTGCCGGATGGGTCGGTGTGGCACGGCCTGCGCCGGCTGCGCAAGGACAATACCGGCTACTGCCTGCGCCAGCTACTGGTGGGCTCGGAGGGCACGCTCGGCTTCATCACCGCCGCCGTGCTGAAGCTGGCGCCGCAGCCCCGGCAACGGGAGGTGGCATTGTGCGCCCTGCCTTCTGTGGACGCAGCCCTAGACCTGTTCGCCATGTTCCAGCGGCATGACCCGGCGGCGGTGCAGGCGTTCGAATACATGGGCGGCGCCGGCATGGCGTTGGTGACCCGGCACATCCCCGGCGCCACCCTGCCGATCGCCTCCGCCGCACATTACGCCCTGGTCGAGCTCGCGACACCCCGCGCCGGGGAGGATCTGCGGCCGGCACTGGAGGCGGTGCTGGAGCAGGCGTTCGAGGCCGGTACCGTGACCGACGCCGCCGTTGCCGCCAGCGACGCCCAGCGCCTGGCGATTTGGAAGCTGCGCGAGGAACACTCGGAAGCGCAGAAGCGCGAAGGTGCCTCGGTGAAGAACGACGTGTCGGTGCCCGTGTCCCGGGTGCCCGAGCTGCTGCGCCGGGGCGAGGCGGCGGTGGCGGCGCTGATCCCCGGGGTGCGGTGCGTGGCGTTCGGCCATATCGGCGATGGCAACATCCACTTCAACTTCGAGCAGCCGGTGGCGATGGGGGGCGCGGCATTCCTCGCCCGCGACCACGACATCATGGATGCGGTGGGTGCGATCGTGCAGGAGCTTGACGGCTCGTTCTCCGCCGAGCACGGGGTGGGACAGTTGAAGCCCTACATGATGCCGGGCTGGCGCGGCGGGGCGGAGCTGGAGGCGATGCGCAGGATCAAGGCGGCGCTCGACCCGCTGGGACTGATGAACCCGGGCAAAGTGCTGCCGTGAACGACATCTCGGGCGGGGTGGCCGTGCCCTCCCAGGAGGAGGCGCCGGACCCGAACCGCTGGCCGGCGCTGATCGTGCTGCTGACCGGTGCGTTCCTGCCGGCGTTCGACTTCTTCGTGGTCAACGTGGCGCTGCCGGCCATGCATGTGGATCTGGGCGCGCGGCCGGAAGATCTAGAGCTGGTGGTGGCGGGGTATGGCCTCGCCTTTGCCATCCTGCTGATTACGGGCGGGCGGCTCGGAGACCTGTATGGCCGCAAGCGGTTGTTTATGGGAGGGATGGTCGGCTTCACCATCGCCTCTGCGCTGTGCGGCCTGGCCACCACCCCGCGCATGCTGATTGCCTCGCGCGTGCTGCAGGGGCTGACCGCGGCGTTGATGAACCCGCAGGTGCTGGCGATCATCAGGGTGACCTTCCCGGAGGGCGAGCGGGCCCGGGCGATCGGGTATTTCGGCACCACGCTCGGGCTGGCCTCCATTGCGGCGCAACTGGTCGGGGGCGCCCTGGTGCAGGCCGATATCGCCGGGCTGAGCTGGCGGCCGATCTTCCTGGTCAACGTGCCGGTGGGGGCGGTGGCGTTGTTCTTTGCGGCCCGCGCCCTGCGCGAGTGCCGGGCGCAGGGGCGGCCGACGCTGGATATCGGCGGGATCGTGCTGGCAACTCTCACGCTGGGCTTCCTGATCTATCCGCTGGTGGAAGGGTCGGGGCTGGGCTGGCCTTGGTGGAGCCTGGCCATGCTGGCGCTCACGCTGCCGCTGCTGGCGGCGTTCGTGGTGTTCGAGCTGCATTTGCAGCACCGCGGGCGGTCACCGCTGGTGACTATGCGGCTATTTCGTGATTCGGCGTTCTCACTCGGGCTGGTGATGGTGCTGACGTTCTTCGCCGGGCTGGCCGCATTCTTCATGGGGCTGACGATCTTCCTGCAGCAGGGGTTTGGCTATGGCCCGCTGGCGACCGGGATCGTGTTCGTGGCCTTCGGGATCGGCTTCATGGGGGCGTCGCTGCTGTCGTCCCGCGTCTCGCGCCGGATCGGGCCGCTCGCGATCAGCCTGGGCTCGGGGATGATGGTCGTCGGCCTGCTCGCCATGATCGTGCTGGCGAATGCGGCGCATGGGGCGGCGATCAACCTGGTGGTGCTGTGGCCCGTGCTGATCTGGTATGGCTGCGGCCAGGGCCTGGCGCTGCCGACGCTGGTGGCGTCCGTGGTGGGCAGCAGCCGCATCCCGCCGCAGGAGGCTGGGGCGGCCTCGGGCGTGTTCACCATGATCCAGCAGGTGGCGTTCGCCCTGGGTGTCGCCGTGCTGATGGGACTGTTCTTCCACGTACTCGGCACGGGGACGCAGCCTGGCGACTACGACCGCGCGCTGTCGGTGTCGCTGTCCTGCACCGCCGGGCTGCTGTCACTGACGTGCCTGCTGGCGTTCTTCCTGCCGCGGCGGGCGCCGGTGGCGGGGGTGGTCGTGCATTTGGAGTGAGCGGTCAGGCCTCGCTAAGTAGCTCGTCCAAGGCCTGGACGAGCCTCACGCGGTTCTTCGAATCGAAGATCGCAGAACGTACACGCGCCAATTGGCCCGATGCTGACAGAAACTGGATCATGATGGCAAGATTTGCGCGAAGCTGTTATCAAGCGCTCTTGTAAAATTGGCCCAGTGATGGCCATTAGGTCGTACAGTCGTCACCTGATTTGATTTGAGTGTAGACAGTGGATCAGCATCTTCTCTGAAATCCTGACGGGAGACTTAACCGGTGACTTTAGAGGACAGGATCAAGATCGCGGGTAAGGCAACCACTGGGTTCGATTATCTTCGCATCATATTGTCCCTGGCTGTCGTATTTTGGCATAGCATCGGGATTGGAACCGCCTCAGCTGATCAACCAATCTGGGAAGGACCGTTTCGCTTCCTCCCAGCAGCAATCGTTCCGTTGTTTTTCGCGTTGTCGGGCTTCCTGGTCGCTAGCAGCTTAGTTCGGTCTCGGCTGCACCACTTCGTGCTGTTGCGAGTACTTCGGTTAGTACCGGCGTTGGCTGTGGAGACCACGCTCTGCGCAGTGCTTCTCGGTCTCACGCTGAGCACGTTTACTTGGCACGACTACCTCTCTGATCCCTTATTTGCCAAATACTTCCTGAACATCGTCGGCGACATTCACTATCATCTGCCAGGTGTGTTCCAGACAAATCCGGAGCCCTACACTGTCAATGCGCAACTTTGGACGATTCCGTACGAGTTGGACTGCTACTTCGCGCTGATCCTGCTCACTCTTTTTAAGTTCGTGAGATTTCGCGTCGCCTTCGTGCTGTTTGTCATAGCGAGCGTGCTCACCCTTACCGTCCGGGCCTTTCTTCGTAGTGCCACACTGCCACCGGGGCCTGGAGGCAGTGTGGCAGTTCTGTTCTTCTTAGCCGGCGTCACCTTCTATTTGTATCGCGACCGCGTGTCGTATTCTCTACTCTGGGGTGTGATCTCGGGAGTCCTGACAGCCGTGTTGCTGTCTTTCCCGGTGACTGCTCCCCTTGCCGCCGTGCCCGGGGCGTATCTGACTGTGTGGCTCGGGTTGATGAGTCCTCCCCGCATCCCCTTCGGCGATTTGTCTTACGGCGTCTACCTTTTCCATTTCCCGATCCAGCAATCAATCATACAGTTATTTCCCTGGCTTCAAAGCTGGTGGCAATTGACACTGGTGTCGCTGCCACCCACGCTGGTATGTGCGTTTGTATCGTGGACTGTGATCGAACAGCCGATCCTGAATCGGAAGTGGCGCTTTTTAGCCTGGCTCGATCAGCAGTTCGCAGGGTTTAAACTCTCTCGCCCGGGGCTCACTGGGCACGCAACTCCCCGTAACGAACCAGAACGAAAGTTGTAGGGTCAGACTGAATGGGATTGTCTTTATCAACTCGTGTTTGGCGTAAACATCTCGTTTGTGACGATCGGACGTGGGTTGCCGTGGACGGGCGACCAACGGCGTTGGGTGCGCACGCTTGTATGGGGACACCATCGAGGCGGTCCTGTTTCACTTTTCCGGACAAGATGGTATGTCGCTGAGACAAACTGCTGGGACGGCAATGCCGCAACTCTCTTCCCGGTTTCGTCTCAGTGGCGGGATCGTCCTCGTTGGATCTATTGCCATTGTTGTGGCTGCCGCGCTTCTACAGTTGGCAAGGGGCGATATCTACTTTTTTAATTTTGCCCAGGATATCTTCATCCCGCTCGGCGGCGTTGCCCACATGCAGGCCGGCGAACTGCCGCATCTAGGCTTCTCGACGCCTGTTGGGTTTTTCTACTATCTTTTCCATGACGCGACGCTGTTGTTCGCGCCGCTCTCTGGTCGAACGCTGATCTATGCGAACTTGATCGTCGGGCTCATTGCTGTCGTGCTGACGGTGCCGTTGATGCTGCAGCGAGTGCCTCCGCTTATGGCGGGGTTGGCCGGCGTCTACATCGGCATGTTGGCCGTATCGCCCAGGCAACTCGGCGGCGCGTTCACCTATGTGAGCTATAATGCCACCTACAACCGGTATAGTTGGACCTTCGTTTGCATCCTGGCGCTCGTCGCCGCTCTCAAGCCCCGTTCCGATCCGCGGCATGGCGCGATCGTGGACGGGATCATCACGGGCTTGCTGCTGTTCGTGCTGTTCTACCTCAAGATAACCGTTTTCCTGATCGGCGGCGTCATCGTCGCCGCGGCGGCCCTGCTCGTCAGGCGATCGCGTTTCCTGCCGTTCGCCTTAGCGGCGGCCGTCGCCTTCGTAGTGGGCGCGGCGTTGCTCGAGCTGCGTTACGGCATCACCGCCGCATACATATCCGATCTTCGGGCTGTCGCCGCCGCGCAGTCGGACGCCTTTCGCGCAGGACAGTTCCGCAACATCGCCAATTATGCCTATGGCGGGGCTGTGCTCGTCGTCGTGCTGGGATTGCTCAGCCGCGATGTAGCGCAGCGCCGCTTCCAGCAGGCCATCCCGATCCTGCTGGCGCTGATCATCGTCGGGGGCGGCGTGCTGATCGGCACGCAGAACTTCTCGGCATTCGAGAACCCGCTCATCCCTGTCGCTGCCATTTTGGCGTGGTTTGGGGCGCGGGAGTCCATTGCCATGCCTGCTGGCTTGGCGGGCTCCGCGCGGGAAAGACCGCCGCTCGATGCGGTGCAATCGCTCGCGGGGCTGGTGGGCATCGTCGGCCTGTTTCTGTTGCCGCTTGGGCAGGACCTGCTGTCGTCAGCCTGGACAGCCGTGGCGCCGGTGAGCCGCGACCCTGGGTTGGCTTCGCTGCAAGCGACGCCGGTCGGGGACGTGCGACTCGCGCCGAAGCCGAACCGGCTGCTCGATCCGAACTTCAAGGTGGACGACCCCACCTCGTTCATCCTCGACGACGTCGAGTACGCCTCCATCCTCGCGGACGGGGTCGCCGTCCTGAGCGAGCATACCGCCGGCAAAGTGGACCCGGTCGTGCTCTCGCTCACCTGGGACAACCCGTTTCCGATCCTGCTGCGGCTGCCGCCCGCCCCGCACGACCTCGCCTGGTGGGACGCCGGTCGGTCGTTCTCGGGGCGTAGCAAGCCGCCGGGCGGGCCACTGTTCGACAAGGTCGATTTCGTGATGGTCCCGAAGCTGTACTACAACTACGAGTCGACCGAGCTCATGCTCAGCGCCTATCGCGACCAGCTTAGCAAGTTCAAGCAGGTGGACGCGTCACGGTTCTGGACGGTGCTGCAACGCGAGTAGCGGCGGCGGCCTTACACCGCCCGGGTCGTAGTCACGCGGTTATGTGTCGATCATGGTCGAGGCACGCACTATGCGTGCCCCGGCTGCCGCCCTGGTTGCTTTGGGCCAAACTGATACGCTGAGAAGATTGGGAACCGTGTGGTCACCGCTCGTGTCGTCGATTTCATAAGGTTTGCAGGCCTATCCGGCATTGGCTGGCTGGTCGACGTATCGTTGCTGGTCCTGCTGGTCTGGGCTGGCGTTCCCGTGTTTTTCGCCAACGTCGTCAGTTCGACCACGGCTGCGCTCAGTGTTTTCCTGATTTCGCGGATCGTCATCTTCAAAGGGCAACAGACCGCGCTCGGTGCCCGAGTGGCGATCTACACGCTTTACACCCTGTGCATGATCCTCCTGGCTGCGACCGCGTTGCAGGAGGTGGTCGTTCTTGGCGCTGCCTTCCTCGCAGCCCATGGCGTGGCGGTCTCATCAACCTCGATGGCCGGCATCGGCAAGGTTATCATCACACCGCCGCAGCTGATCTTGAATTTCTTGGTGGCGCGCTTCCTGAGCAAGCGTGAACTCGGGCCGCGGCTGCAGCATGTCTGACAAGATCCTTGCGTTCATCCCCTGCTACAACTGCGCGCCGCAGATCGGGCGGGTACTGGCGCAATTCAAAGGCCCGGTCGCCCAACACTTCAGCGAAATTTTGGTGCTGGACAACGGCAGCCGGGATGGCACGGCTGAGGCGGCTGCGCAGGCCGCGTCCGGCACCGATGTGCCGCGCGTGACCGTTGCGCGCAACCGCAGCAACTACAACCTGGGCGGCTCGCACAAGGCGGCGTTCGCCTACGCTGCAGTCCAGGGCTTTACCCATGTTCTCACCCTGCACGGCGATGACCAGGGCAGCATCGCCGACATCGAGCCTGTCCTCGAGCAGGGCGCCCATCGCAGCCATGACGCATGCCTCGGCGCCCGCTTCGCCCGCGGCGCGCGCCTGCAGGGGTATTCGGCATTCCGCATCTTCGGCAACCACGTGTTCAACCTGCTGTTCAGCCTCGGATCAGGCCGGCGGGTGCTCGACCTCGGGTCGGGGCTCAACATCGTCGGCGTGCGCGTGTTCGGCGATCCGTCGGTGCTGCGCTATGCCGACGATCTGCGGTTCAACATCTTCCAGCTTCTAAGCCTGTTCGACGCTGGGCGCAGGGTCCTATTCTTTCCCATCAGTTGGCGCGAGGAAGACCAGGTGTCCAACGTCAAGATGACGTCCCAGGCGTGGCGGACACTGGCGATCCTGCGGGATTACAGCCTGCGCCGGCGCTACTTCCGCCGTGCCGACTTCCGCACCGTCAAGCATGACAGCTACGCGTTCGATGTCCTCTTCAGCACCGGCGACAATGTTCCCGTTGCGGCTGCCTCGGCGTGAGCGGCCTGGCGCTCATCAT
>CAXSEG010000193.1:0-8977 GCA_964235545.1 uncultured Acetobacteraceae bacterium
TGCGTTGCGCAACCGCTGGCGCCGCCAGCACGTCGCGGAGGCGATGCGCGAGGAGGTGGTGCCCAAGAACATCCTGATGATCGGCCCGACTGGCTGCGGCAAGACCGAGATCGCGCGGCGGCTGGCCAAGTTGGCACAGGCGCCGTTCCTGAAGGTGGAGGCGACCAAGTTCACCGAGGTCGGCTATGTCGGCCGCGACGTGGAGAGCATCGTGCGGGACCTGGTCGAGGTCAGCATCACGATGCTCAAGGAGAGCTCGCGCAAGGGCGTGCAGGCAAAGGCCGAGCAGCAGGCGGAGGACAAGCTGGTGACCGCCCTGGTCGGCGAGGGCGCCGGCGGTGACACGCGCGCCAAATTCCGCCGCATGCTGCGCGACGGCGAGCTGGAGGAGAAGGAGGTCGAGGTGAACGTCGCCGATAGCGGCAGCAACCCGGCGGGTGCGATGGACATCCCGGGCATGCCGGCCGGGCAGATGATCAACCTCGGCGAGATGATGAAGGGCATGATGGGCCGGCAGCAGAAGGCGCGGCGCATGACCGTGGCCGACGCCCGCACGGCGCTGACGCGCGATGAGGCGGACCATCTGCTGGATACCGAGCAGGTCACCAAGGATGCGGTGTTCCACGCCGAGCAAAACGGCATCGTGTTCCTCGACGAGATCGACAAGGTGTGCGCGCGCTCGACCGAGGGGTTCCGCGGCGGCGACGTGTCCCGCGAGGGCGTGCAGCGGGATCTGTTGCCGCTGATCGAGGGCACGACGGTCACCACGAAGTACGGCCCGGTGAAGACGGACCACATTCTGTTCATCGCGTCCGGCGCGTTCCACCTGGCCAAGCCGTCCGACCTGCTGCCCGAGCTGCAGGGCCGGCTACCGATCCGGGTTGAATTGGCCCCGCTGTCGCGCGCCGACCTGCGCCGGATCCTGGTCGAGCCGGAGCACAGCCTGCTGAAGCAGTATGAGGCGCTGCTGGGCACGGAGGGGGTGACGCTCGACTTTCGCGAGGACGCGATCGACGCGCTGGCCGAGCTGGCGTCGGACATCAACGAGCGGGTGGAGAACATCGGCGCCCGCCGCCTGGCGACGGTGATGGAGAAGCTGCTGGAGGAGATCAGCTTCACCGCCAGCGACCGTCGGGGCGATACGGTGACGGTGGATGCGGCCTATGTGAATGAGAAAGTGGCACCGCTCGCGTCGCGGGGTGATCTGAGCCGGTTCATTTTATAGCGGGCGTTCCCACAGCCGTTATAACTCTGAGATGGAGGTGTGACATGGCTGAATTGAAGGTTATCTCGATCGGTAATTCCGTGGGGTTGATCCTCCCGCGGGAGATGACGGTGAAGCTCGGCGTACAGAAGGGTGACACGCTCTACACGACGGAAGTCCAGGATGGCCTCAAGCTGTCGGTGCACGATCCCAACCTCGAAGCGCAGATGGCCGTTGCACGGGAATTGATGAAGAAGTGGCGCAGTGTCTTGCATGAACTTGCGAAGTGACGGTTTGGGTCGACCGCATTACCGTCGAACGCATGCATGACGAACAACTCGCCCTTCACGGCGGAGCGCCGGGCCTGAGGGACGGAGCTTTACTCGAGAGTACTATGGTTCGGCCGCTCGACAGAGCAGGCTGCGGCAATCCAGACAATGCCGAACTCGGCGCATTGTACGCGATTGGCATCGCCCGAAACCAACCGTTTGTAGACGGCAACAGGCGTGCAGCGTTCCTGTCGATGGTGCTGTTCCTGTCCTTGAATGGAAGTCCGTTGGAGGCACCGGAGGCGGTGGCCATGGTGGCCATGATCGACATGGCGTCCGGCGATCTGGCAGACGACGATTTTACCGCCTGGGTCCGCGATCACGCCCGCCCTTGGCAAGCCCGTCCTTAGCCCGGCCGAACCGAACCGTCCGCAGGCTAAGCAAAGCGAGCCATACCAGTGATGGGATCGAGTGGCCCCGCCGCCGGGCGACGGTGCTGACTGCATGTGATCGGCGATCTGCCCCGGCCCCGGCCTGCGGGTGCTGAACCTCGACGTCCTTCACCTTTAGCCAGCCGGAACGCAGCCCGAACCAACGCGCAAAACGCCGGATCGTGACCAGCTGTTCCAGATCGTGCCAGCAGAACGCGACCTGGTCCGGCCCAACCGGGTAGGCGTATGTCAGGAAGCCCGGCGTATACGCGCCCCCTAACTCCAATCGATCCAGCACACGCAGTTCGAAGTCGATCAGGATCAGGGTCAGCTTTTCCCTGAACGGCTGGTCCTCGTTCAGCAGCAGCAGCGTGCTGCCATCCGGCAGGCGGAATTGCGCCTCGAGGATGCGCGCCTCGACCTCGGTGACCCGGCGACCGCAGTATAGCACCGTATCATAGGTTTTTGCCCGGTCCTCGGCGACTTGGACGCTAAAGTCCGCCACGCTGGACATTGTTCCGAATACAGAATCTGTCCGCAGGTCCATGACCGCCTTAGATCGCTCTTCTTCAATGCAAGCAAGTTGACGGCAGGCCACCGCGTTGTCACATCCGCGCCATGACCGATCCTTTCGTCACGCCCGCCGAACCAACCGCCGCCGACGCCATCGCCGCCATCGGGGAGGAACTGGCCGTGTTCGACGACTGGATGGAGCGCTACGGTTTCATCATCGAGCTCGGTCGCGGCCTGCCGCCCTTCCCTACCGAATGGGCGGACGATTCACACCGGGTCCCGGGGTGTCAGAGCAAGGTTTGGATGGAGGCGTCGATGCAGGGCGCCGTGCTGCGCTTCGCCGGCGCGTCCGACGCGGCGATCGTGTCGGGCCTGGTGGCGATGCTGCTGCGCGTCTATTCCGGGCGGGCGCCGGCCGAGATCGTGGCGACCGACCCCGTGTTCCTGAAGGACCTCGGGCTGCTGGAAGCGCTGTCCACCAACCGTGGCAACGGCATCGCCGCCATGGCCCGGGCAATCCGGGAGGCGGCGCAATCCCAACTGAAATCGTCCACGGCTTAAACACTCGAATTCTCGCGACGCCGGGCAACCGGGTCGGGCTGTTCACCGGGGCGTTCTTCGCGGCGGCGGCGGTCAGCACGGCATTCCTGCCGATCTGGATGGCGGAGCGCGGAATCGACGCCAGACAGATCGGCACGGTCCTGGGTGTGGCGTCGCTGGTGCGACTACTGGCCGTGCCGCTCTGGGGGGCGGCAGCGGATCAGGTGGGTCGGCGGCGGCCCATGCTGCTGCTGGCGGCTGGCTGTTCTGCGGCAGCGGTCGCATGCTTTCCGCTGGCGCACGGGATTGCGGCCCTGTTGCTGCTCGTCACGGCGCAAGGGATCGCGGCGGCGGCGTTGACGCCGCTTGCGGACACGCTGACGCTGGCGCTCGCGGCGGCCGGGCGGCTGACCTACGGGCGAACAAGGGCGTGGGGGTCGGCGGCGTACATGCTGGCAACGGCAGCGGCGGGGCCGGTGCTCAGTTGGGCGGGGTCATGGCTGGTGCCGGGTTTGATCGCGGTAGGATATGGTGTTGCCGCGGCGCTGGCGCCGGCCTTGCCCGAACCGGATCGGGTCGAGACAGAGCATGTGTCCCGCGCCACGTCCGGGCTGCTGCGCCTGCCGGCGTTGCGGGTCACGATCCTGGCGAGCGCCCTGATCCAGGGGTCGCATGCGGCCTATTACGGGTTCGCCGCGCTGTATTGGCGGGCCGCCGGGATTAGCGACACGGTGGTCGGCCTGCTGATCGCCGAGGGGATCGTGATGGAGGTCGTGCTTTTCGTCTGGGGTGGGCGGTGGGTGACCCGGCTTGGCCCGGCGCGGCTGACGGGGTTGGCCGCTGGCGCCTGCATCGTGCGCTGGGTCGTGCTCGCCAGCACGACGGCGGTTCCGGTGCTCGCAGTGGTGCAGGTGCTGCATGCGGCGACGTTCGCGATGCAGCATCTGTCGTCGATGGCGATGCTCAGCCGCTGCGTGCCGCCGGGCCGCGCGGCGGGCGCCCAGGCATTGCACTCGGCGCTGGGCTTCTCGGCGCCGACGGGATTGCTGATCTGGTTGGTCGGGTTGGGCTATGCCCGGTTCGGGGGGGAAGTGTTCCTGCCGATGGCGGTGCTGGGCGGTGCCGGGTTGCTGCTGGTGCGGCCACTGGCGGCATTGGCGCGACCTGCGTGACACCCCCTCTCCCATGAAGGCGGGAGAGGGAGCGACACCGCGTCCGCCTACCCGATCGTCTCGCCGTGCAGCACGATGTCCAGGCCCTCCATCTCCTGGTCCCGGGTCACGCGCAGGCCGATCACGGCGTCGATGATCTTGAGCAGGATGAAGGAGATCACGCCGCTCCAGATCAGGGTGATGCCCACGGCTTCCGCCTGCTTCAACAGTTGCGCCATGCCGCCGACGGTGCCCTCCGCGTTCGCATCGGTGGCGGAGAGCGGGCCGTATGCGAACACGCCCGTCAGCAACGCGCCGACGATCCCGCCGATGCCGTGCACGCCCCAGGTGTCCAAGCTGTCGTCATAGCCGAACACGTGCTTCAGCCCCGTCGCCGACCAGAAGCACACCAGGCCGGCTACGATGCCGATGATCAGCCCCGGGCCAGGCAACACGTAGCCGGAGGCCGGGGTGATGGCGACCAGCCCCGCCACCGCGCCGGAGATGATACCGAGCACGGAGGGTTTGCCCTTGGTGACCCACTCGGCGAACATCCAGGCCAGCGCCGCGCCGGCGGTCGCGATCTGCGTCACCGTCATCGCCATGCCCGCACGCCCGCTGGCCCCCACCGCCGACCCGGCGTTGAAACCGAACCAGCCGACCCACAGCAGGGAGGCGCCGATCACGGCATAGGTCAGGTTGAACGGCTGCATGTTGTCATGCCCGTATCCCACGCGCTTGCCGAGCACGAGCGCGCAGACCAGGCCGGCGACGCCCGCGTTGATGTGCACCACCGTGCCGCCCGCGAAATCGATCGCGCCGATCGTGGCCCCAACGTAGCCGGTGGCGCTCCAGACGGAGTGCGCGATCGGGCAGTAGACCACCAGCGACCACAGCACCATGAAGACGCACATGGCACTGAACTTCATCCGGTCCGCGAAAGCGCCGGCGATCAGCGCCGGCGTGATGATCGCGAACGTCATCTGATACATCATGTACACGCTCTCGGGGATCGTGTACGCCGTCTCGTTGCCGGACCCGGCGCCCAGGGTGAACGGCACGTCGGCGCCGTTCTTGATGTGCTCGCCAAGGCCGTTCAGGAACACGCGCGACAGGTCACCGATGAAGGGCGCCGTGACCCCGCTGCCATTCGTGAAGGTGAGGCTGTAGCCTGCCACCATCCAAACCACGGTGATCAGGCAGCAAATCGCGAAGGACTGCATCAGGGTGGCAAGGATATTCTTCTTGCGCACCATGCCGGCGTAGAACAGCGCCAGGCCCGGCACCGTCATCATCAGCACCAGCGCGGTGCTGGTCAGCATCCAGGCGGTGTCCCCGGTGTCGATCTTGGCAGTCGCTTCGGCGGCGGCGGCGGCGGCTGGGGCCACCGTGGTGCCGGGCTGCGTGGTCTGCGCCAAGGCGGCGCCGGCCAGCAGCCCGAATGCCAGGGTGGTCAACACCGTCCTGGCCGCAGTGTGGGCAAGCGTGCGCTTCATCGTCGACTGATTCCTCATAGTGCTTCGGCGTCCAATTCCCCGGTCCGGATACGCACGGCGCGTTCGATGTCCAGCACGAAGATCTTGCCGTCGCCGATCTTGCCGGTCTGGCCGGATTTCATGATCGCCTCCACCACCTGCTCGGCGAGGCTGGCCGGAACCGCAACCTCGATCTTCACCTTGGGCAGGAAATTCACGTGGTATTCGGCACCGCGGTAGATCTCGGTCTGGCCCTTCTGCCGGCCGAACCCCTTGACCTCCGACACCGTCAATCCCTGGACACCCAGCGGCGTGAGCGCCTCGCGGACATCGTCCAACTTGAAGGGTTTGATGATCGCTATGACCAGCTTCATCGTGGAACCTCGTTTCCTGTTCGGCGCCGGCCACCGGGAGCGGTCGCCATGACGGCTAACCCTTAAACAAGAAACGTGCCGGTCTCTTGAGCATGGCACCGGCGGGATTGCGGCTGGGGGGCGGCCGTTGCGTTTCAGGCAGGCGTGACCATTTGCCTAGAAACTAGGCAGAGCAGCATGGACAGTCAGGTCGAGGCCGATATCTGCGTGGTGGGCGCCGGCCCGGTCGGGGCGTCGCTGGCGTGCAGCCTGGCGGCCGGCGGTGTGCGCGTGGCGGTGGTCGACCGCGCGCCGCTGCCGCCGATGGAGCACCCGGATTTTGATGGCCGTGCCTACGCGATCGCCGCCGGGTCGCGGTCCCTGCTGGAGGCGTCGGGCGTCTGGGCGAAGCTGCCCTTCGTGCCATGCCCGATCCTGGACATCCGCGTCTCCGACGGCAAGACCGGGCGCCAGGCCTCCAAGCTGTTCCTGCATTTCGACCATGCAGAGGCCGAGGCCGGCCCGTTCGGCTGGATGGTCGAGGCACGCAGCCTGCGGGTGGCGCTGAACGCGCAGCTGCACGCCTTGCCAGGGGCCACGGTGTTCGCACCGGCCCAGGCGGTGGTGACGCGGTCCGCCGAGGGCGCCGTGGTGCAGGTCGCCGGCGGCCCCGCCATCCGGTGCCGGCTGGTGGTGGCGGCGGAAGGCCGCGAATCGCCGCTGCGGACGCAGGCAGGCATCGGCGTATCCCGGCTGGCCTACGCCCAATCGGGGATCGTGAGCGCGGTGGCGCACGAACGGCCGCACCGGGGCGCCGCGCTGGAGCACTTCCTGCCAGCCGGGCCGTTTGCTCAGCTGCCGATGACGGGGACGGAGGACATGCCGAACCTGTCCGCCGTGGTGTGGACCGAGCGGGCCGACCTGGCGCCGCGCATGATGGCGCTGGACGATGCCGCATTCGGGCAGCAGATCGCACGCCGGCTGGGAAGCCATTTGGGCGGGGTGCGGCCGGTGGGGCGGCGCTGGATCTACAAGCTCGGCGCCCTGCATGCGCATCGCTACACCGCCGAACGCCTGGCGCTGGTCGGGGACGCAGCGCACGGCATCCACCCGATCGCGGGGCAAGGCCTGAACCTCGGGCTGCGGGACGTGATCGCGCTCAGCGACCTGATCTGCGCCGCAGTGGCGGACGGCGCAGACCCCGGTGACCCGGCGCTGCTGGCCCGCTACCAGGCCCGGCGCCGGCCGGCCAACCTGCTGATGCTGGGTGCGACTCACGCGCTGGACCGCCTGTTCTCGACGGATAATGCCCTAGTCCGGACGGTGCGGGATCTGGGCATCGCCGGGGTACAAAGGCTGCCACCGCTGAAGCGCGTGTTCATGCGGCAAGCCATGGGCGCGTAGGACGCTTCAACCTCCTTAGGGCGGGTAAGCCCCTTGGCGCCATCCGCGCCCGCACTCTGGCACTAAATCGCTTCTCCGCCCCAAAGCATCGACGAAAACGAATGTTCGCAGGAATCGTACGCGGCACCGCTCCCCCTCCCCTTGAGGGAGGGGGCTGGGGGGGAGGGGTGGACGCGCGCACAGTCAGTCGGGCGCTGGATTGATACTGAAGGCGAGTGCCACTTGCCTCCTCCCCTACCCTGCGCTGCCTTTTCACGGCCAGCGCAGGACGGGATGAGAGCCGGCCACGCACAGCCCCCAAACTGTCACGCGGGTCCAGGGTCCGGAGAAGTCACGATCCGGAAGAACCGCTCCACCGCCTCCCCGCCCGCACCACCCTCCGGCGCGACCCGTGAACCCGGCACCCGGGCCGCCCGAGCACACAGCGCCGCCACCTCCGCCGGGAACCGCCGCTTCCACCGCCCCGACCCCGACAGATCCGCGATCCCGAGGTCCCGGCAGATATCGGCCACGATCTCCGCCACCGGTCGGCAATCGATCTCGTCATCCAGATCGGGCGCATCCAGCCGCTCATACAGCTCGCCGTTCAGCCCATCCTCTTCACCCTGATCCGACGCCTCGCGCTGGATCACATCCTCCACCGCCCGCAGGATCTGCCGCCGTGCCGCCAACCGCCGCGGCGCGCCATCGCGCACCGGCTCCTCCAACCGCCGCGCCAACGCCACCGTCCGCCGCACAGCCCGCGCCAGCCGGTCAAACGCGACACTCCCGTCCGCCGTCCCCGGCACCTCCTCTACGGCAGCCTCAGTCGCTTCCGCCTGAGCCTTCGCCCGGCCATGCACCAGCCGCGCCATGTCCAACCCCATATCGATCAGCTCATGCAGCACCCGGCGGTAGTACGCCGTGTCCTCCGCCAACGGAACGGCGATGTCGGAAGCTAAAGCGGCAGGGGTGAGAACGTCCATGAACAAACAAGGAACACACAAGACGTCACATGGTCAATACGGCATCGCCCAATTCAGTCATAATGGGTTGGAAATCGCTTTTGCCAGCCGAACCGGCTAGAGCACACATAGGCATCGCACTCCCGCACCGACTAAACCATTGACGATACCGGCTCCATGGCATGTGCGAGCCCGCGGTATTCGAACGTCGGCCTTGGTGGGAAGCGAAAGGCCCGCTTCGGAGCGAAGTGATGCCAAACACCGTAAACTCTACGGTGGTCTGACGGACAGGCTCGGAATGAGGCCCGGTGGCGACGGAGCCGGAAGTTCGGTTGAAGGCCTGGCCTGGTGACCTGCGTTATGACTCGTGCGGGAGGCTGGCCAGGTCAGCGCTGCTGTTCCTAAAACGAGGGCATGAGTTGTGGTGTTGCCATCGCCATAAGGGTGAGGCTCAAGATCCTCGACAGACACCTTGGCAATTTCGCTCACTCGAATACGAGGATATCTTGATGCTTTTCAACGTCCGTCCATCAAATCTAGGTCTGGACTACTTAGCATCGTCCCGTCGCCGCGTGTTGACTTGGGTATCGCTGCTAGGTTCAGGACTGATAGCCAATTTTGCGTCGGCGGCTCCGACCAACATGCCAGGCGGCACCGGCAATAACGGAACCGAACCAACAGGCGACGGCCGTG
>CAXSEG010000194.1:0-8963 GCA_964235545.1 uncultured Acetobacteraceae bacterium
GCGTCACGCTACCCGAGGATGGCGGTCTGCCGGTCGAGCACAGCCAACCGGCAGACCGCTGTCATTCCCCTCTGCCCGCGAAAAGGATCGGATTTCTATCAGGGTCGCGGCCGATGAATGCCCGAGCACCCCATGGTTCCGTCTTGAGTCTCTGATGAAACGGGACGCCTGCTGCCTGGTATTCTTGGGATAGCGGCTTGGCATCGTCTAGCGTAATCGTTGCCGATTGCGGGGATGGACACGTAGGCGGGCAGCCCGTCCGGCCTCGCAGCTTGCCTCCATGGGCGGCCAATGCCCGTATCTCCTTGCCGCACATGAGGCGGCCGGCAGGATCCCTTGATCCGGCAACGTAGGATGACACGAACTCTGTAGAAGGTTGCTGAGCCGCCGCCGTACCCACGCAGGACGTGGACGCCGCGACACAGATCCAGGACTGCCCCAGCGTCCAGCAGGCGCTGACGAGGCGTGACGTCATCGTGGCAAGAACCGGATGGGCTTGACCTGTTGGGCGCATGACGTATCCAGCATTTGTCCGGCCTTGTCGATGAATGCCGCTACCATCGAGGCGGCGCATGGGCTCATGTGCCGGACGTTGTGGCCCATCAGCGAGAACTCGACCCAACGAGCGCGGTCCCCAATCAGCTCGGCAACATGCCGGCTGAGCGGCAGGCTGGCGTTCGGGTCGAACTGGCCAGCCAGCACCAGGGTCGGAATGTTCGTGCCTGTTGGAATGACAGGACGCGGCCCAAGCTCGGACCAGTCTGTGCAAATGCCTTGGTCCACAATCTGGTCAAGCGCGTCGGCGCCAGCGGGGGCAGGCTCGCGCAAATGCGGACGATCGCGGCACTCGACTGCGATGTGGGCCGGATCGCTCACTTCCACTGCTCCTGCCAGGAAGGCGGCAAGAGCCTTTGCGAAGTCCTCTACCTTGCCGTCATGAACCGTGGCGATCAGCCTTGGCAGGTCCGGGTGATTTTCCGAGTAGTAGAGACGAAGGCTCACGACCATCTCGAATAGCGATGCAGTGAGCGGAGCCTGGTTGTCCGGCTGGTGCATCGCGGCTGGCACGGAAACAGTCATGGGCGTATGGGATAGCCGCTCAAGAGTCTCCCGATCTTGCCCGGCGAGATCGGGGAAGGCGGCGGCGCAAGCCGGGTCCTGTTCGCACATCCCGAAGAAGGCCGTCCGGGCGGCGGCGACCCTGGCCGACCACGGAGGCAGAACTAGGTCGGGCGGGTACACCGAGTCCAGCACGGCGGACCGGATCGCTTCGGGGTGGCGTGCCATCAGCGTCATCGCGACCGTGGTGCCGTACGAGGTGCCGACCACATTCCAGTGTACAATGCCGAGCGCCTGACGGACCTGCTCGAAATCCTCCACCGTGACGTTCGTTCCGAAGTCGTCGAGGTGGATCCCTTGTGCCTTCACGGCGTCCCGGCACGCCATGAACAAAGTGTGCCGCCGGTTTTTCGTCTCGGCTGTGATGCTGTCCGCCACGGCAAACCCGGCCCCAAGGAGGTCCCCGGCGACATCCGGGCAAAGGTTTGGTTCCGAATGCCCGGCGCCGCGCTGGTCCACCAAGATGAGGTCGCGGTCAGGAGCGTACGGGTGGCGGGCTTGGTAATCCGCGTACTTGGTCAATGGGGCGCCTGGACCGCCGCTGATGTAAACGACAGGATCGGGCAACGCAGGCTGTTGCGCACTTCTGACAACCACGACAGCCAGCTTCAACACCCCCGAGCCGGGCTGATCGTAGTTGCGTGGGACGTCGACGGTCCCGCATTCGATCCGGGGAGCAACGCCTGGGGCTAGGTCTGGCCGGTTGCACGCTGTCCGCTCGAAGACGGGCGGAGCCGGCCCGGTCTTGCCGATCGCGCTGTTCAGCGCGCCGAGGTACAGGATGCACATCATGGCCGTGCAAGCGATACAACGGCCAAGCCCCCTCTTGGGGTTCAGCGTCCAGGCCGCCGACAGCCGCCTGCGGTAGGCGGTCGCCAGGCAACCAAAGGCCCAAAGCACGATGTCGAGATCATCCTCGACGTGGTCGGTTTCCCGCACCATCGCTGTGGCCCATGCCGAACTGTCGGGAGGCAGGACGGACGCCGCGTGTTCCAGGAGCCTGACAGCAAACCGTCTCCCGCGGCCTGGCCCGACGCTCATGTCAAAGCTCCGATGAAATCGGCCGGGGCGGGTGCTGCCGCGTCCTGGGCCTGTTCTTGCGCCAGCGCCAGGCCTTGCACTGTTAGCCTGTAGGCATGGCGCGGCGGCAGGCCGGAGCGGTCGGGCTCCTGCCACGCCGCTTCCAGGAGGCACTGCTCGCACAAGCGCATCAGCAACGGATACAGCGTGCCAGACTTGAGGCCCGTTTCCTTCGACAGATCATATCCGTGCCGCCACTGTCGTGACCGGTCTAGGAAAGCAGCGAGGAGGATGCGGGTCTGGCGGGAGCTGTTCGGTCTGCGCGGCATGGCTCATTGCCGATATACATATAGAGTTTCTGTCAAGGCGGCCGGGTTGGTAGCTTATCAAGGTTGGTAGCCAGCTGCTTCGATTGATCGGTGGCGCCATCGTTGCAGTGCGCCATCGGACCGGAAGGTCCCGCGTCGCCCGGGAGCGATACGGGCTACTTGCCTTGATTGTGCGGGACCGGCCCGCACCCTGCCCTCTTCCGTGAAGGACGGGAGAGGGAGAAGACACGGGCCGAGCTGGATTGATCATGCTGATGCGCTGATCGGCTTGGGGCGAGCCAGGTGTGCTCGGGGTTCAGAGCGTGAGATGCTGACGACTAGGGCAGCCGCCTCGGCGCTGGTAGAGCGAAGATGATCACGAACGCGACCGCGCATGGCAGCAGCAACCCGAAAGCCGCAAGGTAACCACGCTGGTTAAGCCCGAGCCAAACCAATGCTGCCGCTCCCAAACCGGCGTAGGCGCAGAGAACGCAAGCGATGGAGACGGTCCGGCGCAGCCGCAACACGGCCCGTGCCAGATAGGCCGTACCAAACAAAGCGGCCCAGCACGCAATCAGGATCGCTGCGATGGCCACCCTTTTGCACCCTCCTCCCATTGGGAGGCGCGTGATCGCCTGGCCCGTGCGTTGCCGGCAACATAACGTGACGGCATGCTGCCACGCCCGACCGCCGCCTCAATGTAACAGGATAGGGGCGGTGGGGCAATTGAGACAGCCATGCAAGAACGCAAATGGAAGCCTCGCCCAGCTACAACCTACTCGTCCTGTTCTCCGCCGGGCGACTGCCGAGTGAGGGTTGCGACGTCAAACCTTTCGGTGTGAGCGGCATCTGGAAGTGTGACGACGGAGGGCTGTACTACGTGCGCCAGATCGGGCCGGACATACTCTGGTACGGCGAGGCGCAACCTGACCGGCCGTTCTTCGCCAACGTCGCCCACGGCCATATTAAGAGCGCCGGGCGCATCCGCCTGATGTGGGCGGACGTGCCAAAGGGGATCACCGGCGCGTGCGGCGCACTCATGCTGCACGTCGACTCGGACAGCGAGATGCATGCGACGAAGGTCCCTGGCGGGTTCGGCGGGCAGCGATGGACGCGTTGGCCCGGCAGGTTCTGCCGGGCCGGCACGGTGCACCCCCGCCCATGGCCGGACTTTTGCCCATAAGGCACTGACGAACCAGGGTTAAGGCCCCTGGCACACAGCTTGCGATAAGCGGTGCGAACGTCTCGGACACCGCCGCCATGCAGAACGCCGCCAATGTCGCCCTATCCCGCCTGGTCGCTCAGCAGCGGGCCATGGACGTGACCGCCGGCAATATCGCCAATGCCGACACGCCGGGCTTCAAGACCGAGCGGACCTTGTTCGCCGACTGGCTCAGCCGGCAGACCGGCACCGACCCGGTGCGCGGCGGGCGCGTGCTCGCCTACACGCAGGACCGCGCGACCTACCGGGAGCAAGCCGAAGGGCCGCTCACCCACACGGCCAACCCGCTGGACCTGGCGATCACCGGGCCAGGCTTCTTCACGGTGCAGGGCAAGGCCGGCCCCCTGCTCACCCGCGCCGGCCGGTTCGAGCTGCAGGCCGATGGCACGGTGGCGGACGGGGATGGCAACGCGCTGCTCGATACCGGCGGCCGACCCGTGCGCGTCGCCGCGGCGGATACCGCGCTGCAGGTCGCCGGGGACGGCACGCTCAGCAGCGAAAACGGCCAGCTCGGCAAGATCGGCATCGTGCAGCCGGCCGATCCCAACAAGATGCAGGCGATGGGGGACCGGCTGCTGTCGGCGCAGACGGCGACGGCGCCTGTGGCCAGGCCGCAGGTGACCGGCGGCGCGCTGGAACAAAGCAACGTGCAACCGGTCGCGGAGACGACACGGATGATGAACGATTTGCGGGAGTTCCAGTTCGTCACCCAGTTCGTGGAGGCCGAGGGCCAGCGCGAGCAGACCGCCATCGACAAACTCACCCAGCATCAGGGCTAACCGGCAATGCGCTCGCTCGACATCGCTTCCACGGGCATGCAGGCCCAGCAGACCAATGTGGACGTCATTTCCAACAACCTGGCCAACATGACGACGACGGGGTTCAAGCGCCGGCGTGCGGAGTTCCAGGATTTGATCTACGAGAATTTACGCCGGGTCGGCTCCAACACGTCCGACAGCGGCACGGTGGTGCCGGCGGGGGCGCAGATCGGGCTGGGCGTGCGGACGGCGGCGATCTACCGCATCAACGAGCAGGGCACGCTGCAGCAGACGTCGAACAGCCTGGACCTGGCGATCCAGGGCAACGGGTATTTCCCGGTGACGCTCCCCTCCGGCGAGACGGCGTATACGCGGGACGGCACGTTCGGGCTGGCGCCGGACGGCACGATCGTGACGGCGGATGGCTACCCGATCGCGGGCGGCATCGTGGTGCCGACCAACGCCACGTCGGTCACCATCAGCTCGAACGGCGCGGTGCAGGCGAGCCAGGCGGGACAGGCGGCGCCGACCACGGTGGGGACGATCCAGCTCGCGGTGTTCCCCAACGAGGCGGGGCTGGATGCGCAGGGCGACAACCTGTTCCTGCAAAGTGCCGCGAGCGGCAACCCGGTGACGGGCAATCCCACCGCGGCCGGGTTCGGCAGCGTGATGCAGGGCTTCGTGGAGGGGTCCAACGTCAACGTCGTGACGGAGATCTCCAACCTGATCACCGCCCAGCGCGCCTACGAGATGAACAGCAAGGTCATTACGACCTCAGACCAGATGCTCTCCACCCTGACGAACCTGCGGTGAGGGCCGTGCGCGCCGGCCTGGTGTTGGCGGGACTGCTGGCGCTGCCTCTGGCTGGACCCCGGGCCGCGACCTTGCGAGGGGGGACCGCCTTGTCCGACCCGGCGGTGCGGCTGTCCGACCTGTGGGATGGCGTGGTGCAGGACCGCGCGATCGGGCCCGGCCCGGAACCAGGCGGGCGCATCATCGTCGAGGCGCCGCAGCTCGTCGCCATCGCGCGCCAATTCAACGTGGATTGGCGGCCGGCCAGCACGGCGGACCGGATCGTGCTGGACCGCCCCGGCCGCGCGTTCCCGCGCGAGGAGGCGCTGGCGGCCCTGCGCTCCGCCCTGGGCACGGCGGGGGTGGCGGCGGATGCGGACGTGGAGATGCCGGGCTACGTGGCGCCGGTGGTGCCGGTCGAGGTGACGGGGCGCGGCGAAGTGGGGCAGCTCGACTACAACCCGACGGAGGGGCGGTTCACTGCCGTGCTGTCGGTGACGGCGCCCGGGATGACGCCGGCGCATGCCCGCCTGTCCGGCCGGGTGATGGAGATGGTGGAGTTGCCGGTCGCGGCGCACCGCATGATGCCCGGAGACGTGGTTGGGGCGGGCGATATCCAGATGGGCCGCCTGCGCGCCAACGTGATCCGGGGCGAAGTGGCGCAGGTTCCCGCGCAGGCGATCGGCATGGCGTTGCGCCACCCCGTCGGGCCAGGCGCGCCGCTGCCGCTGGCCGATCTGGGCCGGCCGTTCATGGTTCAGAAAGGCGAGGCTGTTCAGATGCAGCTGGAAGCGCCGGGCATCTCGCTCTCAGCGCAGGGAGTGGCGATGGACAATGGTGCCACGGGTGACCATGTCCGGGTGCTGAACGTGCAGTCGCGCGCGATCGTGGACGCGGAAGTGTCCGGGACGGGCCGTGTGCGGGTGAGCGGGACGATCCCGGTGATGCTGCCGCCGGGTGCGCCGATGCCGGTGCGGGTGGCGGCGCGATGAGGGGGGTTTGGCTGACGGGATTGCTGCTCGGTCTCTCCGGGTGCGGCACGCTGTCCAAGCTGTCGGAGGTGGGGCGGCCGCCTGAGCTGTCGCCGATCAGTAACCCGGTGCGCGACCCGAACTGGCGCCCGGTGTCGATGCCGATGCCGCGGCCGGAGTTCGCGCCGACGCAGATCAACAGCCTGTGGCGTTCGGGCAGCCGCGCCTTCTTCAAGGATCAGCGGGCGGCCCAGGTGGGGGATGTATTGACGGTACTGGTCAACATCGCGGACACGGCGGACCTGGCCAACGCGACCGCCGCCACCCGCGCCGGGGCGGAACAGGCCGGGCTGCCGAACTTCCTCGGGCTGGAGGCGCAACTGCCGAAGCTGATCGCGAAGGGGCTGGACGTGAAAAACCTGGTGAGCACCAACAGCACGAACAACAATACGGGGACGGGCTCGATCAAGCGGGCGGAGACCGTGACGCTGCGGCTGGCGGGCGAGGTGACGCAAGTGCTGCCGAACGGCAACCTAGTAGTGACGGCGCGGCAGGAGGTGCGGGTGAACAGTGAATTGCGGGAGCTGACGGTCAGCGGCGTGGTGCGGCCACAGGACATCGCGAGCGACAACACCGTGACGCATGACAGGATGGCGGAGGCGCGGATCGCGTATGGCGGCCGCGGCACGCTGACGGACGTGCAGCAGCCGCGTTACGGGCAGCAGGTGCTGGACGCATTGCTGCCGTTCTAGCCGAGGATCGGCGTGGCAGGCAGGTCCGTGCGCGGCCGGCGCTCTGCTGTCTTCTGCGTGAAGGACTGAAGGAGCAGGTAGGCGTCTGGCGCTTCGCTTATACGCCCGACGACGGCGATGGGTCGTTTCTTGGACGCTATGTCGAAGCTGTGACGATGCCGAGGTCGACCAGCGAGAGCAAGAGACACTCGAGAACGGCATCCAGATCAAACTCGCGTCGGAGCAGATCATCGAGACCGACGGGGCATTCTCGAATCTCGGGCACTGCCAGCATGCGGGACTGCATCGGCTTTGGGTGTTCCACGGCAATCGCATGAACCGCGGACAGCCACTCGTCGTCGAGTGCAATGAGGTGTTGCATGGAGGATGCGAAGGCGGCTGCCGCATCACGCTGGAATGCCAGAATCTCGCTTTCCAATGCCCACGGTAGGAGCTCGTCGGGCAGGACATTATCTTGAGCACGTGAACAAGAATCAGTCGGATATAGCTCGCGACCTCGCGGACATCGCGCCTGCCCAAGCTCTCGATTTCACCTGCGAGGTGTTCAATGTCGAGGCTGTTGGAAGGCCCAGCAAGTCGCTGCAGCGCCAACGCCTGCTGCTCCGTCCAAAGCACGAAGTCCGTGTCATACAGCTCGCTCGCGTCATCACCGCCTCCGAGGACAAGCCTACCGGCTCAATCGTCGCGGTGCACGCGCTCCATGCGCTCGTGGCGCTCCTGCGCTTCGATGGACAGGGTGGCGATTGGGCGGGCCTCGAGGCGCCGGAGGCCGATCGGCTCGCCAGTCTCCTCGCAAAAGCCGTATGTGCCGCCCTCGATGCGCTGGAGCGCCTGGTCAATCTTGCTGATCAGCTTGCGGGCACGGTCCCGGGTGCGCAATTCCAGAGCACGGTCAGTCTCGACGCTGGCACGGTCGGTGATGTCCGCCTCGTGGATGCCGCCTTCGGAGAGGCTGGCGAGGGTGCCGTCGGCATCCCGGAGCAGGTCGTTGCGCCACCGAAGCAGCTTTTGGCGGAAGTATTCGGCCTGCCGGGGTTCCATGAACTCCTCGGTCTCGCCCGGGCGGTAATCAGGGGGCAGGGTGAGCATCATAGGCGCCATCCTTCATGATCAAACGCCGTCCGGTTGCGTTTGCGCGGCTGTATAGCGGCGCAAGTTCGTGTCGCCAAGGGCACGTTTGCAGTGCATTCACACGATCAAAGTGGGGCACCGCCGCAGCTTACGACTGTGGCGCGGACGTCACAGGCCGCGGCGCGCCAGCTCGACCCCTGCCCGCAACGCAACCGAGCCGAGCATGTCCCGCAGAGCCGGATCCGCTGCGTCAGCTGGCTGCCGAGCCAGGGCGGCTAGGCACCGGACGGCCTCCGAGTCCGCGTCGCCGCCCAAGAGGGCCATTTGCAGCCGGGCCAGGGCGTCCAGCATGGCGCGGCCATGCTTGCGGGCCCGGCGGTCCCGGGCCGGGGCATCCTCCACTTCCTGCAACAGCAGCAGGCCGTCCAGCGCGGCCGGCGCGGACACGCCGGCCGGCTTGCCGACCGTGCCGGCCGAGACGGAGAAGCCGGTCGCACCCGGCCCCGTTCTACCCGCGCCCGGCAGTGGCACGGCCACGCCCGCAACACTCTTGATCACCATCCGCCCGGCTCCTTCTGCCCAGCCTGTTCCGGCCAGCCCGGCAAACCCTGCCGGGCATGGCCCCGCGAAACGCTGCAAAACCAGGCCCTGGGCGCTGGCATGCTGCTTGCGCTGACCTTTGCCGAGCGCCGCGACTGTTCTGCCAGCCAAAGCTGAACGAGATGGAAAGACCCCTGCCCTTGCGAACCGTCCTCGCCTTCTTGCTGCTGCTGCCCGCCATCGCCGCGGCGCAGGTCCGGATCAAGGACATCGCGGACGTGGAGGGTATCCGGGAGAACCAGCTGGTCGGTTACGGCCTGGTCGTCGGGCTGAACGGCACGGGGGACAAGCTGGACAACGCCGTGTTCACCCGCCAATCGCTGATCGGCATGCTCGAGCGGCTGGGCGTC
>CAXSEG010000195.1:0-8955 GCA_964235545.1 uncultured Acetobacteraceae bacterium
CCAGCCAGTCAGCCGACTGGCAGATCTCCTGCCCTGGAACTGGCGTAAGCCATCCAACAGGACGGCCGCGGCCGCCTGAGCCCATCCAGGGTGCTCACCGGATGGATACCCGGAACCGCGTGACGGTAGGGTCGGTGACGTGGCCATGCGAGTTGCCGTTGACGCCCCCGGTGTCATCGCGGACCTGCCGCAGGTCGTCGGTGCTGGTCCAGGTGACGGTGTATTCCGAGAACCGCTGGTCGGCCGAGAACGTGGTGGTGGCGGCCTCGATGTTCGTGCCGAGCGCAAAACCGCTGGCGGCAGCCACTCCGCTGCCCTACGCCAAAATCAGGTTACCGTCCGCGCCCTCGTAGGCAAGTAGCTGGCGGTAGGCCCCAACCCGGTCGATGAGCTCCCACGGGGTCTCGCCGATATTGATCGTGATGGTCGGGATCGGGCTGCCGGCTTCCTCGCCGATGCGCGTTGCGGTGATGCCGAACGGCGCCCCGAGGGTCTGGGCGAAGTCGAGCGCCGACGTGATGTTCTGCTAAGATGCCCAGGACCCGTTCGGTCCAAAACCGGCCGAGCAGTCCACCAAATCCTGGCATTTCCCCCGCCCCTGGATCCGCACGCCATGCCCGCGCGCCGAGATGCTGGGCACGTAGCGGTCGACGTAGCCGGTCACCACGACGTCGGCGCCCAGTTTCACGACGCAGGACGCGCCAGGCTGGATCACGATCTGGTCGGCGGCGCCGGGGTAGAGTTCGGTCAGCGCGATGTCGAAGTCACTCGGCATGCGCTCGATGCCGCGGGTGATGCGGACCGCCTGCCAGCCGCCGATGATCTTGCCGCCGGTGGTGATGGTGACGTCGTCGGGGACGGTGCCGCTCACGGGCCATACCTGAAAGCAGGCGCAGGTTGGTGTTCCGGACCCCACCTGCCGAAGAGCAGGCCCGATCCGTCCGGCGCCGGCAGGCGCACCAGCGAGGCCAGCGGCACGGCATGGCCGCTCGGCGCACCATTGACCGCACCCGGGCCGATGAACTGCACCGGGGTCACGCCGTGCTTACGGGCCAACGCCTCGGCACTCCGCGCGGCCTGATCGGCTACATCGCCCAGGCGGGCGATTTCAGCCACGGTTTCGGCAGCCTTGGGATACCGAGGCAAAGCCGCGGCAAAGGCCTGGGCCGCTGTCTCAGCGACAGCGTTTGCCTCCGCCACCTCGGCGTGCGCCTGCGCCTTGACCCTTTCCGCGAGCGCCAGCCGGTCCAGCAACACCGGCTCCAAAACGTCCAGCTTCTCGGCGTCGAGTGCCACATCCGAAAGCGTCTTATCTGCCTCCCTGATCTCAAAGTCCGAGCCGGTGAACAGAGCCGTGGTGCGTCGCTGCCGGGCCGCGTTGGCACGCTGAACCGAGGCGGCGCGCTCGCGCTGCAGCTCCGAGAGAGCGCCCCGGATCGCGTCGGGCGTGTTGCTGGTGGGGCGGAGGCGGGCGAGGGTGTCCGTGTTCATCTCAGGCCACCCCAAACTTCTTCTGCAGGGCTGCGACCTGATCGCCGAGCGCCGACGTGCCATCCCTGCGGCGCTTGGGCTGCTCCCGCCGGGGCTGCTCCGGGCCGGGGTCGATCGTCGCCGTGGGGATAGGCTCGCCGTTCAACTTGGCCTGCAGCTCGCGGACCTGCTGGCCTAGGCTGGGCTTGCCGGCCTTCTTGGCGCGGGCCAGACGCTCGGCCGGCTGGCGCAGGTGCGCGAAGTCGTTGGTCGCTGCCATGGTCGAAACCTTCTTCTTTGCTGTTTTGGGTGTGTCGGGACGCTGGGCGGCGCGGGCAGGGGATCGCGCTGCAGGTCGCTCGGTCGCTGCGTCCATGAGCTCGAGGAAACCTTCGTCGGGGGACATCACCGCGTCTGCCAGGCCGGCGCGCACGGCGTCGCGGCCGAGGAACGTGCCAGCCTCGAAACCGCGGACGTCGCGGGCCCGGATGCCTCGGTTGTGGGCCACGGTCGCGACGAACAGGTCGCCCATCGTGTCGATGTCCGCCTGCATCCTCTGCCGTGCGGCACTGGTCATTGGCGTCGTAGGAGCGCCGTCGGACTTGCGCGCGCCATACTGCAGCGTGGTGACCGTAATCCCGGCGCTGTCGAGTGCCCGGGTGATGTCGGTATGAAAGGCGATGACGCCGATGCTGCCCACCATGCCCGTGCGCGACAGCACGATCCGGTCCGCGGCGCTCGCGATCCAGTACGCGGCGGAGGCGGCCAGGTCGTCGACGATTGCGTGGACCGGCTTGATCCCGCGCGCCGCGTAGATCGCATCCGCCAGGTCGGCACAGCCGGACACCTCGCCACCGGGGCTGTCGATGTGCAGCGCGATCGCGTCCACGTCGTCGGCGTCCAGGGCGGCGGCGAAAGCGGACCGGATCGTCGCGTACGGCGTCTCGGCCATCCCGGAGAACCCGTAGCCGGCGCCGTGCACCAGGCAGCCTGAAACCGGGATCACCGCGACACCGCCGACCAAGCCGGCGCCCTGTCCGGTCTTGCTTGTGCGGCTGCCGGTATCGTCGGGGTAGAGGACTAAGCTGCGATAAGCGGGCAGCAAGGCAAGCGGGCGGTTGAGGAAACGAGGCGCCGGGACTTCGCGCGTCATGCGCCTGCGTCCCCGGGCAGTTTGCCGGCCCTTCCCTGCTGCTTTCCGCGACGAGGGTTTGCCCATTCCTGGCATGGATGGCCGTGATGCGGGATGTGCCAGGGGAGGGAGGCCGGCCTTCGCACACCGACTGCGGGCGGTGTGTCATGGTGGCCGCAACCCGCAAACACGTATGGCCGCACCAACGGAAGCAGGAAGTTCAGAACGAGGGGTGCGGGCATGTGCTTGATCATCAAGAATCAGAATGCCGCGGCGTCTATGCAAAGACTTCGGCTGATTCTTGCATCGCGTCGACCGGACAGCAGGGGCCGCCGATGCCTTCCTCTGACGGTTGCGCACCCTATGCACAGAGTTGCGCACAGGAAACGATTGTTCCCTTAACCAGCCGTTAACCTCTTGTCGGTTCATCGCCGGACAAGGCGTTGAACACGGTGCGCCATCCGAGGGCCTTGCCTCCGCTCAGCACGGCCACACGGTGCAGCACGCGGTGCCGCTCAAACGCCGTGGCAGGCAGCTCGGCGTGCTGCTGCTGCTCTGCCCACGCTGAGACGAGGTAGCGGCCCAGATCCCGGCCGATGGTCTTGGCCGCCGGGGTCACGGGCTGGTCGGGCGCCAGCACCGGCCAGGCGGCGCGCAGGGCCTTTGACCGGGCCTCCATGCGTCTGCGGGCGGACCTGCCAGGGCTGCTCCAGGTGCTGGGCCAGCCACAGGGCGTCCGCAGGCGGCAGGACGGCTAGGACAGCGTCCAGGCGGGCAGGGTCATCGATCCTGGGCATGGGCGGCCAGCGCCTCCAGTTCGTGCCAGGACGTGCCGTCGAGCCAAGGGCCGGCGAACAGCGGGTGCCCCGACCAAGCGTCGTGCCCGGCGGGCGGGGGCACGTCATCGGCCATGCAGTCGATGGCACCGACGCGCTGCTGCACGAGCCACTGGTCGACGTGCTCCGCGATAGTAGCCCGCGCTAGGCCGAGACGTATCAGGAGCACCGCCAGATCCTGCGCGCCGCCGACGACGATGGCCGACAGGCTGCAAGCCTCGCTCGGCAGCGGCTCGGGTTCGGGTGCGGACACCTGCGGAGGTGCGGACACTTTGGTGCGGACAGTCCGCACGGTGTCCGCAGCAGTGTCCGCGCCTTGGCGCTTGCGCCGGTTGCCTTCGCGCCAGCCCGTCCCAGCCAGACTCGCCGGCAGCAATTTGCCAGGAAACATTGGCAGATGGTGGGTTTGCACGGCATTTCGCACCCGCTTCTCGCTGCAGCCATCGCGGCGCGCGAACTCGCGGATACTGACCATTTCGGGCGGGGGTGCGGACACTGCGGACACCTTTTTGAGTTTGGAGCTAGGGGCGCAACGCGGTGCGAATTACCCTTTCGACTGTCACCCTCCAGGAGGGACCCATGGGGGGGGTGGGTCCGATCGGCCCCGGGAAGGGGAGTGCCTTTCCGGCCGCCCAGACCATCCCGTGCAGCGCTGATGCCGCGTGCGAGAGGTGTGTTAACCGGCCGTTGATGTCTGTCCGCGATGGTGCCGCCAACACACGCACCGAGGCTGCCATGAACAACTACACCGGGTTCCACTTCCTCCCGCCGTCGATCCATCGGCCGCCGGCGCTGCGGCCGGTGTACGACGCCGTGACCTTGGCCCCGCCCAGCGCCAGCACGATCGTCAATGGTGGCGCCGTGGTGCTGCACACCCCCACCACCACAGACCACGTGTTGCCGTTGGTGCACGGTCAGACCTGACCGCCAACGCATGCCGCCAAGCCGCCTGGACACTCCCGCTCGCTAGTCACGACACGGTGACTGACAGTTAACCATCCGTTCAATGCACGCGCCCAAGCTCTCGATCACAGTAGCAGAGAGCTTCTGATGAGCATCGCAGACTTCATCGCTGACGGCGTATTCCTCGGCATAGTCCTGGCCGTTGCGAGTGTCCGTCGAGTGCCGAAGCCACGATAGCAACATGGGCGGGTAGCTGCTGCGACGCTTGATCTGACCGGCGCAAAACTCGTCGGTTGAGGTGCAAGGCATCGACGGTGTGGAGTGAACCATGAGCGAGAGCATCAGCAGCGACTTCGGCGCCCACTTCACCCTCATTCCTCTGCCTTCTGGGCCTGCGACCGGAACCTTGTCCGCCAGCATGCCGGGTGCGAGCACGATCAGGACGCGGGCTGCCGACGGATCGATCACCACTGCCGTGGTCGCCGGCCTGGGCGAGATTGTCTCTTTCACGACAACCAGGCCTGACCACACGCTGAGCATCGAGGCGTAGCCGACATAATCGTCACCACGCGCCCACCTTCACGGCCCATTCACCCGACCCTGCGATGTTGCCCGCCTCACCGGAGCGCGGAGGCACCCCATGAGCATCGGCGGCATCAGTGGCGGCAGCACCGCACCCGGCGTTCTGGGTCCTGACACCGTATCCACGAAAGGCACGGCGGCGTCAGGCTCGGGTTCGCAGTCGTCGGGCAGCTCGGCCAACAGCGTGAGCATCTTCGCGAGGGCAGACGGCTCGATCACCACGACGGAAACGGACACCAAGGGTAACGTCGTGTCGTCGACCACGACCACGCGTGCCACGCCCAACGGCAGCTCCGGTCCTGGCGCGGTTCTGGACGTCAAGGCGTAGTTCGGCGGCTGGCAGTGTCGGATTGCAGTGTCAGGGTTGGGTAACGAACCCTGCCAACCCTGACAGGCAGAAACTCTTATTCCATCGGTCTTTGTCAGGGTTGGCAGGGTTGTTAGGGTTAAAGAAACCATACGTGTAGAAAGCCCTGAGAAGCGGTTCGTCGCGCGCAGAGAACGGTGCGCGCGGTGTGCCGGAGATTTGCAAAACAAGTTTTGCCGATTTCTGCCTTGGAAACCACGCCAACCCTGACAAGCCCAATGAATACCGGCCTTTTTGCTACCGCTAACCCTGACAGGAACCCTGACAATGTCAGGGTATGAGCGCCGCCTCACGGCTCGCCCCACTCGGTTGCGAGCCCCGTCGCCTCTGCGAAGTCCTCTCGCGCCAGGGGCAGCGATCCCAGCGAATAACCCTGCGGCCGCGGGTGCTCGATCGTCTCCGCGACGCGATGGGTACTCCCAAACGGGGTGAGCGCGTCAATCAGATGTTCGCCCACTGGTGCTGGGCTGAGCCGCTTGGGATGCGCCCCCATTTTTCGCATGAACCGCCCGAGCGTCTCCCGGCTAAGCAGGTGCCGCTCGCGGCGCCGCTCGGCGAATTCGGTATAGCTGGCGAACAGCAGCTCGGTGCTGATCTCCTCGAGCCACTCGCCGAAGTATTTTTCCAGCCCGAGCTTGGACCTGAACACGTAGCCGCGGGCGAGGCAGTCCTGCCACCAGGACTCAGTGGTGGGGAGGCTCAGCTTCTGCTGCTGCAGCCCCGCCGTAGTCGGCACGGCCCGCACGTTGAAGCCGGACAGGTCATAGGCCAGAAGGTCGTGCAGCATGGCCGCGTAGCCGCCAGCCTCCATCTGCTGCCAGATGGCGGCGAAGTAGTCGTGGTTGTTCTTCACTGCCTCGCTGACTTCGAGCACCAGGAAGCGCCGCGCGTCCAGGGCGGCTGGCACCACTCATTCCTCGTTGCTCGCCATCATCAGGTGCAGGAAGTTCGGCGTCTCGATCGCGTTCTGGAACTTGCCCTCGATCGTCAGGCACGGCTTGGTGATGATGGACTTGAGCACCCCGACGTGTGCCCGATCGCCGGCGAAGAATGCTTCGTCGGCAAACAGAAACACGGTGTCGCGCAGGTGGGCGTTGAAGTTGCCGACCAGGTGCTTCGCGTTGGAGATGGCGAGCGCGTGGTGCCCGATGATGGTGCGCAGGGCGCGAGCCAGCGTGCCTTTGCCGGTGCCCTCGCCGCCGCGCATCACCACCGCGACTTCACCCTGCTGGGCGGGGTGCTGCAGCAGTCGCGCCATCCATCCCATCAGGTAGGTGAAGCGCACTGGATCGTCGGCGCAGATGTGTACTCGAATATGGTCGCGCATCAGCGACCAGTCGCCCTTGCAAGGCTTCACCGCGAAGCCTTCCCAGAGGTTCAGCACACCCGGGCGGGTGTCGGACCCGGTCGGGTCGAACGTGACGCCATGGATGAACTGGCGTTGCTCCGGGTGGCGCAGCCACAGGTCGGCCGCGGTCTTGAAAATGGGTCGGTGGTCGTCGTCCTCGCCGACCTTGATCCGCTCGTTCATGTACAGCGTCTGCAGGTCCCGCGGGGACAGGCGGTCGAAGCGCCGACGCCGCAGCACGGGGTCGAAGCTCGGCTGGAGGACCACGGCCTTCCCTGCCTCGTTTACGACCAAGTAGAAGTCGTTGAAGCGCTCCACCGTCGCGGCGACCGCGGCCTCGACGTCGTCGGAGTTGGAGGCGGCAGCTACGGCCTTGTCGTAGATCCGCCGCGCCTCGCGGGCGTCGCACGCCTCGCCCTTCTCCTGCATCCAAGCTGCAGTGTCCGGGTTGCTGCGCAGCGCCTCGCACATCTCCTCAAACGTGGCACCACCCTTCACAGCGTCGCGGCCGACATGGAAGGCGGCGGTGCTGTGCGATCCGTCTGCTCGCGATGTCCGCCGCTCCTTACGGCCGGTGCTGGCCTGTTCGGCAGAGCGAGCGAACGCGGGCCCGACTGTCTGCAGCAGCCGCAGGATCCTCGCCGGCTCAACGTGGCGCAGGCTGACGGTGCTGTCCGGCAGCAGCGCGTCGGTGACGCAGAAATATCTGTTGCCCAGGTGCAGCTCGATCGCCGGCGGGTGCTCGCCCGCGCCCTGCTTGAACTGCTTGCCGAACTTGGACGTCCCCATGTGCGCCCGCAGTTCCGGCAGGGTGTCCGTGTCGTAGGTGAAGAACATCTTGGTGCCCGTCAGGGACGGCGACACCTCGGCGTAGCTGTCGAAGCTGGCCAGCACGTCCTCCGCCCATCTCTCCAGACGCCCGGTGTCGACGTTTCGGCAGGTGTCGAGGTCGATGCCGGCGAGGCTGCGGCCGTCGCCCAGCGGCGCCAGTTCGATCCCAACACCGCCGAGGCCATACGGCTTTGCCAGCGCGGCAGCGCGGCGCTCCGCGTCTGGCCGACTGCCCCAGGTCGCGGGATTGTCCGCCATGGCCATCCGGCCGCTCGGGCTGTATGGCGCCTTCGTTGGTTTGCCGCCCGGCCGGTCCTCCAACTGCCAAGCCACCCACAGCGGGCGGGGCGCCAGCAACGCGAGCGTCATGGGCAAGAGTGGCATCGCGTTCAATGCACCACCGCCGGCCGCACCGGGTGAACACCCCCATTCGGCGGCCGGTATCCGATCCGCGGCAGCGGCGAGAGGAACGCGCCCCATGCGTCGACCAGCCCTGACGTCGTCTCGACCAGCACCAGGCGCTCGACCAGTTCGGCCATCGCCACTGCGCCGCGGTAGTGCTCCGGCTCGCCACCGGCTCCATGCACGACAGCGGCAGTCGCCCAGCCTTTCAGCTTGCCGGCGCAACGCCAGCGACCGGGCCCGAAAGCCGGCTCGCCGAAGCCCGGGTCGCCGCCCAGCACCACGACGGCCGGACGTGTCAGCCGGGCGATCGTCTCGGCAGGCCAGGGCGTGCCCTGCGTCGAGATGCAGACCAGCGCGATCCGGCCCGTGGCGGCTGCGGCATAGATCGGGGCCTGTGCCGCGCCGATCTGCGCCAGCTTGTCGGCGACGGCCTGGATCACCTCGCGGCTGCCGATCTTGAGGTCGGGCCCGCTCATGCCGAAGCCTTGCCGCGCGCTTCGTGCGCCCGCCAGATCAGCAACTCGGCGCGCTGGCGGTTGCCGCGGGCCATCTCCAGGTCCGCGGCCAGCTCCAGCTCGCGCGGCGTTAATCGCCAATTAGGCGCGTTACCGTACACATTGAATGCGCGTGCCCTGCTGGGCCGCGTGGCGTAGGTGGCTAGTTCAGAGCGCATCGTGGCGGCATCCTGGGCAGGCCGACGCTGCGGAAAGCGGTTGAACCAAGCGGCGAGAAGCCGTAAGCCACTTCTGTGAGGACGTGACTGCTGTCTGTGTCTGTGGCTTCTCTCCGCCGGCGCTGCATTCGTGCAGTAGCTGGCGGTTTCAGTTTCAGGCGGCGCGCTGCGCCAGTTCGGCAGCCCGCGACGTGAAGGTGCGGCCGGCGGCCCAGGCTTCGCAGTCGGAGAGCCGGTAAGCCACACGACGGGCGCCCAAGCGGCACCACTTCGGCCCGCCCTCACCCGAATAACGCCATGTCTGCGCCGTGCGAGCACAGATGTGGTAGCGCGTGCAGAACTCTTTTTCGGTCGGCGGATTCAAGTTCCGGAGTGAACGCTGTGGTCTGGTGTTGTGCTGCTGGGCAG
>CAXSEG010000196.1:0-6066 GCA_964235545.1 uncultured Acetobacteraceae bacterium
ATTGTGCTCTCCTGTCGTAATGGGGATGTCCGGCTTAGTCTTGACGCAACGAAGTTGACGAATCAAGAAAACTCATGGGCCGGTGCGCCGGACCTCATAATATCGGGCGGAGTCGTCTCCCGGGCAAGCCCCTCCAGGGCCTCGGACAGCGAAAGAACCTCCTGCGCCTGCCCGCCCAGCCGCCGCAGCGCCACCGTGCGTGCCTCCGCCTCCTTGCGGCCCACCACCAGGATCACCGGGATGTGCTGCAAGCTGTGCTCGCGGATCTTGGCGTTGATCTTCTCGTTCCGCACGTCGGTCACGACACTGACGCCGCGTTTGCGCAGTGCTTCGGCGACCTCCTCGGCATAAGGGGCCGCGTCCGTCACGATGGACGCCACCACCACCTGCACCGGGGCCAGCCAGAGCGGGAAGCGGCCGGCGAACTGCTCGATCAGGATGCCGAGGAAGCGCTCGAAGCTGCCCAGGATCGCGCGGTGCAGCATGACCGGGCGCTGGCGGGAGCTGTCATCGGCGATGTAGCTGGCGTCCAGCCGCTCCGGCAGCACGAAATCCACCTGCAGCGTGCCGCACTGCCAATCCCGGCCGATCGCGTCGCGCAGCACGAATTCGAGCTTCGGGCCGTAGAACGCGCCTTCGCCCTGGTTCAGCTCGAACGCGACGCCGGCGATGGCGCAGGCCTCGCGCAGCGCCTGCTCCGCCCGGTCCCACGTCGCATCGTCGCCCACGCGGGCATCCGGCCGGTCGGCGAACTTGATGCGGAAGCTGTCGAAGCCGAAATCGCGGTAGACCGAGGCCAGCAGGTCCACGAAGCGCGCCGTCTCGCCCGCGATCTGGTCGGGCGTGCAGAAGATATGCGCGTCATCCTGGGTGAAGGCGCGCACCCGCATGATGCCGTGCAGCGCCCCCGAGGGCTCGTAGCGGTGGCAGGAGCCGAACTCCGCCATCCGCAGCGGCAATTCGCGGTACGATCGGAGCCCATGGTTGAAAATCTGCACGTGGCAGGGGCAGTTCATCGGCTTCAGCGCCAGGGTGCGCTTCTCGTCCTCCACGTGGGCGACGAACATGTGCTCGCGATACTTCTCCCAGTGGCCGGATTTCTCCCACAGCACCCGGTCCACCAGTTGCGGCGTCTTCACCTCCTGGTAGCCGGCATCGTCCAGCCGGCGGCGCATGTACATCTCGGCCGTGCGGTACAGCCGCCAACCCTTCGGGTGCCAGAAGATCGACCCGGCGGCCTCTTCCTGGATGTGGAACAGGTCCATCTCGCGGCCTAGCCGGCGATGATCGCGCCGCTCCGCCTCCTCGAGCTGGAGCAAATGGGCTTCCAACTCCTTCTGGTCGCGCCAGGCAGTGCCGTAGATGCGGGTCAGCATGGGATTGCGGTGGTCGCCGCGCCAATACGCGCCGGCCACCTTCTGCAACTTGAACGCCGTGCCGACATCCCCCGTGCCGCGCATGTGCGGGCCGCGGCAGAGGTCGATCCAGTCGCCCTGCTTGTAGAGCGTGATCACCTCCGTCCCCGGCAGGTCGCGGATCAGCTCGGCCTTGTAGCGCTCGCCGCGCTGCTCGAAGAAGTGGATCGCCTCGTCGCGGTCCCACACCTCGCGCTCGAATGGGGCGTTGCGCGCCACGATCTCCCGCATGCGGGCCTCGATGGCGGGAAAGTCCTCGGGCGTGAACGGCTCGTTGCGGGCGAAATCGTAGTAGAAGCCGTTCTCGATCGACGGCCCGATCGTGACCTGCGTGCCGGGATGCAGCGACTGCACCGCTTCGGCCAGCACGTGGGCGGTGTCGTGGCGGATCATGCCCAACGCATCCGGGTCCCGCCGGGTGACGAAGACGATTGCGGCGTCATGCTCGATGGTGCGCGACAGGTCCTGGAGCGCGCCGTCCACCTTCATGGCCAGCGCCGCCTTCGCCAGGCCGGGTCCGATCGCGGCGGCCACGGTGGTGCCCGTCACGGGCCCGTCGAAGCGGCGCACGGAACCGTCGGGCAGGGTGATGGCGGGCATGTCAGAGAGCTTCCAAAACAGCTTGTTGGTCTGAATGGACCGGTGGCAAGGCGGCGGCAACCCTTGCCACGGACAAGTCTATCAGGTCCGCCTCGGCGATGACCGTCACAGCACCCCGTGGGCGGGTGAGCGCCGGGTCGCTGTCGGCGGAGAACAGGGCGATGGTGGGGGTGCCCAAGGCGGCGGCGAGGTGGGTGGGCCCGGTGTCGTTGCCGATAGCGACCGCGGCGCCGGCGAGGGTGCGGCCGAGGTCGAGCAGGGTAGTGCGGCCGGTGAGGTCGACAGCGCGCGGGCAAATCGCCCGGATGGTGGCAGCGTAGCGGGCATCCGCAGCCGTGCCGACGACGAGGGGAGTGAGGCCGCGCCCGGCGAGGATGGCGGCAAGTTCCCCGAACCGTTCGGCCGGCCACCGCTTGCGCGGTCGATGCGGGGCGGCACCCGGGATCAGCACCGCGTTCTCTTCTCCCCCTCCCACAAGGGGAGGGGGCTTTGCCGTGGTCAACCACTGCATGCCTGGCGGTGGGAACTGCGTGATGCCGCCCATTTCCAACTGCTCGCGTTGCCGTTCCACCGTATGCATTGCGTTCCGCCCGGGATTGGCGTGCGGATGCGAGCAGCCGCGCACGATACCAGACCATGCCGGGCGCCCGGCAAGCCAGAAGTACCAGCCGGACCGGTCCGACGTCTGCAGATCGAACACCATGTCGAACCCGCGCAGGCCTCGCCGCAGCCGCAGTAGCCCGGGCAAATCCCACGGCCGCGGCCGGCCGTCCACCACCACCCGGTCGAACCAGGGCGCCACCCGGGCGAACTCCGCGAACGGCGCCGTCGTCAGCAGCGTGATCTCGGCATCCGGATGCGCCGCCCGGATGCCGGCGAACGGCCCGAACGCCAGCACGAAATCCCCCAGCGCGCCGAGCTTGATGATGAGGATGCGGTTCACGGCGCCCTCGTCCCGATACCGTCATGCCAGGGCTTGACTTTGGTATCCACCGCGTCGGATCCACATGGGTCGAAGGCGGTGTCGCGCTGTCCGGACACCCCCACGTTCGACGTGTTCTGGCCCGGCCCGTGGATACCAGGTTCAAGGCCTGGTATGACGGTGGTGTCGCTCACGCCAGCAGCTCGCGGTATACCTCCAGCGTGGCCTGCTGCATGGCGGCCGTGGTGTAGTGGGTGCAGACGCTGGCACGGGCCCGGGCGCCGAATGCGGCACGCTCGGCGGGCTGCAGGCGCAGGATCACGTCGAGCGTGGCGGCTAGCGCGCCCGGGTCGCCCGGCCGCACGCGCCAGCCGGTGACGCCGTGCTCCACTGTCTCGGCGGTGCCGCCGGCATCGCTGACCACCACGGGGCGGCCCATGGCCTGCGCCTCGATCACGGTGCGGCCGAACGGCTCCGGCTCCAGGGAGGGGTTGGCCACTACGTCCGCCAGCATCAGGGCGGCGGCCATATCGTCGCAATGGCCGACGAGGCGCACGCGGCTGGCGATGCCCAGCGCTTCGGCCCGGGCCAGCAGCTCGCGGCGGAAGCGGGTGCGGCCCTGGTCCGCCCCGACCATGACCACGCAGACATCCTGCCGCTCCAGCCGGGCCATCGCCTCCAGCATCACGGACTGGCCCTTCCACCGCGTCAGCCGGGCGGGCAGCATGATCACGGGCGCACCCTCCGGCAGGCGCCATTGCGCGGCCAGACGGGCTATCCGCTCGCCCGTCACCACCGCCGGGTCGAACTGTGCCGTGTCCACGCCGCGGGGGATCACGCGCAGGCGGCCCGGGTCCACCTGGTGGCGCGCCTTCAGCTTGGCGGCGACGAACTGGCTGATGGCGATGATCCGCTCGCCCCGTGCCATCACCGCGTTGTAGCGGCGCTTGCCCGGCGCGTTCTCCTTATACACACCGTGCCACGTGGTCACGAAGCGCGCCCCGGTCTTGCGGCAGGCGAGCCAGGCGGACCAGGCTGGCGCGCGGGACCGGGCGTGCACGATATCCACCTCCGCGGCCCGGATCAGGAAGGCGAGCCGTGCCGCGTTCCGCCAGATACGCGCCGGGTTCTTGGAGGCGAGTTGCAGCGTGATGTGCGTGCCGCCCGCGCGTTCCACCGCCGCCACCAGCCGCCCGCCCGAACTCGCCACCAGCGCGTTGCCGCCGGCGCGGACGATTGCCTGCACCATCTCGACCGTACCGCGCTCCACGCCCCCCGTCTCGAGCGCGGGGAGGACTTGCAGCACGGTGAGACTCAGGTCTTCAGACATCCGCGTATCCTATATGCTTCGGCTCGATTGCGGGAGAGGGAGTATGGAACGCGGGCGGATCGATAACGGGGCGGGGACGGAGCTGGCGTGGCAGCGGCTCAACGGACGCGGCCCCACGGTGGTTTTCCTGCCCGGCTTCCGCAGCGACATGACGGGCGACAAGGCGACCGCGCTGGCCGCGCTATGCCGGGCGCGCGGGCAGGCGATGCTGCTGTTCGACTATTCGGGCCATGGTGCCAGCGGCGGCGCGTTCACCGACGGCACGGTTGGCCGCTGGACAGCGGACGCGCTGGCCGCTGTCGATGCGTTGACAAAAGGGTCACTAATACTGGTCGGCTCCTCCATGGGCGGCTGGATCGGGCTGCTGGTGGCGCTGGCCAGGCCGGGCCGCGTCGCCGGGTTCGTGGGCGTGGCAGCGGCCCCGGATTTCACCGAGGCGCTGATGTGGGAGACGATGCTGCCCGACGAGCGCACGACGCTGGAGCGGGACGGCGTGCTGCACGTGCCGAGCGGCTATGGCGAGCCGACGCCCGTCACCCGCGCGCTGATCGAGGACGGCCGGACGCACCTGGTGATGGGGGGGCCGATCCCGCTTCACTGCCCCGTTCGGCTGCTGCACGGCCAGGCGGATGCGGACGTACCGTGGGAGATGGCGGTGCGGCTGGCGGAGCGGATCGAGGCGGTGGATGTGCAGGTGGTGTTGGTGAAGGACGGTGCGCACCGCATGTCACGGCCGGTGGATGTGGATCTGCTGATCGCGCTATTGACGCCTTTGCTTGGGGCGGCAGCTGGTTAGCGCCTACCCAGCTGCCTCCGTGGCCAGGATCGCCCGCAGCCCCTCCCGGTAGGTCGGGTATAGCCAGCGCCGGCCGAGGCGTTCCTGCGTCCGCTCACTCCGCACCTTGCGGTCGTCCGACCAGAAGGAGCGGGCCATCGGGCTCATTCCCGCTTCCACCTCCGCGAACGGGACCAGCGGCGGCGGGTCCAGGCCCAGGAGCCGTGCGGCCTCGGCAATCACCTCGGCACTCGCGGCCGGCTCGTCGTCCGAGCCGTTCAGCACGCGGGTGCCCGGCGGCAGGGTTTGCTCGATGGCGGCGAGCAAGGCTCCGGCGATGTCGTCTCGGTGGATGCGGCCAAACTGGTGGCCCGGCTTGGCCACGCGGCGGGCTCGGCCGGCCCGTAAATCATCGAACACCGAACGCCCCGGCCCGTAGATGCCGGCGAGCCGCAGCAGGTCCACCCCCAGGCCGGGCCGCAATGCCGCCCAGGCGCGCTCCGCCGCCACCCGGCGCCGGCCGCGCTCGCTCGACGGCGCCGGCTCGGTCGCCTCGTCCACCCAGCCGCCGCCCCGGTCCCCATAGACGCCCGTGGTGGACATGTAGCCGACCCAGCGTAGGTTCGGTGCGGCGGCGATGGCGGCGGCGTGGCGGGCCAGCACCGGGTCTCCCGCCTCCCCGGGTGCCGCGGTGGCGACCATGTGGGTGGCGGTGGCGAAGGGCGGGTCCTCGAACGGGGCCAGGGTGGCCCCGGCGGGCGCGGCCGCCCCGGTCTGCCGGGTGACGACCGTGGTCCGATGCCGGCGCGCGGCGGCCTCCGCCAGGGCGCTGCCGGTGTAGCCGAGGCCGAAGATCAGGACGTGCATGGCCATGGTCCGCACTGCCGGTGTCGCATCTGTTTGCGGCCTTTCATTTGCCCCACGCCGGGGCCGGCAGGTAGACTGCCCCATCATGAGAACGCGTGGAATGCTGGCGGCGGGGGCGGGCCTGCTGATCTTGGTGGCCGCCGGGGCCGCGTGGGAG
>CAXSEG010000196.1:6076-8946 GCA_964235545.1 uncultured Acetobacteraceae bacterium
TCGTCCCGCCATACGTCCCGCGGCACAGCTGGCCGACCCCGACGAGGACCTGCCGATCCCGCCCGTGCCGCCGCGGATCGCGGAGGGCCCGGATTACGAGAAATGCATGGCCATGCTCGCCGGCGATCCGGAGGGGGCCAACACCTTCGCCGACGCGTGGCAGGCGACCGGCGGCGGCGAGGGGGCGGACCACTGCCTGGCGCTGGCCAAGCTGCAGCTCGGGGATGTGGAGACCGGCGCCGAGATGCTGGAGAAGATCGCCGCCACCAGCAAGGCGCCCGCCGTCGCCCGCGCCACCGTGTACGGCCAGGCGGACCAGGCCTGGCTGATGGCCGGCGATGCGGACCGCGCGCTCGCCGCCGCCACGCTGGCGCTGAGCCTGTCGCCCGACGATCCGGACCTGCTGATCGACCGCTCGGTAGCGGCGGGGACGCTCGGCCATTACGATGACGCGGTGGACGACCTCAGCCACGCGCTCGAGCTGGACGGCCGGCGGCCCGACGCGCTGGTGCTGCGCGCGGCGGCCTGGCGCCACGAGGGCCATCTGGACCTGGCGCAGGACGACGTGGACCGCGCGCTGTCACAGGACCCGGAGAACCCGGAGGCGTATCTGGAACGCGGCATCCTGCGGCAGCGCCGGGGCGACCGGAAGGGCGCGCAAGCCGACTGGACGCAGGCGCGAACGCTGGCGCCGGATTCGGCCACGAGCGACTTGGCCGAGCAGAACCTTGCCTTGCTGGAGGCCGGGCCGGAGCGCTGAGCCTCATCTTGATACGCGTGTCGGTGGGACGCCAAAGCGCGTCCCACCCTACGGGACTGAAGCGGCGCGGCGTTTGGGCTCGAAGAAGCTCCGCAATAGCCCCGCCGCCTCGGCCTCCTGCACGCCGCCCACCACCGCCGGCCGGTGCAGGCAACCCGGCGCGTCGAACACGCGGGGGCCGTGGTCCACCCCGCCGCCCTTCGGGTCATAGGCGCCGAACACCACCCGGGCGACGCGGAAATGCACCATCGCCGCGGCGCACATCGGGCACGGCTCGAGCGTCACCGCGACGGTGCATCCGAGCAGCCGCAGCGAGCCAAGTACCTGGGCGGCGGCGCGCATGGCCAGCAGTTCGGCATGCGCGCTGGCGTCGTTCGTGGCTTCCCCCGCGTTGCCGGCGCGGGCCAGCACAGCGCCGTCCGCCGACAGCACGCAGGCGCCCACCGGCACCTCGCCCCGCGCCGCCGCTGCTCTTGCCTCCTCGAGGGCGATCGCCATCCCGCCGCCAGGTGGTGCTTCCATGCCGGGCGTCTTGCCCCCATGCGGCCGCCGGGTCTAGGGACTGGCAATGGCCCGGCCCCTCATCGGAGTGACCCTGGATGCCGAACAGTCCGGCGGCTGGTCGCGCTTCCCCTGGTATGCCCTGCGCGCGAACTACACGGACGCGGTCGCCGGCAGCGGCGGGCTGCCCATGGCGCTGCCGCACGACCCGGCGCTCGCCGCCGAGACGCTGGACCGGTTGGACGGCCTGGTCGTCACCGGCGGCGCGTTCGACGTCGACCCGGCGCTGTATGGCGCCACCACGGTCCACGCCACCGTCACGCTGAAGGACCGGCGTACCGCGGCCGAGTTGGCGTTGGTGCAGGGTGCGCTGGCGCGGAACATGCCCGTGCTGGGGATCTGCGGCGGGCAGCAACTGCTCGCGGTGGCGCTGGGCGGCACCCTGATCCAGCACATCCCCGACAGCGTGCCCGGCGCGCTGGAGCACGAGCAGCCCAACCCGCGCAACGAGCCCGGCCACGCCGTCACGGTGGTTCCGGGCACGCAGCTGCACCGTATTGTGGGGACGGGGACGATGCAGGTGAACTCCGCCCACCACCAGGCCGTGGCCGCACCCGGCCCGCACGCCACCGTCAACGCCACCGCGCCGGACGAGGTGATCGAGGGCGTGGAGGATGCGCGCTACCGGTTCGCGCTCGGCCTGCAATGGCATCCGGAGTTCCTGATCGACCCGGGTGACCGCCGCGTGTTCGACGCGTTCATCGCCGCCTGCGGATGAGCGAGGACCCAGACAAGCCCGGGCCGGACGAGGCCGGCACAGACAAGGACGGCGTGCGGGGCGAGCGCATCGCCAAGTGGCTGGCCCGCGCGGGTGTGGCCAGCCGGCGGGATGCGGAGAAGCTGATCGGGGAGGGCCGCGTGCGGCTGAACGGCGCGCCGGTCACGCATCCCGCCACCTTCGTGGGCGATGGTGACATCGTGCAGGTCGGCAACGCCGTGGTGGACACGCCGGACCGGGCCCGGCTGTGGCGCTATCACAAGCCCGAGGGCCTGGTGACCACCCACAAGGATCCGGAGGACCGCCCCACCGTGTTCCAGCGCCTGCCGGAGCACTTGCCGCGGGTGGTGAGCGTCGGACGGCTTGACCTGAACAGCGAGGGGCTGTTGCTGTTGACCAACGATGGCGGGCTGGCGCGGCGGCTGGAGCTGCCGTCCAACGGCTGGATCCGCCGCTACCGGGTGCGGGTGCACGGCGTGGTGCCGGAGCGTGCCCTGGCCGGGTTGGCGGACGGCGTGGTGGTGGAGGGTTTGCGCTACGGCCCGATCGAGGCCGCCGTGGACAGCCGCGCAATCAGCAACACCTGGCTCAGCGTGGCCTTGCGCGAGGGACGCAACCGCGAGGTCCGCAAGGTAATGGCGCACCTGAACCTGCAAGTGACGCGGCTGATCCGGGTAGCCTACGGGCCGTTCCAGCTGGGCAACCTGGAGCGCGGCGGGGTGGACGAGATCAGCGGCAAAGTGCTGCGCGACCAGCTGCCAGACACACCAAAAGAGGGGCCTGCGGCCCGGCCCAAAGATGGGCCTGCGGCCCGGCCCAAAGATGGGCCTG
>CAXSEG010000197.1:0-8905 GCA_964235545.1 uncultured Acetobacteraceae bacterium
CCCAATACGTCGAGCTGGCGGTGAACATCAGCCCGATCCGCTCGGTCCGCGCGGCCAGCGCCGTCATCAGCGTCATCGGCTCGAACCCGGTGACGCTGGACATGCGCTGCAGCATGTCCAGCTCGTTCGGCGGCCGGGCCAGGCTCCCCTCGTCGGCCATGAACAGGGCGTCGAACAAGCCGCGCTCCGCCGCCCGCGCGAACGCCGTCTGATACTCCAGGCTGAAATCGCCATCCGACGCGACCAGGGGGTGGCGCCAGGACTGGCCATACATCCCGCCGTGGTTGAAGGCGGCCAGATGGATCTGACGCTGAGTGGCTGACATGGGACTCGAATTCCTTCAACGGACCCTGAGGAGGGTCATCCTAGCCGCCTGGCTGCCCCCGTCCCGCGGCAGCATCCGGCGATCGTGAAGGTCATGCTCCGGAGCTCCTAAGTGTCCGGAACGCTTCCACGATAAAGCGGGTCCGTCAACGCAAGCCCGCTCAGTGCAGGATTACCTCACTTGCTTCTCCCTCTCCCGTCCTTCACGGGAGAGGGAGAAGCTGCCCAAGGTTCCGCGGGCTTCTTCAGCCCGTGGAAAGGCAGTGGAGGGCGGGGTGAGGACCGGCCACGCACGTCATCTCCAGTCGTTACGGGATCCCGCACCCTCACCCCTGCCCTCTCCCACAAGCGGGAGAGGGAGAAGATCGTGGTCCCCAGCTTGCATGGCTCGCCAGCGCGCTCTGCAACAAAATACCCCCGAGGCCCGACAATGGCGAAACGGCAATTCCACTTGGCCTGGTTCCTGTCGCAAGGCTACGGGCCGAAGACCTGGCGCGGCAATTGGCCCGGCAGCGATACCGCGCGCTGGATGATGCCGGACCTGTTCCTGGACCTGGCGCGCGGCATGGAGCGGGCGTGCTTCGACTACATGATCATCGAGGATTCCTCGATGGTGCCCTACAGCTACAAGGGTAACCACGACACCTACCTGCAATACGCCGCCAGCACGCCCAAGCTCGATCCGGCGGTCCTCGTGCCCTATCTCGCGCAGGCGACCAAGCATCTCGGCATCGTGCCGACCCTTTCCACGTCCGAATACCCGCCCTTCCTGCTGGCCCGGCTGGTGAACTCGCTCGATCACGTGACGGAGGGCCGGATCGGCTGGAACTGCGTGACCAGCAGCAACGACGGCGCGGCGCAGAATTACGGCAACGAGGGCCAGTTCCCGCATGACGAGCGCTATGACCGGGCAGACGAGTTCGCCGACCTGGTGACCAAGCTGTGGGATGCGTGGGAGCCGGACGCCGTCGTGCTCGACCGTGACGCGCCGATGTTCGCCGATGGCAGCAAGGTCCACGCGGTGCACCACGAGGGCAAATACTACAAATGCCGCGGCCCGCTGAACGCGCCGCGTTCGCCGCAGGGCCGCCCCGTGATCTGCCAGGCCGGCGGCTCGCCGCGGGGGCAGCAATTTGCCTCGCGCTGGGCCGACACCATCATCACTGACGCGGGCAGCATCGAGGGGATGAAGGCCTACCGCGCGGACGTGCGACGCCGGGCGGTGGCGTGGGGGCGGGATCCGGATAGCATCAAGGTGCTGTTCCTGGCCTACCCCCTGGTGGACATAACGATGGAGGCGGCGCAGGACCGCCGGCGCATCCAGCGGGAGGATTCGGCGGCGCATCTGGACATGGCGCTGTCGTCGATGTCGCGACTGACCAACATCGATTTCTCGATGTTTGACCTCGACGAGCCACTGCCGTCGACGCTGACCACGAACGGCCACCAATCCTCACTATCGAAATGGATTGGCAAGACGCCGCGGGAGCTGGCGTTGAGCCAGTCGACCAAGATGGGCATCGATTTCACCGGCACGGTGGACCACGTGGCGGGCTTGATGCAGGAGGTCATGGAGGAAGTAGGCGGCGACGGCTTTCTGTTCTTCAACTCGTATTTCGACCGCCGCTACATCATGGAAGTATGCGACGGGCTGGTGCCGGCGCTGCAGCGGCGGGGTGTCACGCGGACCGGGTATCCGCATACGTGCTTCAAGGACAACTTGTTGGACTTTTAGGCCAGGGCTCTGCCCTGGACCCGCAAGGGGACCGTCGTCCCCTTGACCCCTTTAGACAGGTGTCCAGAGGACGACTGTCCTCTGGCGGGGTTTGGGGCAGAGCCCCCATCTTGCTAAGCCCGCCGGCTACGCATCTCCAGACCCAGCAACCCCACCAACACCACCCCGATCGCAACCCCGGTCTCCGCGGTCGCCGGCCAGCCACCTAAGTTGTAGGTGAGCGTGCCAAGCAGCGACCCGGCGGCGCCGCCAATGAAGGTCGCCGTCATGTACAGGGCATTGACCCGGCCCCGGATCGCGGCGGGCGTGCCGAACACCGTGCGCCGGCTGACGACCTGGTTGGTCTGCACCGACGCATCCAGAATTACGGTGAACACGACCAGAGGCAGCAGCGACACAGCGCCCACCGCCCAGCCGGTGCCCGCGAAGCACAGCCCGAGCAACAGCATCGCCGCCGCCGTCGCTGCCAGCTCCAGGCCGCGATCCGCCAGCCGCCCGGCCCACGGTGCGGCGAGCGCTCCCCCGGCACCGGCCAGCGCGAACAGGCCGATCGCATGCTGGCTCAGGCCGAAGCGGTCGGTGAGCATCAGCGGCGCCGCCGTCCAAAACATGTTGAAGGCACCGAACATCAGCGCGGCGTAGGCGGACCGCCAGCACAGCGCCGGCATGCGCGGCGGCAGCCGGACCATGGAGCCGATAATCCGGCCGTAATGCATCCCGCCCGCCGGCCGGTAGGACGGCATCATGCGCGCCAGCAACAAGCCCAACACGCTCACGAGGCCGGCGGACGACCAGAACACCGTGCGCCAGCCAAAGGACCCGGCGACGAACAGCGCCACCGGGCGGGCCAGCATGATCCCCGTCAGCACGCCGGCCATGATGTTGCCGACAGTCCGGCCCCGCCGCTCCTCCGGGATCAGGTGCGCCGCGAACGGCAGCAGCACCTGCGCCCCCGTGGCGCACAAGCCGAGCAGGAAGGACGCGACGAAGAACGACAGCGCGCTGCCGGACGTCGCCAATGCGACCAGCCCCACCACCGTCAGTCCCATCAGGGTGAGCACCAGCCGCTTGTTCTCGAACAAATCGGCGGCCGGAACCAGCAGGAACAGCCCCGTGCCGTAACCGATCTGCGCCACGCTCACGATCGACCCGGCAACGCCCGACGAAATGTGGAGCTCCTGGCCGATGGAGGCGATCAGAGGCTGCGCATAGTACAAGTTCGCGACCAGCACACCGACGCCGATCGTCAGCACCGTCAGCAGCGCCGTGGACGCCTGCGGTGCAAGCGGCAAGCCGTCAGGCACGCGCCTCAGCTCCTCCCGCTCAGGCCGGCACGCTCGTTGAGCATCGGGAAGCCACGCTGATGCCATACCGGGTAAGCCGGCGGGACATCGCTCGCAGCGTCGAGCGCCGCCACCTGGCCCGGCGTGAGCTCCCATCCGACAGCACCGATATTCTCAACCAGCTGCTCCTCGTTGCGCGCGCCGATGATCACGGTGGCCACCGTCGGCCGCCGCAGCAGCCAGTTCAGCGCGATCTGCGGGACGCCCTTGCCGGTTTCCGCCGCCACGGCGTCGAGCGCGTCCACAATCCGGAACAGCCGCTCCTCCTCGAACTGCGGCCCGGTGCCGGCGATATCGTTGGCACGGGTGCCGGGCCGGGCTGGCTGGCCGCGGCGGATCTTGCCCGTCAGCTTGCCCCATCCAAGGGGGCTCCACACCACGGCACCGACACCCTGGTCGAGCCCGAGCGGCAGCAACTCCCACTCGTAATCGCGGTTCAGCAGCGAGTAATACGCCTGGTGCGCCACGTAACGGGCGTAGCCGTGGCGTTCCGACACGGCGATCGACTTCATCAGGTGCCAACCCGAGAAGTTCGAGCACCCGACATAGCGGACCTTCCCGGCACGGACGAGCTGGTCCAGGGTCGCGAGCGTCTCCTCGACCGGCGTGTTGTAGTCCTGGCCGTGCAGCTGCAGCACGTCGATATGGTCGACCGCGAGCCGGGCCAGCGCCGCGTCCACCGCCTCCAGGACATGCTGGCGGGAGGAGCCGAACTCGTTGGGCCCGGGACCCATCGGGAACGTCGTCTTGGTCGAGATCAGGACACGGTTGCGCTTGCCCTTGATCGCCTCACCCAGGATCTGCTCGGCCATCCCGTTCGAATACACGTCGGCGGTGTCGAACAGGCTGACACCATGATCGAGGCAGACGTCGATGAGTCGGGAGGCCCCGCTCGCATCCGTTGAGCCCCAGGCCTTGAAGAACTCGTTGCCGCCGCCGAACGTGGCGGTGCCGAAGCTGAGCGCCGGAACGCGCAGGCCTGAATGGCCGAGACGATTGAAATCCATGATGCGCTCCTGTTGCGAGGAAAGCCCCGCCAGAGGACGGTCGTCCTCTGGACAGCTGTCTGCGGGAGTCGAGGGCGCTTAGGCGGGCCGCCGCATGTCGAAGCGGGTCTCGGGGCCGATTGCCGCGTAGGCTGAGGGACCGCCGGCGCGCAGGATGATGCCCGCGTTGAACGTGTCGAACACCCCGTCCTTCAGCAGGCGCCGGTCGATATGGACCGCGATGACCTCGCCGAACACCATGATCGCCGGGGTTGCGACACCCTGGGCGTTCTTCAGCGGCAGGATGTCCGTCACCTTGCACTCGAACTGCACCGGGCTTTCCGCCACGCGGGGTGGCGAGACCAGCCGGGACGGCAGCGCCGTCAGGCCGGCGAGCGTGAACTCGTCCGTGCCATACGGGACGTGCGCACAGGTTTCGTTCATCTGCTCCGCGATGGCGCGGGTCGCCATGTTCCAGACGAAGTCGCCGGTCTCGCGCGCATTGCGCACACTGTCCTTCTCGGTCGTGCTGGAGAAGCCGATGATCGGCGGCGTGTAGTTGAACGCGTTGAAGAAGCTATATGGCGCGAGATTGACCGACCCGTCCCGCCCGCGCGTGGATACCCAGCCGATGGGTCGCGGGCCGATGATGGCGTTGAACGGGTCATGCGGCAGGCCATGGCCCTTGGACGGCTCGTAGAAATGCACGTCGGCGCTATCAGCCATGTCAGTTCCTATTGGATGCGGCAACGCGGCCCGGGGCGAGGCGCCGCGCTGCTTTACTATCCTTGTGCCTTACGTGCCACCGGCAGCGCCCGCCGGCGTGCTTGTCTTCCCCGCGGCATGGCCGGCGTATTCGTTTAAGTCCCGCGTGGTGGAAACACTTTGGCGTCCCACCTAGTGCGTGCTTTGGTGGGACGCCAAAGCGCGTCCCACCCTACGACGTTTGCCAGCTGCGGCGGCCGGGACGCGCTACCCCGTAGGGTGGGATGCGCTTTGGCATCCCACCGACACACGCACGGGTATCACGCAGAAACAGGCAACCTCGCCAGCAGCTTATCGAGCGTAACCGGATAATCACGCACCCGGATGCCGCAGGCGTTGTAGATGGCGTTGGCGAGCGACGCCCCGGCGCCGCAGATGCCGAGTTCGCCGATGCCCTTGGTCTTGAGCGGGTTGGTCTTGTCGTCGAACTCGCTCAGGAAGATCGCGTCCACATTCGGCACGTCGGCGTGGACGGCGACGTGATACTCGGCCAGGTCGTGGTTGACGAACGAGCCGTAGCGGTCGTCCATCACCAGGTCCTCCTCGAGGGCGGCGCCAACGCCGAAGATCATGCCGCCGATCGCCTGCGAGCGGGCCGTTTTCGGGTTGAGGATGCGGCCGGCGGTGAATACACCGAGCATCCGGCGCAGCCGGGCCTCACCCGTGTCCATGTTCACGGCGACCTCGGCAAAATGCGCGCCATAGGATTGCTGCGACCACTTGGTCTTCATGTCGCCCGGCTTGATCTCGCCCTTGGCCTCCAGCCCGCCCGGCCCGGCCAGGCTCGCCAGTTGGACGCTCTTGCCGCCGCCCTGGATGGCGCCGTCGGCGAACACGGCCGTCGCCGGGTCGATGCCGGCGGCCTGGGCCAGGCTAGTCCGCAAATTCGTGCAGGCGTCGTATAGCGCCGACCCGGCGCTGCCGGCGCCGAACGACCCGCCGGAGCCGGACGCCGGCGGGAAATTGGTGTCACCCATCTCCACGTGCACGCGGTCCATTGGAAGCCCGAGCATCTCGGCGGCGATCTGCGTCATGATTGTGTAGGTGCCGGTGCCGATGTCGGTCATGGCCATGCGGGCAGTGGCGAAGCCGTTCGGGTCGATGCGGATGGTGGCCTGCGACGGCTGCAGCGGGTTCTGCCGCGTGGCACCCGCGACCCCCATCCCGACGAACCAGCGGCCATCCTTGATCTCGCCGGGCTTCCTACGCTTGGCCCAGCCGAACGTGTCGGCCCCCGTGCGCAGGCAATCGACCAGGTGGCGGCTGGAATACGGCACGTTGTTGGTCGGATCGATCGTCGCGTCATTGCGGATACGCAGCTCGATCGGGTCCATCCCCAACTGCTCGGCCAGTTCGTCCATGGCGCATTCCAGTGCCAGCATGCCGACGGCCTCGCCCGGCGCCCGCATGGCGGAGGAGACGGGTATGCTGAGCGGGACCAGGCGATGCCGGGTCTGCCGGTTCACACCGGCATACATCGTGCGGGTCTGGTTGGCGGCGCCCTCGTAATCCTGCTCGCGCGGCAGGTTGCAGGACATCACGTCGTGCCCGATCGCCTGGATACGGCCGTCGGCGTCCGTGCCGATGCGGATGCGCTGGATGGTCTCCGACCGGTGGGTGGTGACGTGGAAGATCTGCTGCCGGGTCAATGCGACCTTCACGGGGCGGCCGCACAGCTTGGCACCGATGGCGGCCAGCGTCGCATCGGCGTTCACCCACAGCTTGGAACCGAAGCCGCCGCCGATGTAGCGGCTGACCACGCGTACGTCCTCCGGCTGCATCTTGAAGGTGCGGGCGAGCGATTTCTGCCCCTGCACCAGCATCTGGTTGGACGTGTAGACGGTGAGCTTGCCGCCCTCCCAGGTGGCCACCGTCGCATGCGGCTCCATCATCGCGTGGGTCTGGTCCGGGGTGGTGTAGGTCACATCCACCTGGACCGGCGAGGCGGCGAAGGCGGTGCCGAAATCGCCCTCGGCGGTGTCGGCGGGGGATTGCGACTCCTCCGGCTTCTTGGCGGCCGCGGCGTTGCCGGTCATCGAATACTTGGCCGGGTCCTGGTCGTAGGTGACGCGGAGCAGGTAGGCGCCGGCACGGGCCTGCTCGAAGCTCTCGGCGACGACCAGGGCGACGGGCTGGCCGTAATGCTCCACCTCGGCCGAGTACAGCACGGCGCAGGCCTCGCGGTGGTTGCCGCTGCCCTGGGGCGGCGAGTCCTGGTAGGTCAGCACCTTGACCACGCCAGGTGCCTGCTCCGCCGCCGCCTTGTCGAAGCCGGTGATGCGGCCCTTGCCGATGGTGGCGAGCACGGCATAGCCACACAGGGCCGGCCCGGCGTCCCGCACCTCGTAGGCGTAGCGCGCGGTGCCGGTGACCTTGAGCGGGCCGTCCACGCGGTCCAGCGGCTTGCCGACGGGGCCGGTCTTGTCCAGGTCGAGCAGATTGGTGCTGACCGGTGCGTTCATCTCGATCATGGCTTGCTCCTAGGCCCGGGTCGCTTCGGCCAGCACGGCACGCAGGGTGCGGTGGGCGAGCGGGACCTTGAAATCGTTGCTGCCGTAGCCGCGGGCGCCGGCGAAGGCGATATCGGCTGCCGCGGTGAACGTGGCGTCGCTGACCGGGGCGCCGGCCAGGTGCTGCTCCGCCTGCGTCACCCGCCAGGGCTTGTGGGCGAGGCCACCGAAGGCGAGCCGTGCCGACCGGATACGGCCATCCGACGCATCGATCACGGCAGCGACCGACACCAGCGCGAACGCGTACGAAGCCCGGTCCCGCACCTTGCGGTAGATCTGCACGCCGGGCAGCGGCGGTGGCAGCAGCACGGCGGTGATGAGCTCGCCGGGCTTCAGGTTGGTCTCGATCTGCGGCGTGTCGCCCGGCAGGCGATGGAACTCCGTCATCGGGATGATCCGGCTCGTGCCGTTGCCGTTGGTCGCCTCCACCCCCGCGTCGAGTGCCAGCATCGCGACGGCCATGTCCGACGGGTGGGTCGCGATGCAGGACTCGCTGGCGCCCAGGACGGCGTGGATGCGGTTATAGCCGCCAACGGCGTCGCAGCCCGATCCCGGCTCGCGCTTGTTGCAGGCCTTGGCCGTGTCATAGAAATAGTAGCAGCGCGTGCGTTGCAGCAGGTTTCCGCCGGTGGTGGCCTTGTTGCGGAGTTGGCCGTTGGCGCCGGACAGCAGGGCGCGGCTCAGCACGCCGTAATCCTTGCGGATGCGGGGGTCGCCGGCGAGCGTCGCATTGGTGACTAGGCTGCCGACGCGCAGGCCGCCATCGGCCGTGGGTTCGATCCGCTTCAGGTCGAGCCGGGTCACGTCCACGACGTGACGCGGCGTGGTGACCTGCAGCTTCATCAAGTCCAGCAGGTTGGTGCCGCCGGCGATGAAGGTGCCGTCCGGCGCGGATAGGACGCCCAGCGCCGCATCCTGCGGGCTGGTCGCCCGCTGGTAGGTGAACCCCTTCATGCTGCGCTCTCCGCGACGTCCCGGATCGCGGCGACGATGTTCGGATAGGCGGAGCAGCGGCAGATGTTCCCGCTCATCCGCTCGCGGATCTCCTCGTCGGTCAGCGCCGGCGCGGTCGTCAGGTCGGCCGTGACGACGCTGGGCACGCCCGACTTGGCCTCGGCCAGCATGCCGACGGCCGAGCAGATCTGGCCGGGCGTGCAGTAGCCGCACTGGTAGCCGTCGTGATGCAGGAAGGCGGCCTGCAGCGGATGGAGGTTGGCCGGCTGGCCCAGCCCCTCGATGGTG
>CAXSEG010000198.1:0-8832 GCA_964235545.1 uncultured Acetobacteraceae bacterium
CGCCACTCGACCATCGGCTATCTCAGCCCTATGGAGTTCGAGCGGATCAAAGCGTCAGCTTAAGGTGCGTGTCCACGAAACCGGCAGCAGCTCGGTTGAACCGTTCCGAAAAGGAGTGGACGATGCCGGCGCGTGAGTGGTGCATGGTTAAGGCGCAGTTCGCCGTGCTGTTCGGCAAGCGGTTCACCCGCGCGATGGCCTGATCAGTGACAACCGATCAGCCCGTACACGAAATTCCTGACAGTCCCCAGTCGCTTTTGCGAATGCCTCCCGCGCCGCCGAGTCGGCCTTGGGGTGCGATGGCCGGGCCTTCTGCCACGATAGGCCCAGCGCCCTTACCACCTTGGACATGTGCCCCTCGTGGTAGCGCACGCCCCAGCGCTCCTCCACCTCGCGGCACAGCTCGCCCAAGGTCCAGGCGGACAGCCCCGTCGCCTCCACATCCGGGCCGTCCAGCGCCAGCTTGTGCAGGCCCTCACGATGCTCCTTGCTCAGCCGCGCCGGGCGGCCCGTCCGCAAACGGTCGTGCAGCCCCGCCAGCCCTTCGACATTGTAGCGCAGCACAGCGTTGCGCAGCGCTTGCCGCTCCATGCCTGCAAGCCGTGCCGCCTCAGCACGGGTCAACCCTTCCAGCGCACCTGCAACCGCGTGCATCCGCGCCGCCGCCGCACGGTCCGGCTCGTGCCGGGCGAGCCTGCGAAGCTCCACCGCAGACACGTCGCCGCATATCGCAAGCCGCTTACCACCCATCACGCCCACCCCAACCAGGTCAGGCCATGATCGAATCAGACCGCCCGAGGCCGGGCCAAATCAGATCCGAGTCAACAGTTCAGCAGGCCGGTATGAGCCCGACCGGCATCCTGTTGACAAAAACGCTGCATCAGCCACGCCGCCGCCGGCCCTGGGGGCGTGTCGGTGCGGTAGATCACGTCCACCGAATAGTTGAACGCAACAAGGTCGGGCATGTCGAGCTGGACAAGGCAACCCGCCTGGACGTCGCCCGCGACCATCCACCATGGCATCACCCCCCAGCCGAGCCCGGCCCTTAGCAGCATGTGCTTAGATGCCAGATCAGCCAACCGCCATGTGCGGTTGCCGATCACGCTAAAATCTCGCCCCTCGGTCAGCTTGGACCGATCGTACACGACGAGTTGAGTGTGTTGGCGGCCGGCGCCCGGCGGATGGCCGCCTGGCGGAAGTGAAGCGAGCGGATGATCGGGCGCCGCGACTGGCGCCATCCGCAGACTGCCGACACTTACGCGCTCCAGCCCATCGATACCGGCCGCGAACGGGCCGCTGACGCCGATCGAGGCGATCTTGTCGAGCACGAGGCTGGCGACCGCGCCCAGGGTCTCGACGTGAAGGGTAAGCCTGACGGAGGGAAACTCGGCGCCAAACGCAGTAAGTGCATCGATCACGCGCTCGCGGGGCAGCAAGGCATCGAGGACGACGTGGAGTTCACCCTCTAGGCCCTGCAGCATCCCCTTCACCTTGGCGCGAAGGCTGCTGACCCCGCCAGTGAGGATGCGCGCTTCATCCAGAACAATGCGCCCGGCCATGGTCAACTGCGGTTTCCGCGTCGTCTCGCGATCGAACAAAGTCAAGCCGAGCTGGGCCTCCAGGTTGGCGATGGTGTAGCTGATGACCGACGTTGCACGATTCAGCTTGCGCGCTGCTGCTGCAAAACTGCCGATCTCCACCACTGTGACGAGCACATGGAGTTGGTCGAGGGTAGGGCTGCCAGGATCCGACGACATATCGACCTACTCGAACATAACTGCTGACGGTTTGTCGGTTTCACCGAACTCATCAGCCTCGTAGCCTCTACTGAGAGAGTTGGCTAGCGATCCTCCGAAGTTGACCAGGATCGCGTTCGCCTTTGCGACACGCCGGCCGAACATCGGTGGGAGAATTACGAGATGGCGAAAATTCTGGTCCTCTATTACTCGTCCTACGGTCACATCGAGGCCATGGCTTACGCCATGGCAGATGGCGCTCGTGCCGGAGGCGCCTTGGTCGACGTCAAGCGTGTGCCGGAGACGGCGCCCGAGGAGGTCGCGCGCAATGGGCATTTCAAGCTGGACCAGGCGGCTCCCGTCGCGACGGTCGCGGAGCTGGAAAGCTATGACGCCATCGTCGTGGGCACCGGCACCCGGTACGGTCGCATGTCCTCGCAGATGGCGGCGTTCCTCGACCAGACCGGCGGCCTCTGGCAACGCGGTGCGCTGACCGGCAAGGTGGGTGCTGCCTTCACGTCGACCGCCACGCAGCATGGTGGGCAGGAGACGACGCTGTTCTCCATCATCACCAACCTGCTGCATTTCGGGATGATCATCGTCGGGCTTCCATACAGCTTCAAGGGCATGACGACGGTCGACGAGGTTGCAGGCGGCTCGCCTTATGGTGCGACGACAATCGCGGACGGCGATGGATCGCGTCAGCCAAGCGCAATCGAACTCGCCGGCGCACGCTACCAGGGTGAGCTGGTCGCCCGAACGGCGGGGAAGCTCTTCGATTGAACGGCAAAGCCCGGTTGAACACGAACTGCCCGGGCACTCCCAAACGTAGTGAGAAGCGAGCCATCTCAGATGATCCAACTCTATACCTGGAGCACGCCGAACGGGCGCAAGATACCGATCATGCTCGAGGAGATCGGCGTACCGTACGAGATGCATCCTATCGACATCAGCAAGGATGAGCAGTTCTCGGTCGAGTTCCTGAAGATCGCGCCGAACAACAAGATACCGGCCATCATGGACGACCGCCTCGGCGATGCGACGGCCGGCGGCGCTTCACTCACGATCTTCGAGTCCGGCGCTATCCTGACCTACCTCGCCGAGACGTCCGGACGGTTCCTGGCGCCGTCCGGGGCGGCCCGGTTCAAGGCGCTCGAGTGGCTGCACTGGTCGATCGGTGGCCTTGGCCCGATGCTGGGCCAGCTTGGCTTCTTTGCCGTCCGCGCGGACCAGAAGGCACTGCTAGCAATCGACCGCTTCACGGAGGAGGCCGGGCGCTTGCTAGGCGTGGTGGAACGGCGCTTGTCCGAGGCCCCCTACCTCGCCGGAAGTGACTACTCGATCGCCGATATCGCCTGCTACCCGTGGCTCGTGGCGGCGACGACCGACCTCAAGGAGCCCTTGGTCGAGAACCTGCGGGGTAAGCCGGCCCTCCATCGCTGGCTCGCGACAGTCGGCGCGCGCCCTGCTGTCGTAAAAGGGATGCAGGTGCTGCCGACGACGAGCAGCTGAGATGGTCACCGCATGGACATCCATGATCCCAAAAGGCTCAGGAGCGGCGGCTTGAACTTCCTGATCTCGCTTGCGGTCGGCATCCTAGTCGGCGCTCTCTACGCCGTGCTGCGTGTCCACTCGCCAGCACCGCCGCTTGTCGCCCTTTTAGGACTTCTGGGCATCGTCATCGGCGAACAGGGCGTCACGTTCCTTCTGCAGCACCGTTCACACTAAAAGACGGTGCGGAGTGGAAGCCCCACATGACTTACACATGGAAGGCGCGGGAGACACGGCGCGACTTCGCGCTGGCTCTGCTGCTGCTCTGGCTATCGGGCGCGGCACTTCGGGAAACCATCCTGGCAGTGGCCCCGGTGCTGCCGCTCATCACCGCCGACTTCGGTCTGAGCGCTACGGGCATCGGTCTGCTGACCGGCTTGCCGCCTTTGCTCTTTGCTTTGATGGCCTTGCCCAGCGCCGCCCTGATCGCCCGCTTCGGCGCGGTGCCGACACTGGTCGTGGGGCTGCTGCTAAATGCGTCCGGTGCGGCGGCGCGCGGTTTCGCCGGCAACGCTTTGGGTTTGAACGCGGCGACGGCGGTGATGTGTTTAGGCGTTGCGCTGATGCAGCCGGCGTTGCCGCCATTGGTGCGGGCATGGGCGCCGGCGCGCATCGGCTTTGCCACTGCCGTCTACACCAACGGCCTTCTGATAGGGGAACTGGTTCCCGTCGCCTGGGTGCCGCAACCGGTGCTGCCGCTGGTTGGCGGTGGCTGGCGCGCCTCACTCGCAGTTTGGACGCTGCCAGTGCTGGCGACGGCACTGCTGGTGGCCTTGCTGGGCCGCCGGCCACAGGTTGCGGCGGGCTTGGCGCGCTGGTGGCCGGACTGGCGGGATTGGCGGGTCTGGCGGATGGGTCTGCTGCTGGGTGGCGTGAACGCCACCTATTTCGGGCTGAACGGCTTCCTGCCGGGTTGGCTGATTGCCAATGGAGCACCGGAAATGGCGCGCCCGGCGCTGACCGCGCTGAACCTGGCGCAGATCCCGGCTTCACTCTTGATGCTGGTTCTGGCCGGTTGGCTTGTGCGGCGGCCGGCGGCGTATGCGGGCGCGGGCTCGCTGCTGCTGGCCGGGGTGCTGGGGTGCGTGGCAATGCCCGGTCCCGCCGCCGTGGCATGGGCCGGGTTGGCGGGGTTTGCCGGGGCGGTACTATTGACCCTGGGCCTGACTCTTCCCTCGCTGCTAGGCGCGGCAGCGGATGTACCGCGCCTCGCCGCCGCCATGTTCACCGTCAGTTACGGGCTGGCGGTGGGGGCGGCACTGCTGGCGGGTTGGCTGTGGGACATCAGTGGCGTGGCAGCCATGGCATTCCTGCCGTTTATGCTTGCCGCGCTGATTGTGGCGCTGCTGGGGGCCACGCTGCAGTTGCGGCCAGCGAACGCGCCGGGGACTTAATGATTTACCTGCCGAAGTTCCGGAAACAGATGGCCGATCTGGCCCGTGATGGCTGTGACGCTGCCGACCTCAATCTTCGGCTTTGGGCCTTCCGTCGCCGCAATACCAAGTTAGCGGCAGCGCGGCGGCGCACTGGCCCGGGTCAAGGGAAGGCACGCTCCATGGACGCCGCGATCTCGAACAAGGGTGACAGACATGATGAATGGCAAGATGATGGAAAAGGTGGTGAGCCAGGCCGGCTTCATAGCGGCGCTGGATCAGAGTGGTGGATCGACCCCGGACGCGCTGCGCGTTTATGGCATCCCGGACAGCGCCTATGGCAGCGATGCCGACATGTTCAGGCTGATGCATGACATGCGTGTGCGGATCACGACCGCTCCCGCCTTCAACGGAAGTAAGGTCATCGCCGCGATCCTATTCGAACAGACGATGGATGGGCGCGTGCAGCAAGATCCTGTTCCCGCTTTCCTGTGGGAACGCCGGGGCATCGTCCCTTTCCTAAAAGTCGATAAAGGGCTTGAGGCTGAACGCGACGGAACCCGCCTCATGAAGCTAATTCCGGCGCTTGATGCATTGCTGAAGCGAGCGCTGAACCTGGGAGTTTTTGGAACTAAAATGCGGTCGACTATCAACCTGCCGTCCCAAAATGGCATCGCGGCCTTGGTAGGACAGCAATTTGAACTGGCCGAACACATCGCGCGACACGAACTGTTGCCGATTGTCGAACCGGAAGTTTTAATCGACACGCCGGGTAAGGCGGCGGCCGAAGCCATCCTAAGATCGGAACTCCTTCGAAGCCTGGATACCATGTCGGGTGATTGCCATGTGATCCTCAAGCTGACCATTCCAGATATCCCCGATTTTTACGCCGACTTGATCCATCATCCACGGGTGCATCGTGTGCTAGCTCTTTCGGGCGGTTACACCCGAGCCGATGCATGCCGACGTCTTACTGCCAATCACAATATGATTGCGAGTTTCTCACGTGCCCTGATCGGCGATCTTAGGCGCTCGATGAACGACGCCACATTCGACGAAACACTTGCGACAGCGGTCGAACAAATCTACCTCGCTTCGACCGTCAAGACCTGACGTTATCTGTCTGTTTTTAGGTCAGCCGTCGTGCACGCTGCCTTGCGGCTGCGGCGCGGCTGGGCGAAGACAAGAAGTACTATCGAGTTGCTACTTGCCAGACACCCGCGTCCATTAGTTCGCTCGAAAGCGTCGAACGTTTTCATCGATTTTATGCCAGTTTTTTGAGCCTCACTCTCTACACAGATTATCGTTGCGGCTAGCAGCCCGGGTATGGGTCCTCGGCATGTCCGCGGAACCGCGGCTCTGATCGTGAGCCTGCATGCCCTGGAGAAGCGATATGCCCTTGATCAAGACACGCGACGGCACGGACCTCTACGTCAAGGATTGGGGTGACGTGGACGCGCGGCCCGTCATCCTCATCCATGGCTATCCGCTCAATGCGGACAGCTTCGACCGCACCGCGATGAAGCTGGCCGAGGCCGGCTTTCGCGCGATCAGCTATGACAGGCGTGGTTTCGGCCGCTCGGGCCAGCCTTGGCAGGGCTATGATTGGGACACCTATGCCGACGACCTTGCCGACGTGATGCAGGCGACGGTCGCCACCAGCGACGTGACCGTGATCGGCTACTCGATGGGAGGCGGCGAGGCGGCGCGCTACATGAGCCGGCACGGCGGCAAGGGGGTCATCAAGATCGGCCTCTACGCGTCAGTCGTGCCGGGCATGCTCAAGTCCGATGACAATCCGGCAGGCCATACGCCTTCGGACTATGAAGACATCGTTGTAGGCATCGAGAAGGACGCCGCAGCATTCTACCGCCACACGTTCCTGCCGCCATTCTATGGCAAGGGCATCAAGTCGCTCCTGGGCGCCACCCACGCCGCGAGCGACGACGTGGTCGAGGGCGCGGTGAATCAGGCGCTCATGGGCGGCATGAGGGCGATGACCGCCATGCCGCACAACTTTGTCTTCGGTGATTTCAAGGCCGACATTCCGGCGATCACGGTGCCCACGCTCATCATCCATGGAACCGAGGACAAGCCCGCGCCAATCGACTCAACTGCTAGGCGCGCCCACAAGATGATCCCGCACTCGCAGCTGATCGAGTACGAAGGCCATCCGCACGGCTTCTATGCAACCAACTCCGACCAGATGATCGCCGATACGCTGGCCTTCGTCCGTCAGTAGACCTGCGGTTCCACTGCACGTCACCCGGAGATTGATCATGACTCTCACTGTTCGAAAGGCCACTTTCGACCTGCTGCGGCGATTGGGGCTGACCACCATCTTCGGGAATCCTGGGTCCACCGAAGAGCCCTTCCTGCAAGACTTTCCGGCTGATTTCACTTACGTGCTGGGTCTGCAGGAAGCCTCCGTGCTGGCAATGGCCGACGGCTACGCGCAAGCGACCGGCCGACCGGCGCTGGTGAACCTGCATACCGTCGCGGGCGTGGGTCACGCGATGGGAAACCTGATCTGCGCCTTCTACAACAAGACGCCGCTCATCATCACGGCTGGGCAGCAGACGCGGGAGATGCTGCTACTGGAACCTTATCTAACCCACGTGCAGGCCGTGGAAACACCGCGCCCTTGGGTGAAGTGGAGCTACGAGCCTGTGCGGGCCGCCGACGTGCCCGCCGCGGTCATGCGGGCCTATGCCACGGCGGTGCAGCCTCCGGCCGGTCCCGTCTTCCTGTCCTTGCCGATGGACGATTTCGAAAAGCCTGCTTTGGGCAGCGCCGCCGTCCGCACGCTGAGCGAACGCGTCGGGCCGGACCCGGCCCGCTTGCAGGCATTCGCCCGGCAGATCAGCCAGGCCAGAAGTCCGGTGCTGGTGTTGGGCGCAGCGCTTGACCGCTCCGACGGCTGGGACGCAGCGCATCGGCTGGCCGAAAAGTTGAACGTGCCCGTCTGGACGCCGCCCGAGACTGAGCGGTCCGTGTTCTCGGAAGAGCATCCGCTGTTCCAGGGTTTCCTGCCCTTCGCCATCGCGCCGCTGAGCGAGAAGCTGGAAGGTCACGACCTGGTGGTGGTGATCGGCGCCCCCGTGTTCCGCTACTACCCCTACGTGCCGGGCGACTACCTGCCGACCGGGGCGCGGCTGCTGCACATCACCGACGATCCGACCGAGGCCGCCCGCGCACCCGTGGGCGATAGCCTGTTGGCCGACACCCGCCTGGCGGTGGAAGGCCTGCTGGACCTTGTTGAGCCGGGCCAGTACCCGGCCGTGCCCAAACGCGCCTTGAAACGCGAACTGCCGAATCGAACGGGCGCGAAGCTCGTGCCGGCCGAGGTGTTCGCGACTTTGCAGGCGGTCCGCCCAGCCGACGCGGTGTTGCTGATCGAGTCCACGTCGAACATCGAAGAGTTCCACAGGTGGGTGCCGATTACCCGGCCGCATTCATTCTCCCTGTTCGCCAGCGGAGGGCTGGGCTGGGCGTTGCCGGCAGCCGTTGGCTTCGCACTGGCCGAGCGGGACACCGGCCGCAACAGGCCGGTGCTGGCCATCCTAGGCGACGGCGCTACCAACTACTCGATCCAGGCGCTCTACACGGCGGCCCAGCACCGGTTGCCAGTGGTGTTTCTGGTGCTCAACAACGGGGAGTACGGCATCCTCAAGGCCTTTGCCGCCCAGCAGAAGACACCCGGCGTGCCCGGCATGGACCTCCCTGGCCTCGATTTCGTCGCCCTGGCGACGGGCTACGGCTGCGCCGCGTTTCGGGTTTCCGCGCAGGACGCCCTGGCTCAGGCCCTGCAGGATGCCCTACGCCGGCCAGGGCCGACGGTGCTCGACATCTCGATCACGTCCGCCGTGGCCCCGTTGCTGTAGCAGGAGTCACTTCACCGTTTGCTCAAAACTGCACGTTAAGCCTTTTTGACGGGTGTTTTGGCGCGTGTGCGCTTCGAAGTAGCTGGACCTGTGATGTCGAGCAGGCGTTGTCAGGTTGACGGAGGACGGCCAGCCGCGGCGTGAGGTCGGCGGCTCAGCGGCCGGGCATCTTCGATGCCGACTACATCCCACCAGACCTGGAAGGCGACATCGCGCGCAGCACGATGTTCGGAGGCAGTCAGGCGATGGCGGCGGAGCTGGAAGTGGTTGTGGATCCGGCTGTGGGTG
>CAXSEG010000199.1:0-8828 GCA_964235545.1 uncultured Acetobacteraceae bacterium
ATCCTAGCCTGTCAGGCCAGCCACAGCTGTTCGCTCCGGAAGTTGAATCCGCCAAGGTATTCGGACGGACGACAGATCGCCTCAATCCTCATCGTTCGCATCATGAACGTGACCCGCTCGCGTCCGATCACTTTGCCCTCCGCCTGCAGCAAGTCGCGAAGCATGCGAGGCCCCCGCAAACGGATAGTCCAGATGCAACGCGTCGATCCTGCGCATGATCGCCAAGTCGGCCTCAGGCACCGGGCGCGGCTCGTAGTAGAGAATGCTGCGGCTCAATCTCAGCATCTCCGGCTGCCTGCTCAGCGAGAGCTCGTGGTTGCGGCCGATGATCGCAGGCAGAAAATCCACTTATCGCCCTGTCCGGCTTCGCCCGGCCACCTCTGGTCGCCCAGGGGCCGCCTGCGACGTCAAGGCTACCTGCCCCCGATCGAAGGAAATAATTGAATGACCAAGACGGTGCTGATCACAGGATGCTCGTCAGGATTTGGCAAAGCGGCCGTCGTGACATTTCGGCAGGCGGGATGGAACGTCATAGCGACGATGAGGAACATCGCAGGCTGGCCAGAGACGGACCGTTCGAAGAACGTGCTTGTCGTTCCGCTGGATGTCGTTGACACAGCCTCGATAGAGGCCGCCTTCAAGCGGGGCGTCGCGCATTTCGGAACTCTCGACTGCGTGGTCAATAATGCCGGCCAGGCTCTCTTGTCCGTGTTCGAGACAACGCCCCTTACCTCGACACGTGCCGTGTTCGAGACGAACATCTTCGGTCCGATACAGGTCATGCAGAATGCCATACCTTACCTACGCGAGAACGGCGGGGGCCACATTGTCAATGTCAGCTCCGGGTCTGCGATCACGCCGGACCCGTTGATGGCCCCCTATGCGGCAAGCAAATGGGCGCTTGAAGGTCTGACCGAATCGCTCCGCTTCGAACTCGAAACGCAGAACATCCGGGTCAAGCTTGTAGAGCCGGGCTTTGTTGCCAGTACGAACTTCGTTCAGCAGGTTCGAAAAACGTCGGGATCAATACCTGTTCCCGACTCTTACCAGGGTTTTGTTGACCAGACCATGTCAATGTTCATGGAGGAACTACCGTTCGAACTTGCGACAGAACGTGATGTTGCCGACGCTATCCTTGCAGCCGCGTCAGACGGAACCGGCCAGCTTCGGTATGTCGTGGGCGGGGATGCCAGGGTTTCAGCCCATATGCGACGGGAAACGTCGGAAGTTGACTACCTGGCGTGGGCTCATTCGAGATTTGGGGTCAAACCATGAAGCTCGATGAACTCGCGGTCGCCCTCTTTCCCGGCGAACATGCGTTGAAGACCGGCGGCATCGGCGCGACCGGCGGCACGGCCACGACCGCTGCCCGCGTCGAGGTCGGGATCTTTGGCATTTCCAACGGCGAGCCGGTCGGCGTCGATGCCGCAGCCACCATGTCGAAGCTCGTGTTCAACCATGTCGCGAGGCAGACGGCGCCCGACTGCTGGTGCTGGTCGAACCGCAAAGCCAGCGGATGCATCTGCCCGCACTATCAGGCAGTTTGATCCTTGCTAAGTCGATCTGGAACGAAGTCTACGGGGCTGGGAGCAAGACGCAGCACGGCAGCGTTCTTCTCTATGAGATTACCGATCACGTTTGCGGCTTCATTCAGTCTGCCCCCACCCCGGGCAAGAATGAAGTCCAAGGCTGGAAGATCCGGCAGGCCTGACCCGTTCCGCTCGAGTGGATACAGACCTGGCGGGATGAAGCTGCGGCCGAAGGCGGTGATGCCGAGCTCCGCCGCCACGCCGGCTTGCAAACCGCTCATTGTGTTCGCGGTATGGGCGACCACCCACGGCACGGACGCTGCCGACAGGCGGTCGAGTACGATGCTCCGCGTGATGCTGGGCTCGGGATGCAGCGCCAGGGGAACGGGCCGCTCCCGCACCAGCGATGAGCGCTCCTCGGCGCCGACCCATACCAGTGGCTCGGACAGGATCCGTGGTTCCGGCCGATGGTCGGTGGCAAGGTATTTCACCAGCGCCAGATCGAGCTTTCCGCGGTCCAGCCGGTCGAGCAGCGTGCAGCTCATACCGATCTCGATGCTGACCTTGACCTGCGTATGAGCCCGGCGGAACTGCCGGAGGATCTCGGGTAGCCGCGACAAGGCGAAATCCTCTGCGAAACCCAGCCGTACCTCACCTAGGATGCCGGGACTGCGCAATTGCAGCTCCACGGCACTGACGGAGGCTAGGATGCCGCGCGCCTGCGCCAGCAGGATGCGGCCGGACTGCGTCAACGCGACACTGTGTGTGTCGCGCACGAAAAGCGGCGCAGGGAGCCCGGCCTCCAGCCGCCGGACCTGCTGGCTGACGGTCGATTGGGTGACGCCGAGCTGCACCGCGGCCCGGGTAAAACTGCCATTGTCGGCGACGGCGACGAAAGCGGGAAACAGGGTCACGTCGATCAACACTCACCCCATTCGATTACCAACTCACCGATCATTTATTCATAATGACTCACACTGTCCAATGCTCGGCGCGTAGACATCGTCGCGACGGTTGGAGCAAGCGGATGACGAACTGGCACAAGGCGAGAGAGGCGAGAGAGGACCGGTTACAGGCGGCCGCGCCGGTCGCGAATGGCAAGATCGTCCAGGCCGACGACGCCACGCGCCTGCTGCAAAGCCTGATCCGGCCAGGCGACCGGGTATGCCTGGAGGGCGACAACCAGAAGCAGGCCGACTTCCTGGCACAGGCGCTGCTCAAGGTGGACCCAGCCAAGGTACACGATCTGCACATCGTGCAGTCGGGCATCGTGCTGCCGGAGCACCTGGAGCTGTTCGAGACCGGAATCGCCCGCAAGCTCGACTTCTCCTATTCTGGGCCGCAGAGCGCCGCCCTGGCGCGTGCGCTCGACAAGGGCCAGATCGAACTCGGCGCGATCCACACCTACATCGAGCTGTTCGCGCGCTACTACATGGATCTCACCCCAAATGTCGCGTTGATCGTGGCGCGGCAGGCGGACCGTCACGGCAACCTCTATACCGGCCCGAATACCGAGGACACGCCGACCATCGTCGAGGCGACCGCCTTCAAGGACGGTATCGTCGTGGCCCAAGTCAACGAGATCGTCGACACGCTGCCGCGCGTCGACATCCAGGGCGACCAGGTGGATTTCGTAATCCAGTCGCCCACCAGCTTCTACGTCGAGCCGCTGTTCACCCGCGACCCGGCTAGCGTCACCGAAATCCAGATCCTGATGGCGATGATGGCAATCAAGGGGATCTATGCGGAATACGGCGTCAAGCGACTCAATCATGGGATCGGCTTCGCCACAGCCGCGATCGAGCTGTTGCTGCCGACCTATGCCGAAACACTGGGCCTGAAAGGCAAGATCGCCACCCACTGGGCGCTCAACCCGCATCCCACCCTGATCCCGGCGATCGAGAGCGGCTGGGTCCAGCAGATCCACTGCTTCGGCTCCGAGGTCGGCATGGACGACTACATGCGGGCCCGGCCAGACATCTACTTCACCGGGCATGACGGCTCGCTGCGTTCGAACCGGCTGATGTGCCAGACTGCCGGGCTCTATGCCTGCGACATGTTCATCGGCGGCACGCTGCAGATCGATCTCGACGGCAACTCCTCCACGGTCACGCCGGACCGGATTACAGGTTTCGGCGGCGCGCCGAACATGGGCGCCGATGCGCACGGCCGGCGCCACGCCTCGGATGCGTGGCTGAAGGCCGGCCGCGAGGCTTCGGACGGCAACCAGGCCCTGGTACGGGGCCGCAAGCTGGTCGTGCAGATGGTGGAGACGTTCGGCGAGAAGATGGTGCCCGCCTTCGTCGAGGCGCTGGACAGCATCAAGCTGGCGAAGAAACTCAACCTCGAGCTGGCGCCGGTCATGATCTACGGCGACGACGTGACGCACATCGTGACGGAAGAAGGCATCGCCAACCTGTTGCTATGCCGCAGCCCGGCGGAGCGCGAGCAGGCCATCCGGGGCGTCGCGGGCTACACCGACGTTGGACGTGCCCGGGATCGCAAGGCGGTGCAGGCATTGCGGGAGCGCGGCATCATCCGCAGGCCGGAGGATCTCGGCATTGAGGTGCTGGATGCGACGCGCAAGCTGCTCGCCGCGCATTCGATCAAGGATCTCGCCGACTGGTCGGGTGGTCTGTATCAGCCGCCCGCCAAATTCCGCAACTGGTAGGTCTCCGACAATGGAAAACCTCACTCTCCACTATGAAGCAGACCGCCCGCTTGGCGGCCACGCCAAGCAAGCGATCGTCGGCGTGGTCGCCTCCGGCAACCTGGAGGTCCTGGCGGAGCGCGTCGAAACCCACAATCGCTGCGTCGTGGAGATCGCGACGGCCGCCGAAGGGTTCGGCGATGTCTGGAAGGCAGTCGTGCGCGACTTCGTCGAGCGGATCTCGCCCGGTGGCATCCGCTTCTCGATCAATGACGGCGGCGCCCGGCCTGACACGGTGATGCTGCGCCTGATGCAAGCGGCCCGCGCCCTGGAGATCCAACTATGAGTACGGCGGGAAACGAACGGCGCAGCAGTTGGCTGGAAGCGTCTGCACGCGAGCGCGTGGCCGGGCTGCTGGATGCCCGCAGCTTCACCGAGTTCCTTGGCCCCGAGCAGCGCGAGATGAGCCCGCATCTGCCGTTGTTCGACCTGCCGCGGGCGTTCGACGACGGCGTGGTGATCGGGCGCGGCTCGCTCGATGGCCGGCACGTGTTCGTCGCGGCGCAGGATGGCCGGTTCATGGGCGGCACCTTCGCTGAGGTATCCGGGGCCAAGATCGTAGGGCTGCTCCGCGCGGCGCGCGCCGGGGCCGGGCATCGTGGTCCGCACGCCGTCCTGCTGCTGCTCGATACCGGCGGCGTCCGGCTGCAGGAGGCGAACGCCGGTGAGCTGGCGGTATCGGAGATCATCCGCGCCATCACCGAGGCGCGCGCGGCCGGCATCAACGTCATCGCGATGGTGGGTGGCAAGGCGGGTGCCTTCGGCGGTGGGGGGATCATCACCGCCTGCTGCTCGCGCATCGTCATCTCACAGCACGGTCGGATCAGCGTGTCAGGACCGGAAGTGATCGAGACCAACAAGGGTGTCGAGGAGTTCGACTCCAAGGATCGCGCTTTGGTCTGGCGGATCACTGGCGGCCGGACCCGGCGGCTGCTGGGCGGCGCCGATCACTATGTGGCCGACACGTTGGATGCGTTCCGCAAGGCGGCGATAACCCTGCTGCAAGGCGATACGCCGCCCTTTGATCTCCCGCAGCTCCAGGCGGAACAGCGCCGGTTGGAAGCCCGCCTGCACGCCGACGGCCGCAGCCGGGACGCGACGGAGATCTGGGCCCGTCGTGGTTTGGCCAATCCGGACGGCATTGCGGACCTGACCGAAACGGATTTCATCGGCCTGGCGACCAAGGAGGCTCCCGATCATGAAGCTCGATGAACTCGCGGATGCCCTCTTCCCGGGCGGACACAAATTGCAGACCAGCGACATCGGCGTGACCAGCGGGCTGGCCACAACCGCTGCCGGCGTCGAGGTCGGCATCGTAGGCATCTCCAAAGGCGAGCCGGTCGGCGTCGATGCCGCGATCGCTATGTCGAAGATCGTACTCGACCATGTCGCGAAGGCGGGCGGTGCCCCGCTGGTGGTGCTGGTCGACACGCAAAGCCAGAAGATGGCACGCCGCGACGAGCTGCTCGGACTGAACGAATACCTGGCGCATCTCAGCAAGAGCCTGGCGCTTGCCTCGCTCAGTAACCATCACACGGTCGGTGTACTCTATGGCGGTGCCGCGGCCGGCGCCTTCATCGCCACCGCCCTATCGACCGACCGGTTGGTCGCGGTGCCGGGAGCGGAGCCGAGCGTGATGGACCTGCCGTCGATCGCGCGGGTGACGAAGCTGCCGCTCGACCGTTTGAAGGCCATGGCCAAGACCACACCGATCTTCGCTCCCGGCCTCGACCATCTCGCCATGACGGGCGCGGTGACAGAGACATGGGACGACAACATTGCCTCTTACACCGGCAGGCTCGACGCGTTGCTCTCGGCGGACCATGCAGCCGAAGATGTGCGCGACCAGCTTGGCGCCGAACGCAAGGGGCGCAAGCGGGCGGCAGAGGTCGCACGCCGGGTGATGGACGCAGCGACGATCAGGATCCGATGAAAGGCCTTTGCGAGGCCGGCTGCGATCCGGTGCGGCACGACCTACTCTACTTGACGGGGGACGGTTGGGCGGCGCTCATGGCGCGCGACCCGGCACTGGCTGGGATCACAGGCCTACGCCATTGGGCTGCGCATCACCTGCCGATCATGCGGCGACGGCGGCAGCTCGGCGACCAGCCCGGCCTCGTGCCGGTCGCGGTCGCCCTGCCGGCGGCGCAAGGACGGGCGCGGCTCGCCTTCCAGGTGGCGCCGGAGGAGATCGCGATAATCCGCCAGCCACCGGCGCTGGGTGAGGCGGCGTCCGGATTGCCCCAGTTCCTACGGCTGCGGGCGGAGGCGGTGCTGACGCTGGCCGCCGGGTTGGGGCTGGCGCCGTGCCTGTTCGGCAGTGCGATGTGGCAGCACGTGACCGGCTTGTCCTACCTGCACGCCCGATCCGATCTTGATCTGTTGTGGAACATTCCCAACGGGCGGAAGCCGGCGATCGGCCGCCTGGTTGCAGCCTTGCGCGCGATCGAGGCAGCACCTGGCCCGCGTCTGGACGGTGAGATCGTGCTCGACCGGGCCTGGGCCGTGAACTGGCGCGAGCTTGCCGGAGAGGGTGCCACCGAACTTCTCGTCAAGACCGGCGAGAATGTCGTGCTTATGACCAGGGACCGATTCCTGCAGGAGGAGATGGTCCCATGCTGAAGCACGCAGCGGTCGGGCTCAGCGCGGCGCCGGGTGCGATGGCGGACATCGGTTGGCTGGCGCAGCGGGCGATGCTGCTGGAGCTGTTCACTTATCCCAAGCCGGGCCTGGTCAGCCATGTCGATACCGGCAGCCACCAGGACATGGATGCGGCGACCTTCCAGGCCAGCGCCGCGGCGATCGGGCCGTTCCTGGCCGACCTCGCGGCAGCGGGCAGCCGCCTGGCGCCCATGAACGAGCTGCGCCGCATCGGACTCGCGGCGGAGGCGGCGATGATGCGGGCGACTGGGGGCGTCAATAGCCATCGCGGCGCGATCTTCGGGCTGGGGCTGCTCTGCGCCGCCGCTGGCGCGCGCGTTTCGGGATCGGCCGCCGGGCCGCTTGGCATGATTGTCGCTTCGCTCTGGGGTGACGCTGTCCGCAATGGCCCAGCCATCGCAGACAGTCACGGGGCGGGGGCGTTCCGCCGCTACGGCGCAGGCGGGGCACGACAGGAAGCTGCCTCCGGGTTTGAGACGGTCTATCGCATCGGACTTCCCGCGCTGCGCGAGGGGCTACGGATAGCCGGCGGCGACGAGGAGGCGGCGCGGCTGCAATGCCTGTTCGCGTTGATCGCCAACGTGGACGATACCACCCTGCTTCATCGGGGAGGTCGTAACGGCCTCGCTTTCGCCCAGGCGGCAGCGCGCGGTTTCCTCGCCGCGGGCGGTTGCGGCCGACCCGGCTGGCGCGACCGGGCGCTGCTGCTGCACCGGCAGTTCGTGGCCCAGACCCTATCCGCCGGCGGGTGCGCTGACTTGCTCGCGATGACGCTGTTCGTCGCCATGATGCCGGACGACGAACCTCCGGTCATACGGCAGGCAGCATGATCATCGGACCACTGGCGATGAACATCGCCTCGGCGGGAGCGGACCGTTGAACGGCCCGGTCGCCATTCTCTGTTCCGGCCAGGGCGGTCAGCATCGGGAGATGTTCACACTGCTGGGCGATGTTCCGGAAGCCGAGCCGGTCTTTGCGGCGGCAGCGCTGCTGCTCGGTGGCACCGATCCCCGGCGATTCGTCCGCGATAGCGACGACGACACGCTCTTCGATAACCGCGCGGGACAGATCCTGTGCTGCACCCAGGCGTTGGCGGGCTGGGCGATGCTGGGCGATGCCCGTCCGTCCCATGTCGTGCTGGCCGGCTACAGCGTCGGCGAGCTCGCCTCCTGGGGCTGCGCGGGAATTTTCACGCCGTCCCAAGTGCTGCATTTGGCCGCCAAGCGGGCAACGCTGATGGACCGCGCGTCACCGGCCGGTGCCGGTCTGGCCGCGATCGTCGGGCTGTCGCGCCCGGCGCTGGACAAGATGCTCGAGGCGCACGACGGGCATCTCGCCATCGTCAACGAGACGGACAGCGTCGTCATCGGCGGGACGTCTGGCGCGCTCGATGCCTGTATTTCCGACGCGATCCACCACGGCGCCAGCACGGCCCGGCGATTGAGGGTTGCGGTCCCGTCGCATACGATCCTGCTTGCGTCCGCAGCCACGGCTTTCGCGCGGGTTCTCGCCGGGCAGGAACGCGCGGGGTTTGCCGCTGGGGTCCGCCTGCTGAGCGGGATCGACGGCGGCACCGTGCGCGATCCCAAGCGCGGCTTGAGCAAGCTCGCAGCCCAGATCTCCACCACGGTCGACTGGTCGGCCTGTCTCGAGCTCTGCCGGGAGGCTGGTGCGTCGCGCTTCCTCGAGCTCGGGCCCGGTACCGCGCTGAGCCGCATGGTGGAGCAGCGGGCGGACGGTCTGTCGGCACGCGCGGTCGACCAGTTCCGGACCGCACAGGGCGTGCGCGACTGGCTGGCGCACGCCTGATACCAGCGGCGGCTGGCTCTGACTCGCCTGGGATTCCTTTGGCTCCCCTGTTGTGATTCTCTGGGTTTGGCATGGATTCGCAGGGACATCATGGCGGTTGCAATCACACGGACGGAGTT
>CAXSEG010000200.1:0-8731 GCA_964235545.1 uncultured Acetobacteraceae bacterium
TCATACACCGGGCCGTCGAGATGCTCGGACAGCAGCTCGTCCCACAGCGCGAACGAGACCGGGGTTCCCGGCAGGTGCAGCACCGCAATCTGGTCGTCCAAGACGTCCACCGCCGTGGCCCGCGTCCAGGGATGCAGTCCGGCGAACCCCGCGTTGGGATCGCTGCCCACCTTCCAGGTGAAGCGGATGTCCCGCGCGGTGACAGGGACGCCGTCACCCCAGCGCAGGCCGGGCTTCAGCTTCAGCGTCACCGCGAGTCCCTTGCCGCCGCCGGGCTGGTCCTCGCGCCTTGCCAGCCCATTCTGCAGCGACGGCACCTCCGTGCAGAGCAGGCAGACGATCTTGCCGTTCGTGTCGTAGGCGGTGACCCGGTGCAGGGCCAGGCCGTCCACGTAGCCCTGCACGGTCTGCGAGCCGATGTACGGATGCAGGTTGGCCGGGAACTGCGCGACGCCGATGACCAGCATGTCTTTCGCGGCAGCCGGGCGCGCCATCGCGGCCAGCGCCACCATCACCGCCGCCAACCGCCGATATCTCATCGCCCGCGAGCCTCCATGCCGTTCGGTCTGGTGCTGCATGGATCGGGCCACTCGAACGCTGGCCGGGATCGGAGCTGTCGTGGTCAGGCAGCCCGGCGCAGCACGTCTGGCACGGGGCGCACTGCGAGCGGCATATCCGCCCAACCACTCAGGAACGCCGGAAGGGCCGTGGGTCCTGGTACGGCCGCCGCGCCCTGATCAAGAGGCCCTCGGGAAGCCCACCCGCGAAATGGTCGCCTCCCCTGGAGCGGCGGCCCCGTGCGACCTTCGGCCGCTTCGAAAGCACGCTGGGTGCCGTGATAAGCCGCAACAACTCGGTCGCTTGCCGACGCAACCGGTCCGAGACGCGACGATCGGCGATTACTGCCTGCAGCGCTTCGTGCCCGACATGGCAGGCGCCGACACAGGATACCGTCTTAGGCCATTCGCGCATGGATGGCCCTGGACTGACCGCTTGCTGGGCCGATACCCGCAATGCAGCGGCTCTCGCGAACGAACACAAAGGCCGACATCCCCCCGGTCCACACCTGCAGGGGGAATACTTGGCAAGCGTGGAATTGGATGCGTGCGGTCAAGAACATCTGCGGGCCAAAGTACGAGTCACAGACCGGGTTAGCTGCAACAGGCTACGTACGGGACTGATGGCTACGGTGCCGGCGCGCGGAATTGAACCGCGGACCTACTGATTACGAATCAGTTGCTCTACCCCTGAGCTACGCCGGCAGCGGGCCGCGTATATCGCTCCCGGACACGGGACGCAACGATGGATCGGGTTGCCGGGCAGACTGGGCCTGGTGTGGCGTGGGTCGCAGCCACGTGCACGCGGGGTGGCTGGCGTGCGGGCGCGTGGTCCGGCAGGTTGCGGTGCATGACCTTGACCTCGTTGCCCGCATTGGTGCCTAGCCAGGAGCGGGAATGCTCTGACTGTGGATTGATCCAGACCGTGCCCCCGCTTCCCCCGCATGGGGAGGCGAGTTGCCCGCGGTGCAGTGCCACGCTGCGACGCTCCCGGCCACGCTGGGCGAGCCGGGTGCTGGCGTTGGTGCTGACGTCGCTGGTGCTGTATTTTGTGGCGGTGCTGGCGCCGTTCCTGTCGGTGGATATCGTGGGACAACAGCGGCAGACGACGATGCTGTCCCTGCCGTTGGCCTTCATCCGGCAGGGCGCTTGGGAGCTGGGGATCATCGTCACCGTCACGGCCATCGTGGCGCCGTTGGCGAAGATCGTGGTGATGCTCTACGTCCTGGTGGGGCTTCGTGCGGAGAACCCGCCCCGAAACCTTCCCTTCATTTTCAAGTGGTATCACCGCATCGGTCCATGGGCGATGGTCGAAGTGTTCCTGCTCGGCGTGTTCGTGGCGTTCACCCGGCTGGGCGCCATCGCCACTGTCAGCACGGGGGTGGCGCTCTACGCCGTGGGTGCGCTGATGCTGACGATGGTGGCCGGCGATTTCCTGCTCGATGCGGATGGCGTGTGGGAGGCGATGGAGCAGCGTGGCCTGGTGCCCCCGCCGCAACCGGGGCGCGGCCGCTTGATCAGTTGCCACGAATGCGCCCGGGTCAACAACGCGCGGGACGGCGACCTGTGCACGCGCTGCCGCACCCGGCTGCATGCGCGCTTGCCGGGCAGCGTGGCCAACACCTGGGCACTGCTGGCGGCGGCGGCGGTGCTCTACATCCCCGCCAATGTGTTCCCCGTGATGACGGTGACGCGGCTCGGCCAGGGCACGCCGTCCACCATCATCGGCGGCGCACAGGAGTTGCTGGACTCGGGAATGTGGCCGCTGGCCCTGTTGGTGTTCGTGGCCAGCATCGCGGTACCGCTGTTCAAGCTCGTGAGCCTGGCGGTCATGCTGATCGCCACCCAGCGCGGGTCCGCCTGGCACTTGCACGACCGAACGCGGCTCTACCGGGCGGTGGACTTCATCGGCCGCTGGTCGATGATCGACGTGTTCATGCTCGGGACCCTGGTTGGCCTGGTGCAAGCGGGCGTGATCGCTGATATACAGCCAGGCACCGGCGCGATCTGCTTTGGTAGCGTGGTCGTCTTGACGATGATCGCCGCTGTGTGCTTCGACCCACGGCTGATGTGGGATGCGGCCGGGGAAGGGGCGCTCAGCCAGCGTGCCCACGCCCCGAGAGCCTCCTCCGACATCCACCGGCCGGCTGTGCCGCCGGCCACCGCAGGACCTGCATGAGCGATAGCAACACGCCGAAAGCCGACCCGACCAAAACCGATCAGGCCGCCATTCCCGAAGCCGATATCCGCCGCAAATCCGCCTTCTCGTTCGTCTGGATCCTGCCGATCGTCGCCGCGGTGGTCGGCGCCTATCTTGCGTTCACCACGTTGTCGCAGCGCGGGCCCGAGATCGTCATCAGCTTCAAGAGTGCCGACGGGCTGACCGCCGGGCAGACCAAGGTCCGGCACAAGGCCGTCGACCTCGGCACCGTCACGAGCATCCGGCTGGCCGAGGACATGAGCCACGTGATCGTTCACGTGCGGATGAACAGCGAGGCGGACCCCTACCTCACCGACCAGGCCCGGTTCTGGGTGGTGCGCCCCCGCCTCTCCGGCGCCAGTATCTCGGGGCTGGAGACGCTGATCTCCGGCGGCTACATCGAGATGGATCCCGGTTCGAAGGGGACCAAGTCGCTTCGCGTCTATACGGGGCTAGAGGACCCACCGGGCGTCCGATCGGACGAGCCAGGCACCACGTTCGTGCTGACGACGACGCGGATCGGCTCGCTCGGCAGCGGCTCGCCGGTGTTCTACCGTGACATCGTGGTGGGCGAGGTGCTCGGCTACCATCTGCCCGAGGGTAACGGCGCGATCACGGTCAATGCGTTCGTCCGCGCCCCGTACGACAAATGGGTGCGGAGCGGGACGCGTTTCTGGAACGCCTCCGGCCTGAACGTGGCGTTCGGCGGCTCGGGGCTGCACGTGGAACTGGAATCGCTACAGGCGGTGCTGTCCGGCGGTGTCGCGTTTGGGACGCCGGAGGACGCGCGGGACACCGAGAGCGCCAAGCAAGACGCATCATTCGACCTGTTCGCGAGCGAGGAGGCGGCCAACGCGGCCGGCTACAAGCAGCGTATCCTGACGGTGATGTATTTCCAGACCTCGACGAGCGGACTGGCCGTGGGCGCGCCGGTTCAGATCTACGGCCAGCAGATCGGCACCGTGACAGACGTCGGGCTGGAGCTGGACCCGGTGAACGCGACCGCCCGGGTGCGGGTCGCCGCCGAGATCCAGCCCGAGCGGCTGAGCGCCGTGGGAGGCGACCCTAACGACACGCCCGAGACAGTCAGCCGCCGGCTGGTAAATCACGGGTTACGGGCGGAATTGGTGACGACGAGCTACATTACCGGGTCGCTGGCCGTTTCGCTGGACTTCCCGCCCAATCCACCGCCGGGCACGGTCTCGATGGAAGGCGACGCGATCGTGCTGCCGACACTCGGCGGCGGGTTCAGCGGCATCATCACCTCGGCCTCGGAGATCCTGCAGAAGGTCGGGGCGATCCCGTTCGCACAGATCGGCAACAATGCGAGCACGCTGCTGGCGACACTGAATACTACGATCGGTGGGCCCGAGGTGAAGCAGGCGATCAATGCCGCGACGGGCGCGCTCGTGGATGTACAAGGCCTTGTGAAGCGGACAGATGCGGGGCTGACACCGCTGCTGCATCGTCTGCCGGACATCAGCAACAGCCTCGATCAGACGTTGAGCCGGGCGAGCCAACTGGTGGGCTCGGTGAACAATGGCTATGGCAGCAACTCTCAGTTCTCACGCGACTTGGAACGGTTGATGTCCCAGTTCAACGACGCTGCCCGATCGATCCGCCTGCTGGCCGACTTCCTCGACCGCCATCCGGAGGCGCTGATCCGGGGCCGCACGGCCGAAGGCGCCGAACGGTGATGCGCCGCGGCTGGCTAGTCGCGCCGGCGATGCTGGCGCTATGGGGCTGTGCGTCGCCTGACCCGGCGGTCTACACCTTGCGCGCCGTACCGGGGCAGCCGCTCGGTAGCGGCCCGGCTGCGATCAAGCTGTCACGGCCCGGCTTGGCCGGCTACCTGGACCGGCCGGAGATCGTCCGTGACAGCTCGGCAAACCGGCTACAGCTGCGCAGCGGCGAGCGCTGGGGCGAGCCGCTGGGTGACATGATCGGCCGAGTCCTCGCGCTTGATGTATCGCAGCGCCTGCCTGGCAGCAGTGTGTTCACGGAAGCCGGCACCATCTCGGTTGATCCGTCGGCTACGGTGGAGCTGGACGTGCAGCGGTTTGACCTGGACCAAGGCGGCACGGTGGTGATGCTGGCCCAGGTAGCGGTGGAGCAAGGCCGCAGCCACGATCCCGCGGCAACCCATACGCTGCGGCTGACAATCCAGCCAACTGGGCCGGGGACGCCGGAGCTGGTCGCGGCGGAGAGCGCGATCGTCGGGCAGATGGCGGACCAGATCGCGGATATGCTGCGCGGACTGCAGCCGGTCAGCCTTCCAGACGCGGGATCTCGACCCAGGCGGTAGAACGTCTCGTCCATCGATCTAATCTACTACGTTGCTGATGTGTTGCAGGTTGTAGCCTGCATGGCGATGCGGTCGCGTCCGCACAACCCCATCAAGGTGCGAGCACCTGCTAGAGGCGCGATGGACGCTCGAACCAGCTGACTGTCAGCAGGCGTGTCACCGGCCCGTCAGAATACGCTCAACCAATTCCTTGACCGTCGGGATGAACCCGTTCGAGTAGAACGGGTCGGACGCGAAGCGGTAAGCGTTGTGGCCACTGAACATGAGGTTGTTGTTGAGCGTTGCCGCGTCCCCTTGATCGTCGCGGACGGATTGCAACGTTTTCTGGATGCAGAAGCTGCGCGCGTCCGCTTTCTTGCCGGTGGTGAAACCGGCTTCGTGCTGCGACCAGTTGGAGAAGCGGCACTGGCTGAGGCAGCCCATGCAATCCGTCTGGTCCTGCAGGATCTCGGATGCCTTGGCCGGCGTCACGAACACCAGCGTGCTGTCCGGGGTGCGCAGCGCCTCGGTGAAACCCTCGCGCACCCAACGCTCCGCCCGGCCAAGGTCCATCGGTGTCAGGTACACGATGCGTTGCCGTGGGCCCACCCCGAACGCGGCGGTGTGCTCACCCACGGGTTCCATCGTGTAGGCGACCTGATGCTCGCTGCGTTCGCGCAGTTCCTGAATGTAGCCGTTGTTCACTGCCGACGAATAGAACCCCGTCGGGCTAAACTTGTTGAGGAAGACGTCGCCTTCCTTGAGCGTCAGCAGTCGCTGCTTCCAGGCGTCACCGATCGGGCTCTCCTGAGTCAGCAGGGGGCGGGTGCCGAACTGGAAGGCAATTGGCCCGAGCTCCGGATTGTCGATCCAGTGCTCCCACTCCTCCAGCCACCACACGCCGCCGGCCATGATGATCGGGGTATCGCCCAGGCCGAAGCTGCGCATCAGCTTGCGCAGCGCCAGCACGCGGGCAAACGGATCCTCTGGCTTTTCCGGATCCTCGCCGTTGGTCAGGCCGTTATGGCCGCCCGCGAGCCAGGGGTCCTCATACACCACGCCGCCGAGCAGGGAGGCCGCCTTGGAGTAGGCCCGCTTCCACAAAGCGTTGAAGGCGCGGGCGGAGGAGACGATCGGGTAGTAGTGCACGCCGAACTTGGCTGCAATGTCGCTCAGGCGGTATGGCATGCCGGCGCCGCAGGTCAGGCCATGGATCAGGCCCTTGGCTCCCTCGAGCACGCCCGTGATCACGCGCTCTGCCCCGCCCATCTCCCACAGGATGTTGGCATGGATGCGGCCCTGCCCGCCGGATAGCTCGTGCGCTTGCTGCGCCTGGGCGATGCCACCGCGGATGGCGAAGTCGATCAGCTCTTCGTGGCGCTCACGCCGGGTACGCCCGTGATAGAGCTGCGGCTCGCGATGGCCGTTCGCGTCATAGCTATCGGCGTTGACGGCGCTGAACGTCCCCGCACCGCCCGCTTGCGCCCAGTGCCCGGACGACACGCCGGTGGACACGGACACACCCTTGCCGCCTTCGACGAGCGGGAGGACATCCACTCCACCCATGCGGATCGCATTGATCAACTTCATGCCCGGCTAAGTCCCAAGACTGAAACAAACGGTAATATGAAGACCCCAGCCAAGTTTTGCTAGGGGTAGGATGGGAGTGCGCGAACACCCCCATCCGGGCGTCGCTCGCTAGGCCGCGTCGGCTTCCCGCGGGCGACCACCCTTGGAGCCGACCTTCTCGCTGATGTCCTCGCCGGTGGCCTGGTCAACCACCCGCATCGAGAGCTTCACCTTGCCGCGGTCGTCAAAGCCCAGGCACTTGACCTTCACCTTGTCGCCCTGCGCCACGATATCGGTCGTCTTGTTGACCCGGCCCTGGCTTAGTTCGCTGATGTGGACCAGGCCGTCCTTCGAGCCCAGAAAGTTCACGAAGGCGCCGAACTCGGCCGTCTTCACCACGGTGCCGTTATAAATCACGCCCACCTCCGGCTCGGCCACGATGCCGCGGATCTTGTCAATGGCGGCCTGGCTGGCCTCCTCCGTCGTCGCCGCGATCTTGATCGTGCCGTCATCCTCGATGTCGATCTTGCAGCCGGTCTGCTCGACGATCTCGCGGATCACCTTGCCGCCGGTGCCGATCACCTCGCGGATCTTTTCCTTCGGCACGGTGATCGTGGTGATGCGCGGCGCCGTCGCCGCCACGTGGCCACGGGCGCCGGACAACCCGCGGGCCATCTCGCCCAGGATGTGCATCCGGCCCTCGCGCGCCTGCTCCAGCGCCGTCTTCATGATCTCGAACGTGATGGACGTGATCTTGATGTCCATCTGCAGGCTGGTGATGCCAATCTCGGTACCCGCGACCTTGAAGTCCATGTCGCCGAGGTGGTCCTCGTCACCCAGGATGTCGCTCAGCACGGCGAACCCGCGACCTTCCTTGATCAGGCCCATCGCGATGCCCGCCACGGGGCGCTTCAGCGGCACGCCCGCGTCCATCAGCGCGAGCGAACTGCCGCAGACCGTCGCCATCGAGGAGGAGCCGTTGCTCTCCGTGATCTCGCTAACCACCCGCATGGTGTACGGGAACTCCGTCTTGGCCGGCAGCAGCGGCCGCACGGCGCGGAAGGCCAGCTTGCCGTGCCCAATCTCACGACGGCCTGGGCTGCCCATACGCCCTGCCTCGCCGACGGAGTACGGAGGGAAGTTATAGTGCAGCATGAAGTGGGCGCGGCTCTCGCCCTCCAGCTGGTCGATGATCTGCTCGTCCTGGCCGGTGCCCAGCGTGGCGACGCACAGCGCCTGCGTCTCGCCGCGGGTGAACAGGGCGGACCCGTGCGCGCGCGGCAGGATGCCAACCTCGGCGATGATCGGACGCACCGTCTTGGTGTCGCGTCCGTCGATCCGCAGGCCGGTGTCCAGGATGGCGTTACGGACGATATCGGCCTCGAGCGACTTCATCATGCCCTTGGCCTTGTCAGTGTCCAGGCCCTCCTCGGCGAGCTTGGCGACGGCTTCCTTCTTGGCGGCGCTGACCTTGTCCTGGCGGGACTGCTTCAGCACCTCCTTGTAGGCCTCAGCGAGCGGCGCGCGGGCGACTTCGCCCAGCCGGGTCTTGAGGGTGGCGAGTTCCGGTGCCGGCTCCGGCATGCCCCACGGCTCCTTCGCCGCGTGCTCGGCCAGTTCGATGATCGCCTGGATCACCGGCTGGAACCCGGCATGGCCGAACTCGACGGCGCCCAGCATGGTGGCCTCGTCCAGCTCGTGTGCCTCGCTCTCCACCATCAGCACGCCCTCGGCGGTGCCGCCGACGACCAGGTCAAGCTTGAAGCCCTTCATCTGCTCGACGGTCGGGTTGAGCACATAGGCGCCGTCGATGAAGCCCACGCGGGCGGCGGCGACCGGGCCGAAGAACGGGATGCCGGACAAAGTGAGTGCGGCCGAGCAGCCAATCAGGGCGACGATGTCCGGATCGTTTTCCATGTCATGCGACAGGACGGTGGCCACGACCTGGACCTCGTTGCGGAACCCTTCCGGGAACAGCGGGCGGATCGGGCGGTCGATCAGGCGGCTGACCAGCGTCTCCTTCTCGGAGGGGCGGCCCTCGCGCTTGAAGAAGCCGCCGGGGATCTTGCCGGCGGCGAACGCCTTTTCCTGGTAGTTCACGGTCAGCGGGAAGAAGTCCTG